>DAOUBS010000098.1:0-9352 GCA_034432435.1 Anaerolineae bacterium
GCAGTGCGCTTGTCCTTCGTGTTGGCGATGGGCTTGCCGTTGGTTGTGATCTATCGCATTCAGAGCGCTCAAGCGGCGATGCTGCGTGAGCGCGTACGTGAGCTGCAAACGCGGTTGGATTTGCCGCCCGTGCGGCCTGCTGTGCGGCCTACAGCGGTGGAAAGTCAATCGGCGGTGTTGATCCGCACGGTGGGGCGCATTTTGGAAGGGGCGACCGCGAGCAACATGCCAGAGCGGATTGTGAAGGCCTCTGCTGAGACGCTCGACGTGGACGAGGCGTTCCTGCTGCGGATTCAGGACGCAAACTATGCTGACATTGTGTATGCCTATGACCGTGTGTTAGATCGCACGACGAGCGGTTTATCGCTCAACCTCAATCATCAGCCGACGTTGGCCAACGTGATCGAGAGCCATGTGCCGCGTGTGCTGGTGATTGATCGCAATCGAGATGAGTTGGATGATTTGTTCACGCGGCTCGATATCGATCGAATGGGGACAGTCTACTTGTACCCCCTGCTGCGTGACCGTGAGTTGAAGGGCATCTTAGGCGTTGGGCTGCCATTTACGCAGCGCGAGCTTGACAGCCAGCACGAGGAACTGCTGAAGAGCATCAGCATCTTGGCGGCTAGTTTGTTGGCGCTGGCAGATGAGGCCATCGAGACGCGCTATCTGGCCGAGGATCGGGCGATCCAAGCGATGGTTGAGGGCTTGATGCTGGCGGAGGTGGACGACGATGCTGCTGTGGCCGCCCGTCAAGAGATGCAGAACGCGCTTAAGCTGGCGCGTGAACAGATCAGCGAGCTGTCGAGGCAGGTGATGACGCTCACGTTGCAGCTGGGCCAAGAGCGGGCGCGCTTGGCTGATCTGTTGGCGAACGATGAGGAGATGCTTTCGGTGTCGCAGGCGCTGAAGGTCATCTCGGAGGAGCAGCAGCGCCTGCGTGAAGAGCGCGATGCGCTGGCGTCTCGTGTGCAAGAAGCTGAGACTGCGCTCGCTGGCGCGACCGCAACCAGCGATCAAGCGGTGATTGATCAACTTGTGGCGACGTTGGAACGCGAGAAAGAGAAGCTGACACGAGAACGAGACCGCCTACAAGCGCAGCTCAACGAGGTGCAGGTACAGGGGAACTTGGTGCTGCCGGAGTATATGCAGCAGATTGTCGCGCGCATGCAAGACGAGCAGATGCGGCTAGAGCAGGAGAAGAGCCAGCTTGCCGATCAATTGGCGGCGATGCAAAGCCAGTTGGCCGCAATGGGGGTTGAGATTGACCGCGAGAGCATGGCCCCGCTGCTGGCGAGGCTCTACGAGGAGCGCAACGCGCTCAATCAGCGGGTGGAGAGCCTCCAGCGCGACAAGGAGCTGCTGCTGGCGGAGCGCGCCCGCTACAGCGAGACGATCAACCGCACGCGCGAGAACGAGACGCGGACGACCCAACTTGAAGGGGATCTCGAACACGTCGCGCAGGATCGTGAGGCGGCCATCCGCCAGCGTGAGCGCTTGAAGGCTGAGCTTGATGAGCTTCAGCGCAAGCTCGACGCGGTGAAGGAGCACCGGGCGCGGCTGCTGGCACAGGTGAGCGCGTATGAGATGGAGCTGAACGAGGCGCGCGAAGAACAGGCGCGGCTGCGGGCGCAAATTCAAGAGCTGTCAGATGCGCGCAGCGATTTGATGTACCTGCGCGATAAACTGCTGGCCGAGCGCCAGACGCTGGAAGCGGCTCAGAATCAGCAGGCAGCGCTGGCATCGGGTGACACGGCGCGCGTGCAGGCGATTATCGCGGAGAGCACTGCGCAGCTTCAGGCGATGGTGGACGATCTGGCACAGGCTAAGAAGTCGCTGGAACGTGAACTGCGTGAGTCCCAATCGAAGCTGGAGGAGGTGACGCAGGAGCGGGATCGCCTGTCGATCAGCTTGAACGCGGTCAAGGCGGCGGCTGGCTCGTATGACACTAAGAACCCTGATCTGTTTGTGGGGTTGGTTCAGGAGCTGCGCACCCCGCTCACGAGCCTGATCGGCTATGTGGATCTGCTTTTGAACGAATCGGCTGGCATTTTGGGGGAAATGCAGCGTAAGTTCTTGCAGCGTGTGTCGGCGAATGTGCTGCGTTTGCAGACGATGATCGATGAGCTAGTCCAGATCGCCAACCTTGACCGTGGCAATCACACGCTGCGCCCGATGCCGGTGAGCATCGTCACGTTGATTGAGGACGCCATCACCAATGCTTCGATGCAGTTCCGTGAGAAGGGGCTGCGCGTGCGGCTTGACCTTGATGATGACATCCCGCTGCTCAGCGCGGATAAAGACGCTCTGACGCAGGTGATCAACGAGCTGCTGACCAACGCTTACTTGGTTACGCCGCCCAGCTCGGAAGTGCGAGTTACTGCCCGTGTGCAGCCCTTCGCGCTGCGCGAGGACGGCCAGCAGGAGCCGTGCGTGATGGTCTCGGTGGAGGATCGCGGGGGTGGCATTCAGCCAGAAGATACGGCGCGGGTGTTTGTGCGCAAGTACCGTGTGGAGCATCCGCTGATTCAGGGGTTGGGGGACACAGGGGTTGGGATGTCGGTTGCGCGCACGCTAGTTGAAGCGCACGGCGGGCGTCTGTGGCTGGAGTCAAAGCCAAATGTAGGCACGATCTTCAGTTTTGTGTTACCCTTGAAAAGTGAGGTAGAGACGAGCGAGTAGGGGTATGCGTCGTAACCTTCGGGGTGAAATTACCACAGCGGCGGTTGTCATCGTGGTATTGGTTGGCGCGGTGGTGATCGCCGCACTGCTGTCAACGACTGCAACAGAGCCAACCCCAACGGTCACAGCCGTTGCGAACATCACCGTTGTTGCGGACGGCCAAGCGACTGCGACGCCCTCGCAAGCGCCATCCCCAACGTTTACGCTCATTGTGATTCAAATGCCCACAGCGACCCCGACCATTCCCACGCCTACGCCGCTGCCGCCCACAGCTACGTTTACCCCTTCTGTGACGGCTACAGCTACGTTTACCCCGTCCGCTACGGTCACGGATACGACCGGCAGCCTGCCGCCTGCGGTGATGGTTCCAACGGCGACTTTGACTGCTACGTTCACGCCTCAACCAACCGCTACATTGACTAGCACAGCGTCGCCAACCACGACGGACACGCCGACGTTCACGCCGACGGCGACGTTCACGCCAGAGCCGACGGCGACGGACACGGCGACGTTCACGCCAGAGCCGACGGCGACGGACACACCGACGTTCACGCCAGAGCCGACGGCGACGGACACGCCGACGTTCACGCCACTGCCAACACTGGAGGGTGACATTCTGCTGCCGCCTACGCCGAACGTTCCGCCTACACTGACGCCGACTGCGTGCGACCAACCTCCGGGGTGGAGCGCTTACGTGACCCAGTCGGGCGACACGCTGCTTGGGATTGCGCGCGCAGCCGAAACAACCCTTGCAGACTTGCGCAACGCCAACTGCATTGGCGAGGGCGATTTTGTCGCGGCTGGCCGTGTGTTGTTTGTGCCGCGCCCGATTGCTGGGCCGGTGGTTTTCACGCCCACCGATGACGTCTTCTCGGGTGGGGTGATCGGCTGCACGAACGCGAACGTCAGCATTCAGATGATTCCTGACAGCTTGCAGGACGAAGTGTTCCCGTTGGTGGGCAGCGCGATTGTCAGCAACTTCTGGTACTACGAGGTGTCAGTGCGCCCTAACGGCAGCGATGAATTTAGCTTGTACAAAACCTCGTTTACCCCTGTGATCAACGACGTTCTAGCGCAGATCAACACGACTTTCTTCGGCAGCGGACGCCATTGGGTGCGGCTAGAAGCCTTCGACTTGAGCGGAACTGTGCCGTTTGACGCAAGCTGTGAGGTGCTGTTCCAGTTCCCATAAACTGCTCTGTTGAGCGAATACTACCTGTTGAATCCGTCAGGGTGTGCTTTATCATTGGCGGCAGATTTAGCTGTGTTGCCAGCCTGTGGAGCCTATTATGACATCCCCGCGCCGCCCTTTGTGGAAAAAAATATTGGATCTAACGTGGCATCGCGTGCTGCCTGCGCTGTTGCTGCTGGTGACGCTGTGGACAGGTTGGCACGCGCTGCAAGCGTGGCTGCAAATGGCGCAGTCCGACGCGGTGGCCTCAGCGCGGCAGGCTGACTACGCGGCAACTGCTAGGGCGATGGTTCCTGAGCAAGACGCTGGGGCGACGCTGCGGCGGGTGGCTCAGTTTGTGACGAACACGCCAGAGGCCCCTGCGCCCACTGCCACGCCGCTGCCGCTGCCGACCAGCGCGCCGAATGTGCCGCCGACGCCTTTCATCGCGCCGACGATTTTTGCGCCGCCGGATGCGTCTATCGAGCGTATCGCTGGGACTGCTGTGCCGACGCGCGTGCCATTGATCCCGCGCAACTACGAGCTGATTAACATCATGCTCTTGGGCAGCGACGACGAAATTTCGACGGATGGCACGCTGCGCACGGATACGATGCTCATCGTAAGCATCAACACCGAGGCGAAAACGGTCTCAGTGTTGAGCCTACCGCGTGATCTGTTCGTCTATGTGCCGACGCCGACGATGACCCGCTTGAACACCGTATACGGCATTGGCGAGGCGTTCGGCTGGCAGGGCGGCGGATGGGGTCTGCTGCGCGAGACGATCTTCTACAACTTTGGCATCAACGTTCATTATTTTGCGAAAGTCAACTTCAGCGGGTTTGAGACGATCATCGACACGCTGGGCGGGGTTGAGATTGCGGTGGACTGCCTCTATCAGGATTACTACCCGAAAGAGGTGATCGATCCCTCGCTGCCGGTGGAGCAAAACTACGAGCTGCGCACGCTGCCGGTGGGCTACTATCGGTTTAATGGGTTTGATGCGCTGTGGTACGCGCGGACGCGGCGGCTGGCGGACGATTTCGACCGTGGACGCCGCCAGCAACAGATGCTGCGAGCAATCTTCCGCGCGGCGCTGTCGCAGGGATTGGTGGCTAGCGTGCCACAGCTCTGGGGGGAGATTACGCAGGTAGTGACCACGAACATCCCGTTTGACGTGATGCTAGGCTTGCTGCCGATTGCGCTGCAAGTGAACCCAGATGACGTGCAAAACTACACGCTCATCCGCACGTACCATACGACGCCGTGGCAGCCGACAGAGGGGGCGTTTGCGGGTCAGTTTGTGCAATTGCCTGTCTATGAGCCGATCCGCCAACTGCTGACGGAGTTCTATCAACCGCCGACGCGCAACCGTGTAAGCCTTCAGCAGCCGCGCATCGTCATCTACAACGGGAGCGGTAACCCTGACTGGGATCGCGTGGCGGCCTACAAGCTGCGCGAGGTGGGGATTGTGGCCGTGGCAGCGGGTGAGGTGGAGCCGCGCGCGCAGACGACGCTTGTAGACTATGTGGCTGATGACAAGGGCAGCCCTGTGCCGATCATGCTGCGTGCCTTGAACCTGAGCGCGCAGGCCGTAACTGTTCAGCCTGACCCCAACCGTCAAACGGATTACAGTATTTTCTTGGGCGCGGACTATCGCTCTTGCACGAGCAATGTGCTCAGCCCTGACCAGCTCGGCGGCGGTTAACGCCGCAGAAAGCGAGGGGTAGGATAGGGACTGTCCTCTAAGATGCCCTCGCGCTTGAGCTGTTCCAGCAGCTGGGCTGCATACTCACTGTCGATCATGAACACATCCTCCAGCGCGCCAGCGCTCAGCCATCCGAGGTAGGCGGCCAGCGCGATGGCGTTGGGCGCGAGTTGTAGGCCGTTGCTCGGCTTGGGGGTGAGCGCAGCGCTTGCTGGCGTGGGTTCTGGAGTGGGTGTGTTGGCGCTTGGCTGTGAGTTGGTCACTGTAGAGGTAAATCCTTCCTCTTCTTCAAGGCTCCCCGGCAGCGAGAGCAAGTCTGTCACGCCCGTTCTGCCGCTGACAGGCAGGTCTGTTTGCAGTTCTTGCCGCCGCTGAAGTCGATTTTGCTGCCAGTAAGTCACGGCGTTGATCAACTCATTGTTGGTGGTGCTGCACAGCTCGACCGGGGTCATCGTGATACGATTGTGGTTGTATTCGGCGATGACCGCGTCCACGAAGCGCAGCAGCGATGGGTGAAAGTCCGGTATCTGGTCAATGAGCGCTTTGGCGACGGATCGCATAATGATGTGGGTGTGGATGCGCTGGCGCAGTGTTTGATAGTCGTTAATCTCGGGCATGGTGAGCACAAAGTGCAGGCCAATGTCAGCGCTGATGTCCAGCAAGGATTGAATGTGCGCCATGATGTTGTACTCAGCGGTTTCCCACTCGGCGTCTGCCAGCGAGTCGATCACGACGACGATCCGAGGCAAGGTAGACTTGTGATGTTCTTTGGCGGCGGCGTTGAACTCGTCGATGTCGCCAACGTTGTGTTCTGCAAACACGCGGCGTCGGCGCTCGGCTTCAGCCTGTAGTCCTATAAGGATTTTGTAGAGGGCTTCTGCTTGGTTGACCGTTCTGCCGAGTGAATGAGGCGAGGCGATGAGGGCTTTGAGGTTTTCCACGCCGCGCCCTGCCATGATCACGCGCACCTCGCTTGGGGTGTTCAGAACGAGCAGCGTCAGCAGCAAAGAGCGCAGGAAGTGAATCTTGGCGTTGTCTTTGCCGATGACGAGCAGATGTCTCACTGTGCGCAGATCGCGGACGATGAGGTTCTGTTCAAGCGTGATGCCCAGCGTAAAACTGTGAAATGCTGGAGCCGTGCGAAAGCTGCTGCGCACGAGCAGGCGTCGCAGGCTCAGCGGGTGATGTGCGGCAGTGCGTAACAGGATGCCAAGCGCGGTCTCGTCATCCTCTAGCTTAGGAATGAAACCGATGGCCCAATCTGGATGCTGTTCGGCGATTTTGGCAAGGCTGCGCCGTATTTCTTGCGGCGTCACCGCGCGTCGGTTGCCGAGCCTTCCGACAGTTTCAGGACGGGCCACGTAGAGCGTATACGATGGCATCGAGCGCACGTTGACGATTTTGGCCGGGGTTTCGTGGTCAGCGAGTTCGCGTTGAATCGTCAGCATATGTTCGCGGATAGATCCATCCCCCCCTGGTGGGGGCGCGCCTTGTTCTAAAATGTCAGCGATTGATGGTGTCAGCCAACCAGCGTCATCTGTGCGGCTGTAAAGTTCAGGCATCGTGATCTAATCCCATGATGTCTCAATACAGGTATAATTGTACTAATTTTTTGTAACATGGACAAAAAAAGCGGCCTAGTGGCCGCTTAACGAAGCAGACTGACTTTAATCTTTGGCGGTTGGGTCGAACGCATCGCGTATGCCATCCCCCAACACGAACAGCGACAGCACCGCGGTGAAGATGAACAACCCGGGCAGCACGACGAGGTGTGGGCCGCGCGTGTAGTAGTTCTGAGCGGAGTTGAGCATGTTGCCCCAGCTTGGCGTGGTGATTGACACCCCGAGCCCCAAGAAGCTGAGCGCCGCTTCTGTCAGGATCAGCGCGCCGATGTCAGTGGCGAGGCTGATGATGACGACTGAGAAGAGGTTGGGCAGGATGTGTGAGAACATGATGCGCGAAGGTGAAGCGCCGATGGCACGGCTAGCGATGATGTATTCTCGCTCGCGGATCGAGAGCGTTTCACCGCGGACGAGGCGTGCGGTTCCCGTCCAACCGAGCAAGCTCAGGATGATGACCAACAGCCACGGGCCAGACAGCAGCCGCGACAAGTCGGGGTTCGAGCGAATCACCGCGGAGACGATCAAGAGCAGGTAGATCGTCGGCACGGAGGTGATCGTCGTGATGACCCAGTTAATGAAGTCATCTACCACTCCGAGGCGTGTGCCGGCGTTGTAGCCGGCGGCCATGCCGATGGAGATGCCGAGCAACAGGGCGAAGATGGCGGCGAAGAAGGCGATGCCGAGCGACGTTTGACCACCGTACATGATGCGGGAGAACACATCACGCCCGAGGTCATCCGTGCCGAAGATGTGCATTGGATTACAGTCCGGCCCACCGACCCCTAGCACAGGCACACACGGGGGCAAGAACTGAGTGGAAGGGTTGGGGATGCGGTGATTGATGCCAGTTACTGATTCATAAGTTGGCGCTGAGATCGAAAAGATTAGCAGGAAAAGCAGGACGCCAGCCGCTGTGAGGGTGAGCGGGTCTCTGCTCAGGCGCCGGATGGCTTTGGTCGTGAGGGATTCACCGACGCGGATTTCTGGTTCAGCGTTGAGTTGGGCAACAGAGGTCGCGGCCATTTTACCTTCTCTCCTTGCCCTTAGTTGAACCGAATGCGCGGGTCAACTACCGCGTAGAGGATGTCAGAGAGCAGGAAGCCCAGCACCGTTGTCACCGCGCCGATGACGACCGTCGTCATCACGACGGGGTAATCTTTGGCGAACACAGCTTCAACGGCAAAGCGCCCCATGCCGGGCCATGAGAAGACCGTCTCGGTGATGACTGCGCCGCCCAACACGCCGAGGATTGACGGGCCGAGGATGGTCGCAATTGGGATGAGCGCGTTGCGTGCGCCGTGCTTGAACCACACGTTGCGGTTGCTGAGGCCTTTGGCGCGCGCCGTGCGGATGTAGTCTTGATTGATGACGTCGAGCATCGAGGCGCGCATGAAGCGCGAGAAAATGGCAATCCCGCCCGACGAAAGCACGATCACAGGCATGATGAGGTACTCGAGGCGCATGTAGATGGGCGGGCAGCCCCCGACAGCTGTTATAGAGCAGCGGCCTATCATCGGCAGCAGCGGCCTGCCTGCATCGTTTTTGAGGGTGATGCTGAAGATGAGAATGAGCATCAAGCCCAGCCAGAACGTTGGAATAGCGCTGACGACTACCGAGAGCACGCGGCTGGCGTTGTCGAACCATGTGCCCTTCCAGACAGCTGCGAGGATGCCAATGGGCAGCCCGATGGACAAGCTGACGAGCAGAGCAGTCACGCCTAATTCGAGCGTGGCGGCGACGCGCTCGCCGATGAGGTCAACCACAGGGCGGCGGCGCGAGAAGGACTCACCAAAGTCAAGGCGCAGGATGCCGCGGTTGCGCCCGGGCGGCTCGTTGATGCCGTCCCCGTCTGCGTCTAGTGGGATAAGGATTGACCAGTCGGCGACACCATCGCCGGTGGTATCGCGGCGCATCCAATCATCCCCCAACAGCCAGCGCAGGTACTGCACGGGCAGAGGGTCGTTGAGTCCCATCCGCGCCTCAAGTTGAGCGCGTTGCTGCGGGCGAATTGCTGGGTTTTCCCCAAACGCAAGGCGCACAAACCCACCCGGGGCAAGCGACATTAAGAGAAAGCTGAAGATAGTGACACCGAGAAGGGTAGGAATCGCCTGAAGCAGGCGGCGGGTGATGTAGCGCAGCATGTTAAATTTCCATTGACGACATGTGGTG
>DAOUBS010000099.1:0-3010 GCA_034432435.1 Anaerolineae bacterium
TAATAGGTCATCTTGCTGCGGAACTGCGTGATGTAATCGTTCATGCAAGCGCTTAGCTGTTAGATATAACATTCATCATAATAGCGGAAAAATAACGCCGTGGCACTAGGCAATGAAGCAGGGAAACGTCATTTGTGGAGCAGGGTGAACGTGCCCCCGTGGCTTCAGGATGTTCTCTCACGTTTGTCTTACATCTGTTCTGAATCCGTTTTACAATTGGGGACAGACTTCGCGCCGCTGAGGTTGGTGGCGCAAATTTGGGAGAAAAAACGATGCGCGTGTTGGTGCAGCGCGTTTCGAGCGGCTGCGTGGTCGTTGAGGGGCGAGTTGTCGGCGCGATTGCGATCGGCTTTGTGCTGCTGGTGGGGGTAACGCACAGCGACACACCCGCTGTGGCCGAGGCGATGGCACACAAGGTGGCCCACCTGCGTGTGTTCGACGACGACACAGGCAAAATGAACCGCTCGCTGTTGGACGTGGGGGGGGCGGCGCTGGTCGTCTCGCAGTTCACGCTCTACGCTAACGCCCGCGGGGGCCGCCGACCGGACTACCTCCAAGCGGCGCGCCCAGAACAAGCCGCCCTGCTCATCGCCCGCTTTGAGTCCGTGCTGGTGGCGTTGGGCGTGCCCGTGCAGCGCGGCCAATTCGGCGCGATGATGCAAGTGCAGATCGTCAACGAGGGGCCAGTCACGTTATGGCTGGATAGTCAGGAGTTGGGCATCACCCCATGAGTGAGCTGTCGTTTGAGGATTATCTGCGCAACTTGCGCGATCACCCAGATGAAGGCGTGAGAGCGAACGCCGCGTGGCGCTTGGGGCGCACGCGCGACTATCGCTGCCTTGAGGCGCTGATGACCGCCGCCAACGACCCCAGCCCCACCGTCCGCGCCCGCGTGATGGAAGCGCTCGGCAGCCGCCGCGAGCCAGAGGTGACGCCCGTCATCGCGCAGGGGCTGCACGATGCTGATCCTGACGTGCGCGCGATGGCCGCCCGCGCCGCCGCGCTCATAGCCGCCACCGAGCTAACGCCACGCCTGTTCGACCTCTTGGCGGATTCATCGGAGCGCGTTGTCGAGGAGGCGATCCAAGCGCTGGCCTACAGCGATCATCCTGAAGTGGGGCCGCGCTTGGTCGCCCTGCTGCGCGCGCAAGCCGACAACGACACGCTGCGCTACTTCCTGCGGCAGGCGCTCAAACATCGCGGCGGCGCGGCAACGCTGGAGGTCGTGCTGGCCACCCTCTCAGAGGCGGCCACGCCCCCTGCGGTGTGTTGTGACCTGCTAGAGGTGCTGGCACACATGCGCCCGTCCGACACAGCCGCGCGCGCCACGGTGGGCGCGCTGACCGCCCACCCCGATGAGGCCGTCCGTCAGATGGCTGAGTGGGCGCGCACCCAGTTGTAAGCGATGCCCCACGTCGGCTTGAACGCGCATCTGCTCTCGTCGCAGGCGGGCTACCGCGCGGCGGGCATCCACAACGTGATCCACCGCCTGCTGCTGCACCTGCCGCAGGTCGCGCCGCAGGGCTGGCGCTTCAGCGCGCTGGTCGGGCGCGCGGTGCGCGCTGAGTACCCCGCCGTAGACGTCCGTCGCAGCCACTTCAACACCGAGCACCCCTTCCAGCGCATCCTCTGGGAGCAGGCCGCCCAGCCGTGGCAGCTCGGCGAGTTTGACCTGCTGCACGCGACCGCTTTCGTGTCGCCTGTGCTGGCGCGCAAACCGACTGTCGTCACGGTGTATGACCTATCCTTCATACGCTATCCGTCCTACTTGCCGGCGGCGCGGCGGCTGTATTTGCGCCTGCTCACGGCGTGGAGCTGCCAGCGCGCCCACCGTGTGACGGTCATCAGCCAGAGCACCGCCGATGACTTGACCGCGCTGCTGGGCATCCCTGCGGACAAGATCGACGTGACGCTGCTGGGCTACGACCGCGCGCAGCACTACCCACGCGCTGCCGCCGAGGTGGCCGCCTTTCGCGTTCAGCAGGGGCTGCCGGAGCGCTTTTGGCTGTTCATCGGGACGATTGAGCCGCGCAAGAACCTGCCGCTGCTGCTGGACGCTTACGCCGCCCTGCCCCGCGCCGAGCGGCTGCCGCTGCTGCTGGGCGGGGGGCGCGGCTGGGGGCAGGCCGACGTGGAGGCCAAAATCGCCCAGCATGGGCTGGCCGGGGACGTGCGCTTGATCGGCTTTGTGCCTGTCGCAGACCTGCCGCTATGGTACAATGCGGCGGAAGTGTTTGTTTATCCAAGCGTGTTTGAAGGGTTCGGGCTGCCTGTGTTGGAGGCGATGGCCTGCGGCACCCCTGTCTTGACGTCCAACGTGTCATCGCTGCCAGAGGTGGCGCAGGACGTTGGCCTATGTCTGCCGCCACATGATCGCGCCGCGTGGGTGGAGGGACTGCACCGCGCTTACCATGACGCTGATTGGCGCGAACACGCGCGCGCGCGCGGCTTGCTGGCTGCCCGCCGCTTCACATGGGAGCAGACTGCCCGCGACACTCTTCACAGCTATCAAAGAGCGCTGCAAGCTGTGCCGATGCGTGACCCATGAACAACGAGCCTGTACAATCCCCCACCCCTGAGCCGCGCTGGCTGCTGCCCGTTATCGACGTGGTGATGGTGGCGCTGGCGTTTGTGTTGGGGTACGTCCTGCGTTATGACTTGCAGTTGATCCGCCCCGTGATTGACCCCTCGCGCGCAGAGCTGTTGCCATATGCGCCCTACGCCGCCATTTACGCCATCATCCTGTACCTGAACTACAGCGGCAACAACCTCTACAAGAACGTGCGTGGGCGCACCCTGAGCGAAGAAACGACCATCATCATCAACGGGGTGACGATCGCCACTGTCATCTTGCTGGCGCTGTTCTTCTTGATTCAGCCGCTGGTCACCAGCCGCTTGATGCTGGTCTATGTGGCGGCGCTGACAGTGATCCTGCTAGTGGCGGTGCGCATTGGGCGGCGGATCGTCCTAGCGCGGCTGCGCGCGCGCGGCGTGGGCGTGCAGCGCGTCT
>DAOUBS010000100.1:0-11260 GCA_034432435.1 Anaerolineae bacterium
TGATACCTCCCTCGTGGACGACATGACGACCTTCCTAGCGTATGTTCGGCTGCACAGCGCCAGCGTTAAGGATGACGATCTGCACCCGACTGATGCCACCACACTCCAGCCGTTCCTGATCCACGATGAGCCTGCTCGCCTTACTTTTGTGCTGTATCAGGCCTTCAGCGCCGGCTTCATCGAGGTGCAGGATGGGCGTGTGTTCGCGCAGCGCGAGGGGCTGCAAAAGTGGTTTGCCTTGCCGCGCTGGGGGCAGGTCAAGCTGCTGGCAGAAACATGGCGCGACAGCACGGCATATGTCGATTTGTTCCACGTGCCGAGCTTGCTGCGCGACCCGCAGGGGTTCGAGTACGACCCAGTCACAGCCCGCCGCGCCATCCTTGACCACGTGGCGCGCCTCGCCCCCGCCAAAGCGTGGTGGGATGTCCAGAGTTTCATCCACATCGTCAAGGAGAGCGACCCTGACTTCCAGCGGGTGGATGGTGACTACGACAGTTGGTATCTGCGCGATTTACAAGATCAATATCTGCGCGGGTTCGAAAGCTGGGATTTAGTCGAGGGGGCGCTCATCCAATTCCTGTTTCACGGGCCGCTGCATTGGTTAGGGTTGGTGGACGTGAGCGAGAGCGCCGCCCGGCTGAACGCTTATGGGCGCGCCTTCGTCGGCCTTGAGCCATTCCCACAGCCGCCTGACCCCGACGAGCGCATCCAGATTCAACCCGATGGCACGGCCCACGCCAGCCGCAAAGCCGCGCGCGTAGATCGCTTCACCCTCGCCCGCATGGCGGAATGGGTCGCCGACGCGCCTGCCTATACCTATCGCTACACGCCGCAAAGTCTCAAGCGTGCCATCGACGAGCAGGGCATCACCCCCAGCCAAATTGAAGCGTACCTCAAAAAGCACTTCGACCCAAAGCCCACCCCGCAAAGCCTGCTGCGCATGTTGCAAACCGCTCAGCAGGGCGCGCTCGCACACGCCACCATTGAGCGGCTGATCGTGCTGCAAACCCTCTCCGAGCAAGTCATGAGCCAGCTCTTCAACGACCCCGCCTACCGTCGATACCTCGGTCGGCGTTTGGGGCCAACCGCCTGCGTCGTCCTCTCTGATGAGGCAGAGGCGCTGCGCCAAAAGTTGCAAACGAACGGAATTCAAGTTGAATGGAACGCCTAATTGCCCTGCTTTTTTGGGCGCTGCCGCTGCTCAGCGTTCAGCTAGAACATATCGAGAGGATCGACCTTACGACTCGCCCCCTCAGCAGCACATTTTCCTACCCCGCGCTAGAAGCAGCGCAGCCCCGCGCCACGCTGCCCGCGACGACGTGGCGCGCGTTCACACCTAACCAAACGCTGACCGTGGACGTGGTGAACACGACGGAGCAGCGCGCCGTCAGCGTGCCAGTTCGGCTAATGGCGGTGGCCGACCTGATCTACGTGTGGGTAGAACGCGACACAGCCTACGCCGCGGCTGACCTGAGCGGCTTTGCGCAGCGCGTGCGGCGCGAGGTCATTGAACCAGTGAACGCGCTCTGGGGAACAGACACCGAGGCGTTTCAAATCCACATCGTGCTAACGGAGCAGGCCGGCGACGGCCTCGACGCTTACTACCAGTATCACCCTCTCGACGAACTGGCCGCGCCGCGCATCCTCATCAACGCCACGCGCTTCCCCACGTTCGATGACCCGCTGCTGTGGAGCCGCCTTGCGCACGAATATCAGCACCTGCTGCGCCATATCGACACCGGCAGCGTCCCCACGTGGCTTAACGAGGGCTACAGCGTCTACACCGAGCAGGTGCTCAACCTCTCCGACGCGAGCTACCTCAGCGCGGCGTGGCGAGCTGCCCCACAGACGCCGTTGATGAACTGGGGCGGCACGCTGGCCGATTATGGCGCGTCGCTGGCGTTCGTAGACTATGTCGCACAGCGCTTCGGGAACACCCTCCTCCGTGAGCTAAGCCGTGAACGCGGCCACGGCCATCAAGCGCTGAAGCGCGCCCTCCGCCTACGCACACAGCTCGGCGTCGAGACGCTGCTAGCCGATTTCGTGCTTGAACAGTTGATAGCCTCTGCTGCATCGCCCACGCGCGCGACACAGATCAGGCGACTGCCGCACAGCGCGCGCGGCACGCTGTCCCAAACGGGCACAGACCTCTATCGGCTGGCCGCCCCCGGCAGCGGCCTGCTACGCCTCGACTTCACCCAACCGACGGACGCGCCCCTGCTGCCGGGCATTTCTTGCGGCGCGAATCGGTTCATGGCTGCGCTGCCAGTGGACAACAGCCGAGCCATCTTGACCCTTGAGCTTGACCTGCGCCGCGCAGACGATTCAACGCTGTACTTTGACCTCTGGCACGATCTGGAAGCCAACTGGGACTACGCCTACATCGCCGCCAGCGTAGACGACCAGACGTGGGCATCCCTCACGACACCGCGCATGTCAAACAGCGATCCCTTCCGACGAGCGCGCGCCGTGGGCTACACGGCTTCCAGCGGCGGTTGGGTGAGCGAAACGCTCGACTTGAGCAACTTCGCAGGGCAGCGCATCAAGCTGCGCTTCGAGGTGGCGCACGACGAGTCTAAGACGCACTGGGGCATGGCGCTCGACAACCCGCGCTTGGGCAGCGCACCAGTGAATACGCTCGACGCTAAGCCGCCTGACTGGCAGGCAGAGGGCTGGGCGTGGGTGGACGGCTGCCTGCCACAGCGCACGTGGATTCAGATCGTCCAGCGCGTCGAGGGGCAGCACTACGTCCAGCGCATCCTGACCGATCGAGCCTTCACCCATGAGATAACGCTGCCCGCTGGCGCGCAGGGGGACGTGTTCATCGCTGTCACACCGGCCACGCCCTACACCCTGCACCCGCTGCTCTACACGTTCAACGTCAGCGCCCCGTGAAACGTTTGCGCGCTGCGCTGCGTAGTGGGTGATAAATGGAGTGGCTTGCAAGCTGCCCCACGCAAAAACATGTCCAACAGTTAGCAGTGGAGACACCATTATGTCCCTTGAACAACAAATCGCTGATGCCATCGTGCTAGCGTTTGACGACTTAGGCGGCAACCCGCTCGACGCAGTGCGCAAAGCGCTCTACCACCGCAAAGTGGCGGATTTCGTCCAAGATGAGACCACCAAAGTAGCGCTAGCAGGCGGCGCAGAGATGGCCATTCCGGGCATTCAACTGCTCACGATTCCGGTTGGCATCTCCTACCTGCTGCACAAAATGGCAGTTATCACATGGGGGGTGGGCGCGCTCAAAGGGGCGTATGTGATCGAAACGCCGCGCTACAGCGACTTGCGCAACGTGCTGTCAGTCTACGCGAACGACTCGCTCTACAACGGCGCGATCCTCACTCACCAGCCGATCCACCGCGATACGTTCGGCTATGCGCTGAGCGACGCGGGCTACCAAACGCTGCTGACGCTGACCGCCAACAGCGACCGCGCGCACATTCAAGGGCGCACCTGGCACATGCTGCGTCAGCTTTCAGAGGAATACGCCATAGACGAGCGCGCCTATCAGCTTTACCGCATGGTGGCCGGCGCGGCCGCCGCCGACACAGCACAGACCAGCGCAGCGAATCGCTACCTAACCGACGCCACCCCGCCTGACCCCATCGAACGGCGCATCGGCGGCAAGCTGGCACTCAAGCTCGCAGCGCGCATCAGCGCGCGTGTGCCCGCGCGGTTTGTGATGGGCTTCGTGCCGATTGCCGGCGCGATCATCAACGCCTTCTTCAACGCCCAAACCCTACGCGAATTTGCCAGCGCTGCCGAGGCCTACTACGATCAACTGCTGCTGCCTGATCAGCTCGAAAAAGCCACCGTCAACTAGCCGCATAAGCACTCCACCGGGCGCGCCCCTGACGTGGGCTGTTCTCCCCTTTTACCGAAGGAGAAAAGGCCGAGGAATGAGGCCTCAGCGCTATCATTCCCTCTCCTTGATCGTCAGGGCGCTTTCGCAAGATCGTTCGACTTGTTATAGTTTCATAGTGAGCATGTGAGGATATTTTGAGAAGAGTCCTTCTAGATGACAAGACCAGACAACGTTCAGGAGCCTGATCCTGAGTTCAACGCCCGCTGCATTCAGCTTCTTACAGATTGGGACACCCACCAAATTCATGTGCATGAACTGCTGCGGCGCTTTGGTGTCCTCGCGCAGGAAGCCGCAGCTTCTGGCCAGCCAGCCAATCAAGGCCGCGTAGAGCACATACTGGGGTACATTCATCATTATCTCGGCAACTACGACACCAGCAACGAACACTACGAAAAAGCGCGTCGTTTTTACCACCGCGCCAACAATCGCCACCGCCTAGCGACCATCTACCTCAATCAAGGCGAGAACTACCGCCTGCGCAGCGACTGGCAGCGCGCGCTAGAGCTGTATCGCATCGCTATCGACATTGTGGAAGACATTGGGGATCTGCCGACTCTGAGCTACGCCCTCACCAATAAAGGTTTGACACTCATTCAGTTGAACCTGCTCAGCGACGCCCGCGCTAATTTGCAACGAGCATATGACCTCTCATTGCAATGGCATGGCAAAGTGTACTTTGACACCCTAGAAGAGGCACACTCGATCCGTGCGGAAGTCATGCTCGGCCTTGCGGCAATTGCCTTGAAAGAAGAATCTTTCGCTGAGGCATTTGAGGCTGCGTGTGAGGCGCTGACAAACGCTGACGCCGCAGACGAGCCGCGCAGCCGCGGGCTAGCCTATCGGATATTAGGGGACGTCCTCACCTATTTTCCCGCTTCCAACGTGATGGGCATTCCAACCGATCCAGACACATGTTATGAGCTGTCGCTGGCGGCCTTCCGTCAGATGCAAGCACAAGGCGAGATCGGCCTTACGCTGTCAGCCCATGCTCGCAGCCTCACTGCCCGCGGTGACAAACAACGCGCTATCTACCTCTATCGTCAGGCGCTGGTCATCTTTACACGCTTAGGCATGACTTATGACGCCGCACGCGCAGCAGATGCCCAGATGAAGCTCTTGTAATCCAGCGCGCCAAGTCAAGCGGCTTCGTGCTACAATGGATGAGTGTACAGTGAGTGTGCAGAGGACGACATGCAGGACGTCGAACAAATCGGGCAGTACATCCTAGAAGAGCAGATCGGCAAAGGGGGCATGGCCACGGTCTACCGCGCCCGTCACGTCCGCCTTGAGCGACATGTAGCCATCAAGATCATGCACACGGTCTTCCTGCAAGATGAATCCTTTCGCCAGCGCTTTGAGCGCGAGGCGCAAATCGTCGCCAAGCTGGAACACCTTCACATCGTCCCGATCTACGACTATAGCGAGCACAACGGCAGCCCCTACCTCGTGATGAAGTACATCGACGGGGTGACGCTCAAACAACAGATGCTCAAGACCCCCCTCCCACTGTCAGACATCCTGCGGTTGATGCGCACACTAGCCGACGCGCTGGACTACGCCCATCGGCAGGGCGTGCTGCACCGCGACCTGAAGCCGAGCAACATCATGATCGACCGCGAAGGTCGCCCGTACCTGACAGACTTCGGCCTTGCGCGCATGGCGCAAGTCGGTGAGAGCACCATCAGCCATGATATGATGCTCGGCACGCCCTTCTACGTCTCCCCAGAGCAAGCTCAAGGCCAGCGCGACCTCAGCAGTTTGACCGACATCTACTCGTTCGGGGTCGTCCTCTACGAGCTGATCACCGGCGTCGTGCCCTTCGCTGGCGATTCAGCCTACGCCATCATCCACGACCACATCTACGCCGCACCCGAGCCGCCCAGCCAGAAGAACCCAGCCCTGCCCAGATCGCTCGACGCGGTGCTGCTGAAAGCACTGGCCAAACGCCCTGAAGATCGCTACCCGACCGCCACCGCGTTGATGAACGCCTTTGCCGCTGCGATCGGCGCAGAGGACGCCACACCCGTGGAGGCCGCCGCTGCCCCTCAGCACACGCCCCCCGCGCGTCAGACGGAAGACAAAGCTGCCGCAGCAGAGGTTTACATCGCGCCCGATGGCCGCCGCGGCAGAGTAGAAGCCGCGCTCGACCCCAGCCAAGTTGACTTCAACCAGATTGGGCATCGGATTGAACGCTGGGGTGAGCGAGTCGAACAGTGGGGCAAGGCAGTCGAGGCTAAGGTTGAAGAAAGCAACCACAACCGCTTCAAGAAACGCCACCGCGGCAAGAAAGAGGCACTAACAGAAGAGGAAAAAATCCGCCGCCGCATCGAAAAACAGCAAGAGAAGTTAAACAGCCTCATCGGTCACTTCATATCCTACGTCGTCATCAACGCGATGATATGGGTTGTGATGGCGGCCAACGCTGACCGCTTACCGTGGTGGTTAATTTTTATGACAGTCGGTTGGGGGAGCGGTGTGGTTTCTCATGCATGGGATTACTATACTAACTATGGGCCGGGGGCGCGCCGCAAAGAGGAGCGCATCGCCCGCGCCATCGAGGAAGAGCTGGGCAAACACAAGAACAAAGCCAAAAACGACCTGCTGTTAGACGAAGACGACCTACCGCTGAGTGATGCTCGCAGCGTCCGCCTGACAGAGGACGGCGAATTGACTGATACCTATGTCGAGGAAATACAAGAGCGTCACATGCGCCGTTAACCACTGAAGCACGCTATGACCGATGAATTAGAAATCGACTACGACGCGCTGCGCCAGCGCGTCATCGAAAAAACCCAACGGCGCTATCGTTTCATCGCGCACACCGTGCTGTTCGCGCTGGGCTTCCCGCTGATGGGCGGCTGGGGCAGCATCCCCTTGCTGCTGTGGATCCTCGCGTGGGCCTTTCACTTGCTCTGGCTGAGCTACCATCACTCGCTGGAGCAAGCCCTCAATGAAGCCATCGCCGAGGAAGAAGCACGCGTTGCCAAAGCCAAACGTGACCGCTACCGCGTAGAGCTCAGCACCGATGGCGAACTCATCGCCGACGATGACGAAGATTATCGCGCGTATCGCTTCTGAGCAGCATCCTCAGCCGCCTGTTTAGAATGGGCTCAACGCGGGGGCGGTGGGCACGACATCTCACCGGGAACCTCCCCAACAAGATCGGTGCGCACCCAGCCTTCCAACTGTCGCCCGTTCTGGGTCAAGCGCACACGATACCACAGCAGATTGCCGCCGCCCTGTTCGGGCTGGCGCTCAATCGCTTCCATCACCGTCCCAAATGGCAGCGTCGTAACGCTCTGTGAACGCGCCGTCGGTTGGCTGCGCAGGAAGATAGGCTGTTGGTTGTTGACGATGATCGTGCACAGCGCGCGCGGCGTGCTGGTGATGGTCGGCGTAGGGGTGATGGTGGGTGTCAGGGTGTCGGTCGGGGTCGGCGTGGGCGTGAACGTCTCGGTCGGTGTGTTGCTGGCCGTCGGCGTCAGCGACGCGGTGGGCGTGAAGGATGGCGTCCATGTGGGCGAGGGCGTCCACGTCCAGCTTGGGGTGATGGTCGGCGTAAACGTCAACGAGGGCGTCAGCGTCGGGGTGACGGTTGGCGTGTCGCTGGGGGTGGGGGTGATGCTGGGCGTGAAGGTGAGCGTCGCCGTGGCCGTCCAGGTGGCGGTGGGGGTCTCAGACGGGAAGAACACCGCCTCCCACTGCGGGCGGCTGATGAAGACAATCGCCAACAGCCCCAGGCCGATGATGCCGCTGATGCCGCCGACGATAGCGCGCCGCCGATTGCGCAAGCTGCGCACCGCCGCCTCCAGTCGGAACAGTTCCGAGCGCCGCCCTAACACGCGGAAGGGATCCTCGCGCATCGCGTCTATCCAGCTTTGCGCCGTGCTGATGTCGCCTTCCATGATCGCTAGCTCGGCCCGCTCCATGTAACGCGCCAGCAGGTCGTTCACAACGACGCGGTAGCGCTCATCTTGGGCGTACATCGACAGGCCAGCCAGCATCGTGCGCGCCTGTGTCAGCTCGCTGTCGAAGTTCTGGGCGATGTGGCTGGCGGCGCGTTCGATCGTCTGGCGCGCGCGCTGCATCTCGCCCGTGGCGGCACGCGCTTCCATCATCAGCTCGCTGATGGACGTGTCGGCTGGGTCAAGCTGGACGGCGAACTCCATCAAGCGCAGCGCTTCATGCGTCAGCGTCAGGCGGTCCTCAAGGTTGGTGGTGGTCTGGGCGCGGTTGAGCGCAGCGCGCGCTTGGTCGTTGAGCTGCGTCTTGACGGCGGCCAGTTTGCTGTCAACTTCGCGCTGCATCTGGGCGAGACGCTGGCTGGTGGGCAGCAGTTGGCGGATGCGCGCAAGGGCGCTGCGCACCCCCTGAAGCTGTGTCACTTGATCCTCAAGTGTCCCACCCAACATGTTGAGCTTGACGGCGATCTGATCGGCGTCTTGCTGCACGCGGCGCACCATGTCGACACGCTCTTCCGCCTGTGGGTCGTTCGGGACGACGCGCAGCGCCCCCTCATACTTGCGCAGCGCTTCGTTCCAGTTGTCCACTGCCATCAAGCGGTCGCCCTCGTTGAGCAGTTCGCGCGCCAGCGCTAAGTCTTGGATGTCGAGCAGCGCCTGCTCCACGTCTTTCCACGAGAGGATGCCGTCACGCTCGGCCAGTTCACGTGCCTCGCGGTAGAGCTTGCTCGCCTCGTCGTAGCTGCCCGCGCGCACGAGCGAATTAGCGCGGTTGTAAGACACGCGCGCGTCAAACGGGATGCGATGATCGGGCACGATGCCGCGGATCAAGTTGTCCTCGGCTTTTTGGCGGTATTCCTGCGCGGTGCTGTTGTGCGGATCCATCGACAGGATGCGGTTGGCGACGTCAATCGCCTGCTGATAGTCCCCCGCGTAGTAGTGCTCAGTCAGCAGCGAGAGCATCTCATCAAGGTCGCCATACGCGCTGTAGGTGGGGGCGCGCTGTTCTGAGGTGTCTAAGGGTGAGGCGGCAGGCACGCGCTCTGTGCTGCGCGGGGTGGTGGGGCGCGGCGGCGTAGTCAGTTCATCGTTGTCGTCCGCAGCCGCAAAACGCGCTGGCGGGGGCGTCACGGCGGGCCGCTGCTGGGTCTGCGTGCTGCGCGGGGCAGTCGTGGGCACAGAGGCCGACACATTGTAGCGCTTGAACAGATCACGCACGCGATGCGCCGCCGCGTCACTGTACTGGGCTGACTGCTGCAGCAGTTGGATCACTTCTGGGTCGTTGGGGTTGGTGGCGACGACTTCAGACAGGATGTCAATCGCCTCGTCGATGTCGTCGCTGTCGCCGGCCATCTCGATGCGAATGCGCGCGCGCCGCAGCAGCCCGCGCGTCGTCGGGTTCATCGTGATGGTTGAGGGGGACGCCATCAGCCGCGCAATGTCGGCAAAGAGCGCCTGGGCGGCGGCCTCAAACGGCGTGTTCTTCGCGTCGGCCAACAGCTCGCGGGCGTGCTGCTCTAGATCTGGCAGGCGTGATGGGTCGTTGAGGGCTTGTAACTGCTGCCGCAGGTGGTCGAGGCGCTGTTGAATGTCGTTACGCATGAAAGCTACACCAGAGAGTCGATCCGATCAGCATAACCTTATCCCAGTCCGATATTTCGGACAAGTGCGCAAGCGCTTCCAAGGGCAATGAACGTCGTCCCTCAATTCGTGGATCGGATTCCTGCTGCTGTCCGCGCCGTGCTTGCACCCTGCCGCTGTTGTGGCTATACTCATAAACATGAAGATAATTCACGCGCACCCTGACACGATGTCAATGCCCCTGCTACATAGCGAATGCAGGCGGCTGTGTGCGCGCGCGTAGCGCTCAACTCAAACCACTGACAACCGTCTGCCGTGTCGCAGGCGGTTTTTATTTATCACAATGGAGGATGGAGCTTCATGGGCAAGACATTTATTCACGTTTCGGTGGCGTGGCCCTACGCCAATGGCGATCTGCACGTGGGGCACTTGGCAGGCGCGCTGCTGCCTGCGGACATCTTCGCGCGCTATCACCGCCTGAAGGGGAACCACGTCTTGATGGTCTCCGGGTCGGACAGCCACGGCACGCCGATCATGGTCGAAGCGAGCAAACGCGGCCTGAGCGCCGAGACGCTGTTTGAACTCTATCACAATCGCTTCCTGCGCACGCTGGCCAAAGCAGGCATCGCGTTTGACCTCTACACTCACACCCACACCGAAAACCACGAGCGCATCGCGCAGGACATCTTCAACACGCTGCTAGAGCGCGGCTACCTCGTCAAACGCCCGCAAACCCTGCTCTACAGCGAGTTGGAACAGCGCTTCTTGCCAGATCGCTTCGTGGAAGGGCAGTGTTACGTGTGCGGCTACAAGGACGCGCGCGGCGACCAATGCGACAGCTGCGGCACGCTGATCGACGCGACCAAACTCATCAACCCGCGCAGCTAAGCCAACCCCAACGACATCCTCGTCCTCAAAGACACTGAACATTACTTCCTAGACTTGCCCCAGTTCAAGCAGGCCATTGAAGCTTACTTCGACCAGCACGAAGGTCACTGGCGGCCACAGGTGATGAACTTCAGCCGTAACTTTCTAAAAGAGCTGCACGCCCGCCCCATCACCCGCGACATCGATTGGGGCGTGCCCGTCCCGCTAGAGGGCTGGAACGACAAACGCATGTACGTGTGGTTTGAAGCCGTCATGGGCTACCTGACAGCCAGCATCGAATGGGCGCACAATATCGGCCAACCAGACGCATGGAAGCAGTGGTGGTACAACCCTGAGGCGAAGATCTATAACTTCCTCGGCAAGGATAACATTCCCTTCCACACTGTCATCTGGCAGGCCGAGCTGATGGGCGTTGCCGGTTTGTATCACGATGGTCAGACGCCCTTGAACCTGCCCCATGACGTGCCCGCCAACGAGTTCATGAACATCGAGGGCGAGAAGTTCAGCAAGAGCCGCAACTGGGCCGTCTGGCTGCCCGACATCTTGGAGCGCTACCAGCCCGACGCCGTGCGCTACTACGTGGCGCGCACGATGCCCGAAACGCACGACAGCGATTTTAGCTGGGAAGGTTTCTTCACCTGTGTGAACAACGAGCTGTTGGCCGCGTGGGGCAACCTCGTGAACCGCGTCGCAGGCTTTGCTTACAAGCGCTACCACGGGCGCGTTCCCACCTACGACGCGCTGACCGCCGAGGACGAGGCTATCTTAGCGAAGGTGCGCGGCGGCTTTGAGACCGTCGGCAGCCTGCTAGAGGTGGTAAAGCTCAAGGACGCGCTGCACACCGCGATGAACCTCGTCCGAGATGTGAACGCCTACCTCGACAGCCGCGCCCCGTGGAAGACCATCAAGGCCGACGAAGCCGACGCGGCGCGCTCGGTCTACACAACGCTGGCAGCCA
>DAOUBS010000101.1:0-25658 GCA_034432435.1 Anaerolineae bacterium
CTGCGGGTGCAGCCGGAGATGGGGCACGACGTGCTGCGGCTGCACACCGCCGGTCAGCCAGCGCTGCAAGTGCCGCTGGAGCAGGACGTGCGCGCGCGGCGGCAGACCGTTGAAGTGTGGGGGGATCGCGTGGCGGCAGTTGACATGGGCGACGAGGCGGCGGCGTGGTTCAGCGCGGTGGCTGGGCAGCCTGCGCGCTTGGTCGCCATTGCGGACGACTTCAGCCGCGTGATCAACACCGAGTACGTCCGCCAGCCCAGCGAGACCGGCTTTGCCGATGGCTACCCGCTGCTGCTGATCGGCGAGGCGTCGCTCGAGGCGCTCAACGAGCGGCTGCGCGCCAAAGGAGAAGTGCCCGTGCCGATGAGCCGTTTTCGCCCGAACGTCGTCGTGCGCGGCGCAGCCCCGTTCGAAGAAGATACATGGCGTCAGGTGCGCTTGGGGGATGTGCCGTTTGACGTGGTGAAGCCTTGCAAGCGCTGTGTCATCACCACGCTCGACCCACAGACGGGCAGCGCCCCCAACCCCAAAGAGCCAACCGCGACGCTAGCAGAGTTTCGCCGGTGGCGGGGCGGGGTCATTTTTGGTCAGAACGTGGTGCATCGCAGTTTAGGTGTGCTGCGGGTGGGCCAGGTGGTGACAGTGGAACAGGTGTCGCATGGGTGGTTGAAGGAAGTGTAGAGACAGCAATGCTTGAGCGCTGTTGTCTGAGAGGAACGCGCTTGGCCGATGCTTGCGGTTGTTGGGGTGGCTACATCTCGATGTAGCGTTTCCAAGCGGCAGGCCCCGTTCCCAGCGCGATCACCAGATAACTGGTGCGCGGGGTCTTTGGCTCCCAGCGGAGCCTCATGCCCGCCTCGTTGGGCATCAGATCGCCTTTCTTGTGGTTGCACAGCGCGCAGGCGCAGGCCGTGTTTGTCCACGTGTCCTTGCCCCCACGTGAGCGCGGCACGATGTGGTCAATCGTGAAATCGCTCTTGGTGAGCAAACGCCCGCGCTGCACGTCACCCGGCTGCACCCCGCAGTAGACGCAGATGTAGTTGTCGCGGACGAGGATGCCCTTGCGCGACCAATGGGCATGGCGGCGCGGCACGTTGACGTAAGCGCGCAGAGCGATCACCGATGGCACAGAGAAGCGCTCGCGCACCGTGCGCAGAAATGCCCCGCTCTCTTCGACCACAATCGCCTTGCCCGCGATGATCAGGTTGATCGCCCGTTGTACGCTGATGACGGCAAGCGGCTCCCATGTGTTGCCGTTCAGCAGCAACACCCGACTTTGTACGATGGACGCTGGACTCGTCACAGAAGATTCAACTCCTCACACTCAAGTTGTCCATTGCCATTTCCTAATTATAGCCACAAATTGTTAAGAACACGTTGTATGTGAGGCGGGTCTCATGTCAGAAATTGTTTAAAGACAGATAGATCAAACGCCGGGCGCTCAAGTAGTCGGCTGGGGTTGTTTGGGCCTCATCCCCCAACCCCCTTCTCATGGAGGAGAAGGGGGCTTCAGCGGCAGGCCGCGCCCCTACTAGTCTACCTGTTCGAACTCGTCCAACAGGTCGGCAACGGCGCTGGCGACTTTCTTGGCGGTCAGGCCGTAGGCCTCGTAGATCTTCTCATACGGGGCGGACGCGCCAAAGCGATCGACGCCAATCGCCACGCCGATTGCGCCCAAGTATTTCTGCCAGCCCGTCGTGACGCCTGCCTCGATCGACACGCGGTAGGGAACCTCGCTAGGCAGCACGAACTCGCGGTAGTCCTCGGATTGTTCCTCGAACAGCTCCCAGCAGGGCATGCTGACAACGCGGGCAGTGACGCCGCTGTCCTCCAGCATGGTCATCGCGTCGAGCGCAATCGCCACCTCGCTGCCGGTGGCGATGATAATCGCATCGGGGCGTCTGCGGCGGATTTTAGCGCTTTCCGCCAGCACATAAGCCCCACGCGCCACCCCTTCATGAATGCCCTCGACGTTGTCTGCGCCGTAGGCGGGCAAGTCCTGCCGCGAGAGGATCAGCGCCGCCGGTTTTTTGAGCGTCATGATTGCTTTCCACGCGCCGACGGTCTCGTTCGCGTCGCCCGGGCGGAACACGTACAAGTTGGGGATCAGCCGCAGCGACATCACGTGCTCCACTGGCTGATGCGTCGGGCCGTCCTCGCCCAGCCCAATGCTGTCGTGGGTGAACACGTACACCGTCGGGATCTCCATCAGCGCGCCCAGCCGTACCGCCGGCCGCATATAATCCGAGAAGGTGAGGAAGGTCGCGCTGAAAGGTTTGACGATGCCGCCGTGCAGCGCCAGCCCGTTCACAATCGCGCCCATGCCGTGCTCACGGACGCCAAAGCGCACGTTGCGCGCGGCAGGCTGGCCGGGGCCGGTGCTTTCTGCGCCTTTGATGAGCGTCTTGGTGCTGCCGGCAAGGTCAGCGTCGCCGCCGATCATCGTCGGGAAGTGCTTGGCGATGGCGTTGAGCGCGTCGCCGCCGGCACTGCGTGTGGCGATCATCTTGCCGTCGGGGTAGATCGGCAGATCGGCGTCCCAGCCCGCGGGCAGCGCGCCGCTGTGGGCCATCTCCCACAGGGTGGCAAGGTCAGGGTTGGCCTCTTTCCAGGCGTGGAAGAGCGTGTTCCATGCGTTCTCAGCCGCTTCGCCTTTGGGCAGCGCTTCGCGCCAGTGCGCCAGCGCTTCATCCGGAATGTAGAAGTGCTGGTCCGGGTTCCAGCCTAAGTACTCTTTGACCAACCGCACTTCGTCTGCGCCGAGCGGGCTGCCGTGCGCTTTGCTCGTCCCGGCCTTGTTGGGGCTGCCATAGCCGATCACCGTGCGGATGGCGATCAGTGACGGTTGATCGGTCACGCTTTGTGCAGCGCGGATAGCAGCGTCGATGTCATCCACGTTGTTGCCATCCTCAACAGACAGGGTGTGCCACCCCTGGGCTTCAAAGCGCTTGAGGACGTTCTCTGTGAAGGTCATCGACGCCTCACCGTCTAAGGTGATCTGGTTGTCGTCGTAGAGCACGATGAGCTTGCCGAGCTTCCAATGGCCCGCCAGCGCTGCCGCCTCGATCGCCACGCCCTCCATTAAGTCGCCATCGCTGGCCAGCACGTAGGTGTAGTGATCCACGACTTTGTGCGCCTCAGTGTTGAAGACGCTGGCCAAATAGGCCTCCGCCAGCGCAAAGCCGACGGCAGTCGCCAGCCCCTGCCCCAGCGGGCCGGTGGTTGTCTCCACGCCGGGGGTGTGTTTGGCTTCGGGGTGGCCGGGCGTCAAGCTCCCCCATTGGCGGAAGTTCTTGATCTCGTCTAGCGAGAGGTCATAGCCCGTCAGGTGCAGCAGGCTGTAGATCAACATGCTGCCGTGCCCCGCGCTGAGGATGAAGCGGTCGCGGTTGGCCCAATGGGGGTTGCGCGGGTTGTGCTTCAAGAAGCGCGTCCACAAGGTGTAGGCCATCGGCGCTGCGCCCATCGGCAGGCCCGGGTGGCCACTGTTGGCCTTCTGCACTGCGTCGATCGACAGGATGCGCACAGTGTTGATGGCTAACTGCTGTAATTCTTGATACATGCTCACGGTAGGGCCTCCTCACCTTGAAATAATTCGCGGCTCCTATTGTAACGCAGGGCACATCGCTTGAGGGGCGCACTTCTATGATTCTCAGTGGGCACGTTCAGCGGTACAATACAAGGCCGTTTACACAGGAACCACCGCGTGATCGTTAAAACCCAACAACAACTAGACGGGCTGATGCGCATCGGCCAAATCTGCGGCCAGACGCTGCTGCATATGCTGCGCTATGTCGAGCCGGGCATCACCACTAAGCAGCTTGACAACATCGGCGCAGCGTTCATGAAGAAACAGGGGGCGGCCTCTGCGCCGATCATGACCTACAAATACCCGGGCTGGACGTGCATTTCTGTTAACGAGGCCGTGGCGCACGGCATCCCTAGCGAGCGCGTCCTCAAAGCGGGTGACGTCGTTAACATCGACGTATCAGCGACGTTGGAGGGCTATTGGGCAGATACTGGCGCGTCGATGATCATCCCACCCGCCAAGCCAGAGTGTGCGCGCTTGCTAGAGCAGACACGCGCCGCGCTCTACGCCGGCATGGCGCAGGCCGTGGCCGGCAACCGCATCTACGACATCAGCCGCGCGATTGAAGCGGTCGCCGTACGGGGGCGCTACAGCGTCATCCGCGAGCTGACCGGCCACGGCGTCGGCCTGGCGCTGCACGAAGACCCTACCATCCCTAACTACTTCCAGAAGCACTACGATGAGGTTCTAGTCGAGGGGCAGGTGTTCACGATTGAGCCGTTTTTCAGCTTGGGGCGCGGCAGAATCCGCACGGCGCGCGACGGCTGGACGCTCTACACCGCCGACCGCATGATCAGCGCGCAGTTCGAGCATACGATTGTGGTGCAAGCCGGGGAGCCGCTGGCGGTGACGCGCGTCGACGGGGGGCACTGAAGGGAAATGAAAAGCGGCCCCCTGAGGGAGCCGCTTCCACATCACTAAGGATGTACCTTACGAAACTGCTTCGAAGTTCTGGACAATGTTCGAGAAGACCTCACCGATCACGGGGCCGAGCAGCGTCAGGATGACGATAACCACAACGGCGACCAGCACGAGGATGAGAGCGTATTCCACGAGACCTTGACCTTCTTCGTTCTGCGGACGGTACAGCATGATGATTCCTCCAGTAGATGAATGTTCGATAACGCTCTATGTTGAGCTTGTATTCACTATACGACTATTTTAGGAGTTTGTCTACTGCCAACTCGTAAAGATTCTGTAAAGATTTGCTCGTGTTCCATCAAAAATCAACTGTAAATTATGGCTCACTCAAAAACGCTGTGCATTATTTTCATCAAAATACCCACTTTTTGACTTCTTTTTCTGCCATTTTAGACAAAATCTGAGAAAAAGTTGCAAATTGGCAAATTTAGAAAAAATTTTCCCTCAAAAGAGGTATGTGAAAAATCAGCCGTCTATATGAAAATGCGATGAGGGGTAGCCATGCACCGCGTCCACAAATTCACGATTTCCGTTGTTAAAACTATTAATTTTAATAATTACAAATATTCCTTTTGAACTTCGTTGATGAATTACGAATACATATAATCTACGATTTATCAATAAAATGACGAATTTTTTTGTCTAAAAATTGACATAAAATTGATTAAATATTTCTTTTCAAGTTTATATTAACGAAAAAGTTGAAGCGCAAAGAAACTTTGGTATGAGCTTTTACAACAATCTTCTTAGCCTTGTCACGTTGAGCATCTGTCTCGGCATTGTGTGGGCGGCCCCGCGCGGGCAGCGCGCGCGTGTGGCGGACGCGCTGATTGTGGGATTGCTGGCCGCGCTGCTGCTGGGGCGCGCGCTGCACGTCCTCATCCATTGGGCGTACTTTCAAGATCATCTGACGGAAATCCTGCAACTGCGCGCGGGCGGGCTAAGCTGGCAGGGGGCGGCGTGGGGCGCTCTGATGGGCTGTGGGCTGATGAGCTGGCGGCGCGGGGCGCGCTGGGCAGGCCTGTATGTCGGGCTGGCGCTGGCGACCCCGCTCATCGGTTGGGCGGCTTGGGTTGGCTGCCAGCAGGCGCTGTGCGCCCACGGGGCAGAGGTCAGCACCCTTGCCGAGTATCCGGCGTGGCTCGTGGTAGAAGCGCGCGACCGCTTCGGGCTGTATGCGCCGCGCTACCACACGCATCTGCTCGGCGCGGGTGGGATGGTTGGGGTGGGGGTAGTGGCGCTTATGGCACGGCGCTGGCTGCCGCCGCTGGCCCTGCTTGGCTTGTCGCTGATGGGGGTGGCGGCGTGCAGCCTGCTCGTTGGATTCTTGCGCGGGGACAGCGTGCCGCTTGTGGGCGGCCTGCGCGCCGATCAATGGCTGGATCTCGCGGTGTTGCTGACCGGCGCGGCCTTAGTCGTCGCTTATAGGCGCTTGATGATCTCAGCGGTGTAGGCTTGTGTGCTCAGGCTGCTGCGCAGCCCGACGATGTCGGCCGTAAACAGCTTAGCCTCCAGCGTTTCGACGATGGCGCGCTCAATCCGATCTGCCAACTCCGGCAGATGCCAGTGGTAGCGCAGCAGCATCGCCGCGCTGAGGATGGCCGCGGTCGGGTTGGCGAGTCCCTGCCCGGCGATGTCGGGCGCGGTTCCATGGACAGGCTCGGCCAGCGCGACGCCCTCGCCGATGTTGAGCGCGGGCGCGAACCCCAAGCCCCCGCCCCAGGCCGCCGCCATATCTGAGAGGATGTCCCCGTACTGGTTCAGCGTGAGGATGACGTCAAAGCGGGTGGGGTCTTTTACCATCCAGTAAGCGGCGGTGTCCACGAGCAGATCGTCCACCTCCAGCGCGCCATACTGCGCCGCCACTTCGAACGCCACACGGCGGAACAGGCCGTCTGTCTGCGGCAGGACGTTGGCCTTGTGAATGACCGTCACTCGGCGGCGATGATTGCGAATCGCCAGCATGAAGGCGGTGTGCGCGATGCGCTCTGAGGCTTGCGTGGTGATGTGCTTGGCCACCATTGCCCCGCCCGTCGTCAGTTCCTCTGGGCTGGCGTAGACGTCTTCTGTGTTTTCACGGACGACGATCAGATCAATGCCGGGGCGCGCAGTCGGCACAGGCAGGTAGCTGGTGGGGCGGATGTTGGCATGTGTGCCCAACTCACGGCGCAGGCGCACAATCGGCGAGTGGTAGCCTTCAACTGGATAGGAGGGCGAGTTGGCCGCGCCGGCCAGCACCGCCCCGCACTGCCGCGCCAGTTCGACTGTTTCAGCGTCAATCGAGCGCCCCGTTTGGTTGAAATAATCCCAACCCGCCGGGCGGTGATGCAGCTTCAGGTCAGGCAGCAGGGCTTGCAACACATGCACTGCCGCTGGGATCACCTCATGGCTGATGCCGTCACCTTCGATCACAACCAGTTCTTTCATGTTTCATCCGCGGCGTGGTTTAACGATAGGACACGTATTGTAACAACTTTGTGTAGCGTCTGGGCAGGTTTGGTTTCATCAGCGTCTAAACCCTACGGATGCGGTAGCTCATCGTCAGGCGTTGCGCTCATAAACCTCTGGGTTGACGCAGTTCGGCAGGCGCTGGCCAAGCAGCCCCGCGATTACGTTCTCACTGGCTTGCTGCCCCATGTGGATGCGCGCGCTGACGGTTGCGCTGCCGATGTGCGGCACGATCAAACAGTTGGAGAGCGTCAGCAGCGGGCTGTCTAGCGGGATCGGCTCTGGCTCTGTCACGTCGAGTGCAGCCTGTCCGATGACACCATCGCGCAGCGCTTCATACAGCGCCGTCGGATCAACTACGCCCCCGCGCGCGGTGTTGATGAGCATGGCAGTGGGCTTCATGAGGGCTAACTCACGGTGGCTGATGAGGTGATACGTCTGATCGTTGAGCGGGGCGTGCACGGTCACGAAGTCGCTTTCAGCCAGCAGCTCGTCGAGGCTGACGTGTTGGGCCCCCAGTTCGACGGCGGCGGGCTGCGGCCTGCCGCTGTAGAGGAGGCGCATGTTGAAGCCCTGCGCGCGCCGCGCCACCGCTTGGCCGATGCGCCCCAAGCCGATGATCCCCAACGTCGCGCCCGTGACGCGCGTCCCCAGCAGCAGCGTTGGATCCCACGCCTGCCAGAGGCCATCTTGCACGTAGCGCTCCCCTTCAGTGATGCGCCGCGCCGCGCTCAGCAGCAGCGCAAACGTGAGGTCGGCGGTGGGTTCGGTCACCGCGTCGGGGGTGTTGCCGATGGGCACGCCGTAAGCCGTGGCCGCCGCCACGTCGATGTTGTCATAGCCGACGCCGTAGTTGCTGACGACTTTCAAGTTAGGGTTGGCCAGCACGGCCTCATCGACGCGGTCGTTCACCATCGTGAGCAAGCCATCACACACCGCCGCTTCCTCCAACAGCACATCGCGCGGAACGGGCCCATCCCCTTCCCAAACGCGCACCGCGGCGTAATCTCGCAGCGCCGCGATGCCCTCTGGCAGCACTTGTCGAGTCACAAAAACGCGCATCCTCGGTTCCTTTCCATCCGGTGCATGTTACAATGTTGAGCAATTTTATTATGACGCGCTGCTGTGACAATCGCACTATATTGAAAGGGTAACTCATGCGCATCATCCTCGTCGGGTTTGGGACAGTCGGGCAGGGGTTCGTTCAACTGCTGCGCGATCAAGCAGCCTCTTTACGGCAGACTTATGGGCTGATCGCCAACGTCGTCGGCGTGGCCACGCGCTCACGCGGGGTGCTCTACCATCCCAACGGCCTTGACCTTGACGCGTTGTTGATGGCGGCCCAGCGTGGTGACCTCCACACCTACCCTGATTCCCCCGGCCTGAAGCTTGATTGGACAATCGATGAGCTGATTGCGCGCAGCAGCGCCGAGGTGATGATCGAGGCGACCCCCTCCAACCTGCAAACTGGCCAGCCCGCGACGGACTACTGCCTGCGCGCGTTGGAGACGCACAAACACGTCATCTTGGCTAACAAGGGCGTGGTGGCGCTGCACTACGCGCAGGTCAAGGCTGCGGCCGCCGTCGTGCAAAAGCAGGTGCGCTTCGAGGCCACCGTCATGTCCGGCACGCCCGCCGTTGCGCTCGCGCAGCAGGGCTTGGCTGGGGCCACCATCAAGCGCGCGCGTGGCATCCTCAACGGCACGACCAACTACATGCTCACCCTGATGGAAACGGGTGCGACCTATCAAGAAGCGCTGGCTGAAGCCCAGCGCCTCGGCTACGCGGAAGCTGACCCCGCCGCTGACGTCGAAGGCTGGGATGCCGCGGGCAAAGCCCTCATTATCGCTAACACGGTGTTGGGGGGCTGCCTCACGATGGATGACATCGCCGTAGAGGGCATCACCCAGCTCACCCCTGCAGACATCCGCGACGCGCAGACCGTCGGCGAGTGCTATCGGCTCATCGCGGAGGTGACGCCCCACGGGGGCAGTGTGCGCCCTGTACGCCTGCCGCTGAGCGATCCACTGGCGGCAGTCAAAGGCGCGACGAACGCCATCACCTATGACACCGAGCCGCTCGGGCCGGTGACGCTCATCGGCGTGGGGGCTGGCCGCCTGCAAACAGGCTTTGGGCTGCTGGCCGACTTGTTGGCGATCCGTGCTGTGTCATAGCTCGTCGGGCTTTGTCAACTCTGGGATCGACATGCCGGGGAACGGATCGCGTGAGTTGATCTTGGCGAGGATGTAGAGCACGATCAAGCGCAGCGACCCCGCAATCGGCACGATCAAAAACGCGCCCAAGACGCCGCCCAACGCCGCGCCGATTACGATGCCGACGATGATCACCGGCAGCGGCAGCGACACCGCATCCCCGATGATCTTGGGCGCGACGATGTTCCAGATGATCTGCGTCCACAACATGTTAACCCCTACCACCAGCAGCGCCACCCCAATGTTAGACATGTCGGTTAACACGCTCGAGCCAAAAATCAGCGGCACGATGCCCAGTGGCACGAGCGAGAGGAACCCGCCGATGGTCGGTATGAGCGAGATCAATGCCACAACGACTGATAGACCGATCGGCTGCGGGATGCCCATCACGGAGAGCTGCACCATCGTCAGCAGGCCGATGATGATCCCAACCGTCACCTGCCCACGGAAGAAGCCGCGCCACACCTGCCCGATGCGATAGAACATGATGTGCATTTCGCGGTGGTAGGGCCGCGGGATCATCCCCATCAGCCCGTTCTGATAGTTCGGCAGGTCCAGCAAGATCAGCAGCGACAAGAAGACCGCCAGAAACCCCGTGGAGATCAACCCTGAGATAGCCGCCAGCAAGCCCGTCGCCAAGTTCGTCACGACGGAGATGATCGCGCCGAAGTTGATCCCAGCCAGCGCGTCGCTCGCGGTTGTGGTGGGCGGGTTGAAGGGGTCGATCATGTCGGGGGTGAGCAGCAGGCGCAGCGGCCCGAGCAGCGTCTCTGCGTCGATTTCGAGGATTGGGATGATAATGGAGCCGGGTTCAATCCCGCGCAGCAAGTCCGCCGCGCGCGCTTGCAGCGTCTGCAACCCCACAGGTACAGATTGAATGAGGCGCACCACGTTTGGCAGCAGCAGGACAATCGCCAGCACAATCGACACGATCAACAACGTATACACAACAATGATCGAGCCGCGCAGCCGCAGCGGCGTGTGGATGGCGATAAAGCGCGCTGGGACGTACATCAAAAACGCCAGCAGAAAGGTCGAGACGAGGATCTGCAAGACGGGCAGCAGCAGCACCAAGCTGAACACAACCGCAATGACCAGAATGACTGTCATGAACTGACGCATCCACGGTGACCACTCTGGTTGATAGGCCACGAGCGGCTCGACGGGTGGAATTTCTGAGCTTATTTCAGGAGATTCGCTCATAAAGGCTCCGCTCTCTAGGAACTTGAAGTGTGCATCATTTCTTAAGCATAACACACATTCTCAAGCGAGAAATTTGAAATGTGCGCATAAAAATCAATCAGTCAGACGTGGCAACCCCTGCCTCCCCCTCAGTCCCCTCTCGCAGTGGCCTGCCTTGCGCCCCCACTGGCTGAGGGAGGAGTGAGTTCCCACGGACGCGGCACATCTTGACCTTGTCCCTTGCCGCTGGTTGCGCTGTTGACTACACTCAAAGGCTGACGTCCCCTCTAAAAAGTGAGCTGCTGAGGACTGCCCGCTGTCTGCTATGAACAAACCGACTCGGAACGAATACCCAATTGCTCCGGCGCTGCAACAGCGTTGGAGTCCGCGGGCGTTTGACGCCAAACGCCCCCTTGAACGCCACCAACTGCTCAGCCTGCTGGAGGCGGCGCGCTGGTCGCCTAGCAGCAACAACAGCCAGCCGTGGCGCTTTATCGTGGCAGAGCGTCGTAACGAGGTCGCCTTCCACACGATGGTGTCCGTGCTGGCGGAGGGCAATCAACGTTGGGCGAAGGACGCGAGCGCGTTGATCTTGATGGCCGCGCGCACGCTGCGCGACGACGGCCGCGTCAACCGCTACGGCGCGCACGACGCGGGCATGGCGCTGGCCAGCCTCACCGTGCAGGCGATCGAGATGGGGCTGTTCGTCCACCCGATGGCCGGCTTTGACGCACAAAAGGCGCGCACGATCTACGCCATCCCTGAGGCCTACGAGCCGATTACCGTCTCAGCTGTGGGCTACTATGGCACGCTCGAACAGCTCGCCGACGACCTGCGCGAACGTGAACTTCAGCCGCGCGAACGTCTGCCACTTAGTGAACTGGTCTATGAAGGGCGCTTTGGCCACGTGGCCGAGTTCGTGCGCCCGGCTGCTTCCTCTATGGAGAAATCGTTATGACCCACTACCTGATTACTGGCGGCGCTGGCTTCCTCGGCATCAACATGACGCGCTATCTGCTGGCGCGCGGCCACAGCGTCACCTCGCTGGACATTGCGCCGTTCGACTACCCCGAACGCAGCCGGATCACCGAGGTGCGCGGTGATATCCGCCGCCGCGCCGACGTTGACCGCGCCATGCAGGGCGTGCAGGTCGTCATCCACACTGCTGCCGCGCTGCCGCTCTACAAGCCCGAGGACATCCACACGACCGACATCGACGGCACGCGCACGGTGATCGAATCCGCATCTGCCCACGGCGTCGAGCGTTTCATCCACATCTCGTCCACCGCAGTCTACGGCATTCCCGATCATCACCCGCTCTACGAGACGGATAAGCTCGACGGCGTGGGGCCGTATGGGGTCGCCAAGATCGAAGCGGAAAACATCTGTATCGCCTACCGTGATCGGATGTGCGTCCCGGTAATCCGCCCTAAGTCGTTCATCGGGCCAGAGCGGCTAGGCGTGTTCGCGCTGTTCTACGATTGGGCAAAGGACGGCAAGAACTTCCCCGTGTTGGGACGCGGTGACAACCGCTATCAACTGTTGGACGTAGAAGACCTGTGCGACGCGATCTACCTGTGTGCCACGCTCGACAAGGACACGGTGAACGACACGTTCAACATCGGCGCGAAAGAGTTCACCACCTTCCGCGAGGACTATCAAGCCGTGTTGGACTATGCCGGCAAGGGCAAGCGCATCATCCCGCTGCCGGCGGGCCCGGCCATCGCCGCGCTGCGCCTGCTGGAGAAGCTCGGCATCAGCCCGCTGTACAAGTGGGTGTACGAGACAGCCAACAAAGACAGCTATGTGAGCATTGAAAAAGCAGAGCGCGTATTGGGCTGGCAGCCCAAGTATAGCAACAAGCAGGCGCTCATCCGCAACTATCAGTGGTATCTCGACAACCTTGAGTCGTTCCAGAATCAGACGGGCGTCAGCCACCGCGTGCCGTGGAGCCAAGGGGTGCTCAAGCTGGCCAAGCTGGTGTTCTGAGCGCGAATTTTGCCTTGATTCGAGCGCCGAGTGTGGTAAGATTTACTCGGCCTCGTAGCTCAATCGGCAGAGCAGTTGACTCTTAATCAATTGGTTGTGGGTTCGAGTCCCACCGGGGTCATAGTTTAATCAGTTACAACCTAGCTCTCTAATACAAAACAGGTGACACATGTGTCACCTGTTTTGTGTAGTGGACCTAAAGAGACTCGAACTCTTGACCTCGTCAGTGCGATTGACGCGCTCTCCCAGCTGAGCTATAGGCCCGGACTGCTTGTAATTATCGTGATCTGCGCTTGAAAGTCAAGGTCAGGAACGCGCGGTTGCCGTAGAGCGCGCATGCCTTTTTAAATGTGCGGTGAATGATGTTACAATACGGCCTAGGAACGGCTAGGGAAAATATGCACATCATGAACCGCTCCAGATTGGCGCTTAACCTCAAGGTCATGCTTTATGACAGCGATTTCTACGCCCTGCAAGCGCTCAACAGCTACTTCGCGTGGGATCGCCGGACGCGCGTGATCCACTACACCCACGAGATTGACGATTTCTGGCGTTTCCTGTCGTCCGCCAACCTTGCCGAGCGGCCTGATGTCGTGGTCTTGGACAGCGATCACTTCGGCGCGCGCCAAACCCTCGTCGAGACGATCCGCCGCATCAATCAGTATGCCCCACGCGCCCACGTCATCTGCATGATTCAGACGATTGACCTTGAACTCGTCGAGATGGCCGCCGAGGCCCGTGCGCGCGCTGTGCTGCTCAAGGGCGATGTGCGGCTTCAGATCACGTGGGCGGTGGTCTACGCCATCAACCACGAGTTCACCGTCTCACGCCGTATTGCGGAACTCACCCGCCACAGCTACAACGTGCACGTCTACAAGGCGCAGGTGCTGCCGCCGCAGCGGCACTATCCCGAGCTGACCGACCGCATCCGCCAAGCGATCCAACTGTGCGTCATTGAGGGCATGCCGGCGCATCTGGCCGCCGATGAGATGGGCATCAGCCTGCACACGATCCGCGGCTACATCAAAGAAGGTTATCGCATCCTTGAGAGTTATGACCACGCCGATTATCCCCTCGATATGACGCCACAAGAGCGCGCCTTCATGCGCTTTACCGCGCTGGAGGATGATGAGGCGGTCTGACTAGTCGAGCGTGCCCGCCAGCGGCAGCGGCTCGCGCGTCACGGGGGGGATGTAGTGCAGCCCAATCGCTGCGGCTTGGTCGGAAGGCTGCAAGCGCAGCGGCCGCATATAGCTCAGCTTGCTCAGCAGCGTCACGATTATCTCGCCAACGGCGTCGAGACCGCCGGGCAAGTGGCGCGGGTGGGCATACCCCGCCAGCAGCACGTACTGCCACAGATCGCGCAGCAGCGTTTGCGGGATGAAGGTCGTCTGCTCGTCGCAAATGAGCTTCAGGCTCATCAAGCGTGGGTTAGTCTCGTCACGGCGGAAGGTGACCGAGAACGGGCGGCCTGCTTCCAGCGTCTTTAGCTCGGGGTGGCGGCGCACAATTGACGCAATCCCGCGCCAGAACGTTTCAAAGCTGACGTGCTGCGGCGTGCCGTTCAGCCAACGCGCGAGCGTAGTGATGGTGTGGCGTGCCTCTTGCAGCCGCGGATCAGCCGGCAGGTGGACGTAGACCATAATCGGCAGCGTGCCGAGGTAAGAGCGCAGCAGCCCCATCAGCGCTTGGTCGTCGCTGGGGCTGTCGCGCAGTGCCACGAACGGCAGCGAGATCGACGTGAAGCACTGCTCCGCGTAGAGCGCGGCGATGCGGCGCAGCCCCATCTCAACCGCGTCTAGGCGGATGATGGCGCGGTAGTGCCGCTTCACTGGCAGGTTGAGGATCCACTTGTGAGGCGTGCGATAGAGCATGAGCTGCCCGACGTTAAGCTGATCGGCCTCGCACAGCCGCTGATACGCGGCGAACATCTCAGGGTACACTTGGCGGAAGTCTTCCCCTAGGTCGCCGGCCATCGTGCCCACCGTGTTGACTGGGTTCACCAGCACCCGCGCCGGACTCATGAACAAGTCGCCATAGACGATCGTCAGCATCGTGCCCCCTGTGCGAGCAGACCGTTACTCCGCTCTGTCGCCTCTCCCTACACCGTCGTGGCAGCGAGCCGCCAGAGGCTGAACGAATTCATGATCTGCTGCCATGTCTCGAAGCCTTCTGCGGCGGCGTTCAGGTCAACGTTAGGTTGGTTGAAGCGCAAATCCGCCACGCTAACGCCGTCCCCGTTGATGAGCAGCACCGCGTAGCCGCTGGTGGTGTCGCCGTCGAGCGTGGGCAGTTGATAAGCCACCGCGAAGCCGGCCGCGTCGCCGCGCTCAACGGGTTCTACGCTGGTGACGGTGGCCCCGTAGGTCGCCTCAACCCACTGCTGGGCGTCCTCGGCGCTGGCGACGCTGGCGGCCACAGTGTCAATGCGGATTGTTGCGCCCTCCCCGGCGAGGCTGGTCGGTTGGCCGTTGGCGGCGTCCGTCACGCGCCACGACGAGGGGAAGCGGATGAGGTACTCGTGCGTGGGGTCAAAGTGCGCCTGCCAGTCAAAGGGCACGTCGATCTGATAGGGGTTGACGCGCAGCGACTCGCGCACACCGTTGAGCAAATAGCGCAGCATGTCGCTGGCGTTGGGCAACGTGACGACGCGCACGACGTACAGCCAGCGGCCATCCGTCCACGCTTCCTGCCGCGCGATGAACTGGCTGCCGAGGCGCGTCAGCAGGAAGTCGGCCACGTAGCGACCGTCAACGATCGTCTCGCCGGTTTTGTTCCACGAGGTGTAATCACGCCAACTGCTGCGCAGCCACGCGTCGTTGAAGAAGGTCGGCAGCTCATCGACGCTGGTGAGGGGCGTCTCAGGCTGAATGATGCGCGCTTCGATCACGCTGCTGGCTGCGCCGTTGCGCTGGGTGAGCTGCGCTTCGTTCAACTGGACGATGTTCGTCCCGACTTCCCAACCGGTCGGCACGGCAACGCTGTAAAGGCCGCTGACGCTGACGGCAGCGGTGTCAAAGCGAATGGTGGACAGGTCACTGATGGGGGTGGGCAGCACCGGCGGAGTGGTCGCCGTGGGCGGGATTTGCGGCTGTTCAAACTGAAGGTTGCGTGTGAACAACGGGGCCAGCGCGCTCAGGGTCAATACGCCCACCATGACCAACGAAAAGACCAAGTAATTGCGCCGCCGCCGCTCTGAGGTCAACTGCGCCTTCGTCTTGCGAGGGGTCGGTTCAGCAGGTTTTGCGGATTTTCTAGATTTGCGCGGCTCAGTCATGCCCAAAGCTCCACAGTGAGGTCTGTCATACAGCGTGGCTATCATACTCGAAGATAGCAGACCTGTTAAGGCTGTGGCGCACGCGCCGCTGGGGGCGAGCGAAAATAGCGCCAGAGTGCTGCCGCAGCATGTGTAGATGTGTTACTATCTGTGACAAGTGTGAAATGAGCGTAAGCGCTGGAGTGGGTTATGATTGACCTAATCACGTTCGGTGAGACGATGCTGCGCCTTGCGCCGCCCCCCAACCAGCGCCTTGAGGGCGCGCTGGAACTTCAGGTCAACGTGGGCGGGGCAGAGTCTAACGTGGCGGTCAATCTGGCGCGGTTGGGCAAGCGCACGGCGTGGTTGTCGCGCCTGCCCGCCAACCCGCTGGGCTACACCGCGCGCAACATCATCCGTCAGCACGGGGTGGACGTCTCGCATGTGGTGTGGTCAGACGATCAGCGCATGGGGCTGTACTTCGTCGAAAACGGCTCGCCGCCGCGTGGCGCGCTCGTCTGGTATGACCGCCAATATTCCGCTGCCAGCCAGCTTGCGCCGGACGATCTGCCGCTGGAGGCGCTGAAGCAAGCGCGCTGGCTGCACCTGACGGGCATCACGGCGGCCCTCAGCCCCACCTGCCGTGCGTGTGTGCGCGTCGGCATTGAGCACGCCCGCAAGCACAACGTCACCGTGTCATTTGACGTGAACTACCGCGCGCTGCTGTGGGACGCCAGCACCGCCGTGCGCACGCTGACGCCGTTTTGCGAGGCGGCCGATGTCGTGTTCGTGGCGCGGCGCGATGCGGTGCTGCTGTGGGGCGCGCCCGACGAGGCCAGCGAGTGCGCCGACTGGATCCAGCGCCGGTGGGGCGGTACGGTGATCGTCAGCGATGGGCAGCGCGGCGCGGTCATCAACGACGGGGAAAAGCTCGTCAGCCGCCCCAGCCTGCCGACCCAAGTGATCGACCGTGTGGGGGCTGGTGACGCGCTGGCGGCGGGCGTCATTTGTCGCCTGCTAGAGCACGCCGCGCTGGAGGACGCGCTGCGCTTTGGGCTGGCGCTGGCCGCCCTCAAGCTCTCCATGCCCGGCGATTTTGCCCTCACCACCCGTGAGGAAGTCGAGACGCTGCTTGAGAAGCGCTCTGACGTGTCGCGGCGTTGAGCCCTCACCCCTATGTACATGAAAAACGGACAGGGCAGGCCCGATCCTAAAATGCCAGATTGTATGCCCCTCAAAACGGATGCAACCTGCCAGAGATCCCCCAAACTGCGGTACAATCGGGGGCAGAGTGGCAGCTTAGCAAAAAAGGATCTTTAATGCGCGTCGCAATCGGAGCCGACCACGCCGGCTATTTTATGAAGGCTTACTTAGTCCCTTATTTACAAAAGCGCGGCCATGAGGTGATCGACCTCGGCGTTCACACCGACACCGTATCGGCTGACTACCCCGACGCAGCAAAAGCCGTGGGGCAGGCGGTCTTGGATGGCCGAGCTGAGCGCGGCATCCTCATCTGTGGCAGCGGCATCGGCGCGTGCATCGCCGCCAACAAGATGAAGGGCATCTACGCCTCCATCGCCCACGATACGTACTCGGCGGCGCAGGGCGTCGAGCACGACAACATGAACGTGCTGTGCCTCGGCGGGCGCATCGTCGGGACGACCACCGCCGAAACGCTTGTGGATGCCTTCCTCGGGGCGCGCTTCGCTGGGGAAGAGCGCTTCGTCCGCCGCTTTGACAAAGTACGCGACATCGAACAAGGAGACAACCCATGACCAACCCCGCCATTCAGGTGCAGGCGCTGGGGCAAAGCCTGTGGCTGGACTACATCAACCGCAAGGAGCTGGACGACGGCAGCTTTGCCCGCCGCCTCGAAACGCAGGGTGTGCTGGGCGTGACCAGCAACCCGACCATCTTCCAGCAAGTCATCGGCGACACTCACACTTACGACGAGGCGATCAAGACGATGCTCGACCTAGACGCCAACAGCGTCTATGAGCGCTTGGCTATTGCCGACATCCGAACCGCTGCAGACCTGCTGCGCCCGATCTACGAGCGCACGAACAAGGTCGATGGCTATGTGAGCTTGGAGGTCTCGCCGCTCATCGCCCAAAATACCGAGGAGACCATCCGCGAGGCCAAGCGGCTGTTCGCCGCGGTGGATCGGCCTAACCTGATGGTCAAGATTCCGGCGACGCCCGCCGGCATCCCCGCCATCGAGGAAGCCATCTACAGCGGGATCAACGTCAACGTGACACTCATCTTCAGCGTGGCCAACTACGAGCAGGTGATGGAGGCCTACATCCGCGGCCTTGAGCGGCGACATCTAGAGGGCAAGCCTGTGACGGGCATCGCCAGCGTCGCCAGCTTCTTCGTCAGCCGCATTGACGTGATGGTAGACAAGATCCTTGAGAACAACATCCGCGCTGCCCAAGTGACGGGCGACACGCAGCGCATTGCCGCCAACCGTCAACTGTTGGGGCAGGCCGCCATCGCCAACGCCAAGCTGGCCTACCGCGCCTACAAGCGCGTCTTCCACGGCGAGCGCTTCGCGGTGATGCGCGCGGCAGGGGCGCAGGTGCAGCGCCCGCTGTGGGCCTCCACCGGCACGAAGAACCCGGCCTACAGCGACGTGATGTACGTCGATGAGCTGATCGCGCCCGAGACGGTCAACACGCTGCCGCCTAAGACGCTGGCCGCCTTCGTCGACCATGGCACAGCCGAGATCACGATTGACCGCGAACTGCCCGGGCGCATGGAGCCGCACGCGGTGTTCGCGCACCTCGGCGAGGTAGGCGTGGACATGGATCAGGTGACGGCGCGCCTGCAAGCCGACGGCGTAGAAAGCTTTGTCGACAGCTTCCAGAAGCTGCTCGACCAAGTCGAAAGCAAGCTGGTTGTGCTGCAAACAGGCATCATGAGCGCGGATCGCTACCTCGTCGCGTTGGGCATCTACGCGGACAGCGTGGACAAAGCGCTTACCGCGATGGACAAAGCCTACGTCAACGGGCGCATCTGGGGCAAAGATGGCACCGTCTGGAAGGATCACGGCCCGACGATCACCAAGATTCAGAACCGCCTCGGCTGGCTGGACGTGCTCAAGACGATTGACGTTGAGCGGCTGCGCGCGCTCAAGGCCAGCATGCAGGGCAGCGACATCACGCACGTCGTGCTGCTGGGGATGGGCGGCAGCAGCCTCGCGCCGGAGGTACTGTACAAGACCTTTGGCCGCCAAGAGGGCTACCCGGAGCTGCTCGTGCTCGACAGCACCCACCCGCAGCGCATCCGCGACGTGGAAGCTGCGATCAACCTAAGCAGCACGCTGTTCGTCGTCGCTAGCAAGAGCGGCACAACGATTGAAACGCAGTGCTTCTACAAATACTTCTGGGAGCGCACCGGCGGCAGCGCGTCCCAATTCATCGCCATCACCGACCCCGGCAGTGAGCTGGCCGAGGATGCCCAAGCCCGCGGTTTCCGCGAGGTGTTCCTCAACCCGGCCGACATCGGCGGGCGCTACAGCGCGCTGAGCTACTTTGGGCTGGTGCCGGCGGCGCTCGTCGGCTTAGACGTTGACCGCCTGTGGGAGCAGGCTGCCCTGATGATCAAAGCCTGCGGCGATCGCATCCCGGCTGCGTCTCACCCCGGGCTGGCGCTCGGCGCGGTCATCGGCGCGTTGGGCAAAGAAGGCCGCGACAAGGTGTCGATCATCGGCTCAGCCAGCATCGCCAGCTTTGGCGATTGGGCGGAGCAGCTCATCGCTGAGAGCATCGGCAAAGAGGGGCGCGGCGTGCTGCCGGTGGTCGGCGCAACGGTGGGCAAGCCGCACGACTACAACAGCGACCGTCTGTTCCTCTACCTGCGCGTGGACGGCGACCATGACCTAGACGACCTCGACAGCGGCATCCGCGCCCTGCGCGAGGCAGGTCACCCGCGTGTCACGCTGCGCCTGCCAGACGCCTACGCCCTTGCCGGTGAGTTCTTCCGCTTCGAGTTTGCCACGGCAGTTGTGGGCCACCTGTACCAAGTGAACCCCTTTGACGAGCCGAACGTGACCGAAGCCAAAGAAGCCACCAAAGCGCTGCTCGAGCACTACGTCCAGCACGGCGCGCTGCCTGAGGCCAAGCCCTTCATGAGCGGCGATCACGTCAGCCTCTACGCCGACGACACCACCCTCAACCCGCTGCGCGAGCTGATGCTGCACCACAACTTCAGCCAGTTGAGCCGAACGGAGCTGCTGGCCGCCCAGTTCAGCGCGTCGCAGGCGGGCGACTACTTCGCCATCCTGGCGTATCTCAACCCGACGCCGCAGGTGGACGCCCAACTGCGCGAGGTGCAGCGCCGCCTGCGCCACGTGACAAAGCGTGCCGTCACGGTGGGCTATGGGCCGCGTTACTTGCACAGCACCGGCCAACTGCACAAGGGCGGGCCAGCCAACGGCATCTTCCTCCAGATCACGCAGTCGTTAGACCACGACATCGAGATCCCTGGCGCGCCTTACAGCTTCGGCACGCTTATGCAAGCGCAGGCCGCCGGCGACCTGCAAGCGCTTCAGCAGCACAAGCGGCGCGCCCTGCGTATGCACATTGAAGGCGACCTGAGCGCGGGGATTGATCGCCTGCTGGCCGCGATTGACTTCGTCCAGCAGCGCCGCGCTTGATCGGGCGCACCACGAAAACATCCCCCAACGCTGGCCATGATAAGCGTTGGGGGATGCGACACAAGCAGCAAAAGACACAAGCAGCAAAAAAGCGCCTTGTTAGGCGCTTATGACTCCGGCTGGATTCGAACCAGCGACCAAGTGCTTAAAAGGCACCTGCTCTTCCGCTGAGCTACGGAGCCGACATCATGATTGTACGCAGCGCCCGCTATTATGACAACCCTTAAGTTCAATTGGGCGCGTCCCCGTAGGCTTCATCCCCCCAGCGCCGCCAGCACAAAGCGCGCGCTGACCACGATCAAGAACAGCCCGAACGCGCGCCGTACCGTCTTGGCGGGCAGCCCTAGCGTCACCCGCGCCCCGAACAGCGCCCCCACCGCCACCGTCAGCGCCAGCGGGATCACCACGCTGAAATCGACTTGTCCTTCCAACCAATAGCGATAGGCTGACGGCGCGGTGACGGGCAGCAGCAGCGCGCCCAGCGATGTGCCGGTTGCTAGCTTGTGGTCAAACCCTAAGATCAACGTCAGCCCCGTGATGATGATGACCCCACCGCCGATCCCGAACAGGCCGGCGAAGATCCCCGCGACGAAGCCGATGAGCGCGCTAATGAGCACTGTGCGCGCCGCGTCGGGGTCAACAGCGGTCTCTTCGGCCTCTTCGCGTTTGGGCATCCCCTGCTGCTCGCGCCACCACTCCCGCGGGGCAAGGTAGCGCCAGCCGTTGTAGATCAAAAACGCCCCGTATAGCCCGCTGAGGAGCTGCGGCGACAGACCCAGCGCAATCCCCGCGCCAAACCACGACCCCACTGCCAGCGCCAACCCCACCGCCAGCGCCGGTCGCAGCCGCAGCTTGCCCTTGCGGTAGTACTCAAGGCAGCCGAAGATGCCCACTGGCAGCGTCAGCACCACGAGCGATGTGCCGTTGGCGGCAATCTGTGTGAAGCCCAGCAGGATGACCATCGCCGGCACGAGGATCACCCCGCCCCCCAAGCCGAACATCCCCGCCATTAAGCCGGAGAACAGCCCGATGATTAAAAGTCCAATAAGCACACGCCGCCTCCATTGTTCACCTTATAAGCAAGCGCTTATAATACGCCCGTTCTGTCCGTTCACCTAGAGGGAAGCCCATCATGCACCTGTTCCTCATCCGCCATGGCCAATCCCAAAACAACGCCAAACCCGACCTGTCCTCTCGCATCTCAGACCCTGCCTTGACCGAGATCGGTCAGCAGCAGGTGGAAAAACTGGCCGAGTACATCGCCGACCATGAGCGCGAGTTCGGTTTCACCCACCTCTACGCTAGTCCGATGCTGCGCGCTTTGCAGACCGCCGCGCCCATCGCCCGTCGGCTCAACATGCCGGTGCACGTCTGGCCAGACATCTGCGAGTTCGGCGGCATCTATCTGGACTCAGAGGGCCACCCGCAGGGGATCGCCCAGCCCGGCCTCACCCGCTCCGCCATCCTAGAGCACTTCCCCTTCGCCCAACTGCCCGACAGCGTCACCGACAACGGCTGGTGGACGATGGTCACCCAGCGCGAGAGCTTCTCGCACGCGGTGATGCGCGTTGTGCGCGTGCACGAAGCGCTTGTCGAGCGAGTCGCGCAGGGCGAGCGGATTGCGCTCATCTCGCACGGGATGTTCATCGATTCGCTGGTGAAAGCCTTCCTGCACAAGCTGCCCACCTCACCCGAGCAACTGTACTTCATGCACGGCAACACGGCCATCACCCACCTTCAGTTGGAGGTCAAAGCGGGTGAATACTACACCGAGATGATGTTTCACTACATCAACAATCGAGTTCACCTGCCCGCCGACCTCTGGACAGCCTGACGCAGCAGCGCCGCGAGCAGCGCTCCCCATACCGCCCACGCCGCCAACCCCGCCTTGAGCGCGCCCTCCCACAGCGCCGGGCCAAACGTGAACACTACCTCCGCATCGCCCGCCGGGACGTACACCGCGCGGAAGTGCACATCGGCGCGGTAGACAGGCGCGGGCTGGCCGTTAACCGTCGCCTGCCAGCCCGGATAGTAGGCGTCGCGCAGGATCTAATAGCCGCTGGTGGGGTTTGCGCGCACGTGGAGCACGACGCGCGTCGGCTCATAATGGGCGATCTGCACCTGCGCGGGGGGGCGCGGCTGCAGGGGCGGCGCGTTCGGCGGCAGATGCAGCGCGCTCAGCGTGGGGTCAGCCGCCAGCGCGTCGAGCGCGTCCTCGCTGCCCGCCCATGAGTCCTCAAAGCGCTGTGGGTGGGTGGCCATCTGCGCGCGTTGTGCTGCCAGCGCGTACAGCTTGACGTCGCTCGACAGCGCGCGCTGTGCCTCAAGCGGCGTCAGCGGCAGGAACGCCTCCAGCGACGGGCTGACCCACGCCATGCCCAACACTGCTGCCGTGTCCCCCTCCACTTTGATGATCACGCCCTCAACGCGCTGCAGCTCTGCCAGTTGATAGCTTAACACGCCCAACGTCGCATCAATCGAGACATAGGCGGGTTCTGTGGACGCGAGGTTCACTGCGTCCACGAAAGTAAGGGCAAGGCGTGGCTGCCCGACGACGAGCAGGCGCAGCTGCTCAGCAGGGAAGGACTGCGGGGCCGTCCACGCTGTCGCGGATGGCCAGCGCTGCGCGTCGTAGCCGACGCCGTCATGCCACACGTCGTAGACCTTGTCGGTCAGCAAGTGGGTGATCCCCAGCCGCGCCAGCCGATCCCACGCAGGCCAGCACGCGCCGCGGCACTCCGGCCGCGCCAGCATCTCGCCGATGCGCCCGTCCACGCTGCGCAGGCTGCCCGCCGGCAGCAGCAAGGCCGTGAGCTGGGAGTAGGTCATGGTGGGCAGCAGGCCGCCGCCGTAGCCGTCGGCGCTGTGCACCCCCCACGTGAGCGGCAGGTTGCCCGCGACGATCTCTTGCCGCTTGAGCGCGGTAAACGCCAGTTGGATCGCCTCCTCGCCCAGCCCCGCCGCTTGGTAGCGCGCGCGCAGTCGGCTGCGGTCGCCGACGTCGAACAGCAGCGCGCTGATGCTCAGCAGGCGCGGTGGGTCGGCGGCGGCTTGGGCGTAGGCCTGCATCTGATGCGCGGTGAAGCGCCCTTGCAGGTAGACCTCGCGCGGGGCGAGGTCGTTGAAGGGCATCACCAGCGAGGCGGCCAGCAGCTCCACGCTCAGAGCGACCAGCGCCACCCCGGCCCAGCGCCGCCACATGATCCACGCCAGCGCCACCCCGGCGATTCCCCACGCGGCCAACGTCTGCGCGGTGACCGCTGCGCCGCCGCTGATGTCCTCCGGCGGGATCTGCAAGGCGCTCAGCCAGCGCGGCAGCAGCGCCAGCCCCGCCAGCGCGCCGATCAAGACAAAAGGCGGCCAGCGGCGCAGCGGCGCGCGGTCGATCAAGGCGGCCACGCCCAACCCACTCAGCAGCGCCGCGCCCAACGCGAACAGCGCCAGCCAGCGCGCCGGCACGCGGAACAAGTTGAAGCCGGGCAGGCCTGCTAGCACCTCATAGTAGAGCGGGTTGAAGCGCCCCAGCGCGAGGAACAGCCCGGCCCCGGCCAGCAGCAGCGCTGCGCCGCGCCTGCGCCCACCGTGCGCCGCGCCGATGGCCGCCAGCCCCAGCCCAATCACCCCGACGCCCGCTAGATACTCCGTGAACAGCAGGCCGTCGTAGCTCGGCAGCAGCGCCCGCCCCAGATAGTGCGGCGGCAGCGAGAAGGCCGTGGCTTGGTCGCGGTTGAACCCACCGCCGCCGCGGTTCGACATGCCGGTCAGCTCTAACGTGGGCAGAAACTGCGGCAGCGCCAGCAGCAGCGCCCCACCGCCGACGATCAAGGCCCACCCCAGCGGCTGAAAGATGGCTTTCTCCCTCATCGTTCTGCCCAACAGGAGAGGGTGAGCGAGCGCCCACCACGCCCATAACAGCGCCAGCGCGGCCCCGGTGAGGAAGCTCGTCTGCGTGTGGCCGCTGAAGAACTGGACGGCCAGCGCGCCTATCAGCAGCAGGGCCGCCCGCGCTCGATCACGCCAGCCTGCCGCCCATAGCAGCCGCAGCCACAAGGCCGCGCACCACGGCAGCCACGCCAACCCCTGAAGCTGGTTGATCTGCTCCACGCGCGCGGTCAAGTAGCCGCCGAACGCGAACGCCAGCGCCGCCGCCAGCGCCGGCGGCCAGCGTGGGTCGCCCGTCAGCGCGCGGTAGAGCCACAGCATCCCCACGCCCGCCCACAGGACATGCAGCAACACGCTCACGCGGACAGCGTCCGGCGCGTTCAGCGGTGTTAGCGGCCAGTTGGGCGGGTAGAACGTCCCTACCTGCGGCTCGGCCAACAGCGGCGACCCCATGAACAGCTCCGGCGTCCACAGCGGCAGCTCGCCCGCACGCAGCGCCGCATGTCGCGCGTCCCAATAGGGGTAGAAGAAGTTGAACGTGTCGCCACGCGCGAGGATACGATCAGTGAACACAAGTTGATGAAACATCGCCAGCAGCATTGCCGCCAGCGCCCCCACAGCTAACCCACGGCGCACGTGACGTCCTTATTTGTTTTGCCCCTGCTGGATTGTACCAACTTGCGCGTATCTTTTGCGGTATACTCTGTGCGTTAACCGTCTACGTTTGATAGGGAGGCCCTAACGGTCATGCCTGCTGACCTCTCCGCCAGCGCGCGGCGCGCCTACAGCCTCAACCCGCGTCAGTTCATGGATGCGCTGGTGGCCACGCTGCCCGACGGCCAGCGGATGATACACGTCCACAACAGCAGCGGCCTAACGTTCACCTTGCTGCCCGACCGCGGCCTAGACATCTGGTCGGCGCACTTTCACGGCCTGCCGCTGACGTGGCTCAGCCCGGGGTCGCCTCACCGCGCCGACTACGGCAGCGGTTGGCTGCGCCAGTTCAACGGCGGCCTGCTGACGACCTGCGGCTTTACCCACGTCGGCCCGCCAGAGCAGGACGACCTGACGGGCGAACAGCGCGACCTGCACGGGAACGCGACGCGCTTGCCCGCGCAGGGCTTGATCGTCGACCTCGACGATGACACGCTGACGATCCGCGCGGAGCTGGTCGAAAGCCGTCTGTTCGCACAGCAGCTTCACGTTCAGCGCGCCTATCGCCTGACGCTCGGCGAGCCGTCCATCACCTTGACGGACGTCGTGACCAACCGCGGCGACCAGCCCACTCCCTTGATGCTGCTCTACCACGTCAACGTGGGCTATCCGCTGGTGCGCGCGGGGTCACGCTTAGTGATCGACAGCGAGGTGCGCGCGCGCGACGAGGCCGCCGCCGCAGGGCTAGCCACGTGGGCGGTATACGACGCGCCCACCCCCGCTTACGCCGAGCAGGTCTTCTTCCACACCGTGCGCGGCCACCCGCACGCGCAGGCCGCGCTCGGCAACGACGACCTCGCGCTGCGC
>DAOUBS010000102.1:0-9871 GCA_034432435.1 Anaerolineae bacterium
GGAGGTATCAGCGGCGCGGAACTCTTTGACCGCCGTATCGTCCAGCACGATCACGTCCATTCTCTCGTCACTGGCTTGGTCATCGTCGAACTCGTCGGGGAGGTCATCTGCTTCTAAATGGTCGTAGCTGGTGCGGTGGAGCGGCAGCACACGCAGCAGCTCCTGCGGGATGCTAACGACTTCGGCAATGCCCTGCTGCGTCTGTTTGTTGACGATGCCGACCAGCCCGCGGTAGATGAGCGCGTCGGTTACAGTGGCGTTTGGCTTAAGGTGCGGCTTGGCTTTTTTGACGGCGCTGATCCCCATGCGGTTAAAGTTGCCGTAGGTGCGCGTAAAAAACGCTAGCACGAGCTGCTTGTCTTTAGCCGAGGCGAGCGCTTGCAGCGCGCCGCGCTGTTGATCGGTCAGGTTGTTGTAGATGGCCTCGGCGCGGGCGGGGTCTTGCATGGCCTGGAGCAGCGCCTGCGGCAAATCGGCTGCGCTCACCGATTTGGCGTTCACCTGCCACGTCTCAGCGATGGCTTGGAGCACAGCAGGGTCGGCTTCTTTGAGCATAGTCAGCAGGTCGAGCATGGGCGGGTCTCATTTGGACTGTCCGATCTTGTTCCTATTTTAGCACATCGCACAATCGGCTTGATGCAGCGCTGGGACTTCTCGCTATAATCAAGACAAGTTCCACACGGGTTGAAGCAAACGGGATGGATTGGCAAGAGCTGCTGAATCAATTAGATTGGCAAGATGCAACGCGACAAGCGCGCGCGCTGCGCAACCGATTGAAGGAGCGCGCTCAGCACTATGCCATGCCCAAAGAAACGGTCAACCGCGAACAAGCGGATGTGCTGCACGTGGTGACGTTTCGGTTGGGGGATGAGCGCTGTGGGTTGGATGTGCGCGCAGTGCGTGGTGTGCGCGCGGTGGATACGATCACCCGTGTGCCCTCGACGCCGCCATTTTACCGCGGCGTGGTCAACGTGCGCGGTCAGATCATCAGCGCGTTGGACTTGCAGGCCTTCTTCGACCTCGGCGGCACGTCGATTACGCCGAACGAACTGTTAGTTGTTGAGTCTCATGCGTTGACGCTGGCGATCCTGACGAATCGCGTCGAGGATGTTGTTTCCATTCCACGGGTTGCTATCGAACCGATGGACATGCGCTATGCGCTCGGCGTCACTCGTGACCGTATTACCGTGTTGGACATCGATCAAATTACCGCGGATGACCGCCTCATCGTAGGAGGGAAACACCTGTGAACGACAATCGCTTAACGTTCTTTCTTCATCCGATTGTGTTGATGATGATGCTTAGCGCAGCCCTGCCTGCGGTCAGTGTGGCGCTGCTGCTTCAGCAGTCTTTCACAGTGGTGTTGAGCGTCGGTTTGGCAGCGGCGGTGTTCGGGCTGCTGTTGGGAACTCTCACCTACAACCTCAGCTACGGACGCCTCGACCGCATGTTGAGCGCCTACATCGACACGCTGGCGAAGGTGGCGGAGGGCGATCTAACGATGCAGATCGACATGCCGCCCCTCTCACCCAGCACACGCGAGGGGGCAATCGCCAGTCGACTGGTGCAGGTGACCAATCAGATGATCGACCGCCTGCGGAACGTTGTGGCCGATTTCTACAGCGCCTTTCAGCGTCTTGAGACTGACACCCAAGCCATTCTTGAGGCCACCGCGCGCCAGATCAACATGGCCAACGAGCAGGACTCTGTCGTGACGGAGACCACCGCCACGGTGAACGAAGTGCGCGCGACGGTGACTGAGACAGCCGAACGCGCCCAAAGCGTCGCTGAGACGGCTAACCTTTCCGTCACGATCTCACGCGCGGGGATTGAAGCCGTTGCCGAGACGATCGAAGGCATGGACTTGATTCGGCGGCGCGTGGAAGACATCGCTGATAACATCCTCGTGTTGAGCGAACACACCCAACAGATCGGCGAGATCATCAGCACGGTGAACGCGCTGGCCGATCAATCGCGCATGTTGGCGCTTAACGCCAGCGTGGAGGCGGCGCGCGCGGGTGAGGAGGGCAAAGGCTTTGCCGTGGTGGCGATGGAGGTGCGCAACCTTGCCGATCAAAACCGTGACGCGACGGTGCAGGTGCGCGAGATCCTCGGCGAGATTCAGCGCGCCACCAACAGCGCGGTGATGGTGACGGAGGAAGGCAGCAAAGGCGTCGACAATGGCCAGATGCTCGTCAACAAAGCCGGCGAGTCGATTCGCGAGCTGTCGAAGGCGATTGAAGAAGCGGCGCTGGCCGCCATGCAGATTGCTGCCAGCACGCGCCAGCAAACGATCGGGATGGATCAACTGACGGGGGCGATGCGCACGATCAAACACGCCACGACAGAGACAGTCAGCAGCACGATGATGGTAGAGGCCAGCGTGCAGCGCCTACGCGAAGCCGCAACGCGCGTGAACAGCGTCCTGCAAGGCCTGAAGTACTAGCGCACGGCGAGGCCACCATGACGGATGCGAACGATGAGCTGCTGAGCATCTTTTGGGAGGAAGTCTCTGATCATCTGGGGGTGCTGAACGAATCGCTGCTGCGCGTGGAGATGGCACAGGGCGAGGAGAGGCGCGGCCTGCTCAAGGAGATGAACCGGGTGTCCCACAGCATGAAAGGGGCGGCGCGTGCCGTGGGACTGGGCTTGATTGAGACCATCGCGCACTACCTCGAGGAGGTGTTCCATCTGGCGTTGGACTTCAACATGACCATCACGCCAGCCATCGCGGACACGCTCTACGACAGTCTTGATCTCATCCAGAACGTCATGTCTAACGTTGAGAACGACAACGAAGTGGTGACGCGGGTGCTGCTGGCGCTGGAGGGCATCGTCACCTCGCATGTGCCAGATGAAACGGCTGTTTGGACGCCGCCTGAGGTTCCTGAATTGGGGCTGAACACGGTTGAGATGCAGGCTGTGCCCATCGCAAATGATCGCTTGATGCCAGCGCCCGACGTGGCCTCCAACACGCAGACGGTGCTCGTGCGCACGCTGGATGAAACGATCCGCGTCTCAATCGACAAGCTCGACCAGTTGATGGCGCAGGTGAGCGAGCTGAACGTGCTCAAGATGCGCGGTGAGCTGCGCTTCAAGCGCACGATGGAGCTTCAGCAGATGCTGATCCGCTGGCAGCGCGAGTGGCGCAGCGTGCGCACGGGCTACATTCGCTTGATTCGGCGCGTGCAAGACAGCAATAAAGCCGCTGCGCCGCCGCCTGAGCTGATCACGATTCTGCGCTTCTTGGAGGTCAACCAGCGCTACTTGCAAAACGCCAACCGCGACATGCTGCACCTGTACCAAGCGCTCGCGCAGGATCAACTGGCTCTGCTCACCTTGACGGATGACTTGCAAGATCGCGTGGCTGACCTGCGGATGATGCCGTTTGAGACGGTGGCCAGCGGGATGCAGCGCCTCGTGCGCGACTTGGCGCGTGACCTCAAAAAGCAGGTGGTGCTGGACATCATCGGCTCGCATGTTGAGATTGACAAAGTCGTGCTCGATGCGCTGCGCGAGCCGTTGATGCACCTCATTCGGAATTCCGTCGATCATGGCATTGAAACGCCGCTTGAGCGCTCCAATTTGGGCAAGCCGAGCTTTGGCTTGATCGAACTGACAGTAGAACAGCGCGGTAGCGAAATCCTCATCCGCGTTAAGGACGACGGGCGCGGCTTGAACCCGGAGGTGCTGCGCCAAAAGGCCATCCAGCGCGGCTTGATGAACACCTCGGAGGCCGAAGCACTGGACGACGACAGCGTGCGCATGTTGATCTTCCAAGCTGGCTTCAGCACTCAGGATACTGTCAACGCGATCAGTGGACGTGGCTTGGGCATGGACATCGTGCGTGAACGAGTGGAAAGCCTGCGCGGGCGCATCAGCATCAGCAGCACCCCGGGCCACGGCATGACCACGACGATCAACGTGCCGGTCTCGCTGACCCGCATCCGCTGTGTGCTGCTGCGCGTGGGCGATGAGGAATACGCCATCCCTAGCGTTATGATCGCGCGTATGGAGCGCATCGACCGCTCGCAGATCTACACGGCCAGAGGGCAGGCGATGATCAAAATCGGTGAGCGGCCTGTGCCTTTGTTCGTGCTGGGTGACATTCTAGCTGTGCCGACCATGGATGCTGAGCGCTCTGAAGCGGATGTCATCGTGCTGCAAGCGCTGGAACGGATGGTAGCCTTTGAGGTAGACGACCTCTACAGTGAGTTAGAGCTGGTCTTGAAGCCGTTGGGGCGTGAACTGGTCAACACGCCTTTCGTGGCGGGGGCAGCCTTGCTCGGCTCGGGGGCGGTGGTGGTAGTGCTTGATGCCAATGATCTGGTGCGCGTCGCTAGTGGGGACACCATGCCGCGGCGTAACCGAATGCCTGCTTTGACCCACGTGCCATCCACACGACGGCTGCGCGTGTTGGTGGTGGACGATTCGATCACGACGCGCACGCTTGAGAAGAACATCTTAGAAACCGCCGGCTTTGAAGTGGTGGTGGCCATCGACGGCCTTGAGGCGTGGACGAACCTGCTGGAGATCAACCCAGACATCATCATCAGCGACGTCGAGATGCCTCAGATGACAGGGCTTGAGCTGACGCGGCGCGTCAAGAGTGATCCGCGCACGCGCGATATTCCGTTGATCTTGCTGACTTCTCTGGGCAAGCCCGAGCAGCGCGAAGCGGGCTTGGCAGCAGGTGCGGATGCTTACCTCGTCAAGAGTCAATTTGATCAGTCCGAATTACTGGCTACAATACAATCAGTTCTCTAAGGATCAAAGATAGTCTATGACAAGTCCTCAAACTGAATTCTTCCCACAGTGTGAGAACTGTGATTTTTTCAACGCAGCCGGCACGCTCCATGAGCGATGCCGCCGCCATCGCTTCATCATGCCAGAAGTCAACTGGCAGATTGTTTGTCGTGATTGGATGACAGGGGGCGAAACCGTCGATTTCAGCGCGCTGCAACCAGAGACGCTGCACTATTATGCAGCGGGCAGCGATGCGATCAAACATGCGCCGCTGCGCCGCTTTGCTGACTTGAATCGGATGCTTATCAGCGTGCGGCTGCGGCAAGACTCGCAGTACGGTTGGGTGATCTACGTGGGCAGCAACCGCAGCCATTACTTCCCCGCCCCCAGCGAGGATGTCAACGTGCTGATTAGTCGACGCAACTGCAAGTTTCAAATTGCCAACCCCCCGCGTGAAATGGCTAGGGAGATGATCTTCCAAAGGGGCGAATGGCGCGAGGTGCAGCACAAGCAGACGTCCTTCATGCTCTATAGCCGCGAGCATCCTCAGCTGATCTACAGTTGGTTGTGCAGCTTCATGGACATCGAGGCTTATATCGCCAAGAGCTTCGCGCCTAACATCTTTGCGTTTCTTGAGGTGGTCGGCAACAATACCGACTACGTCCTCTACGCTGATACGCTGGTTTATCATCCGTACTTGCTGCGGTAATGGGCGCGATGGAACCAGACGACACGATCACCCTGACTGATCTTGAGGCGATGAAAGTCTACTTCGACCCTTTCCGCCGCCGCATCGTCGGTGAGCTGGTCGATCGGCCGCGCACGATTCAAGAGGTGGCGCAGCGCCTGAACGTGCCTTTCACTCGCCTTTACTACCAATTCAACTTATTGGAGAAGCACGGCATCATCCGCGTGGTAGAGACGCGGCGCATGGCTGGCGCAATTGAGGAGAAGTACTATCGCGTTGCCGCCTACACATTTCAAGTAGCACGGCATCTGCTGGAAAATCGTAAGCATGACCACATCCCGCCAGATATCGCAATGGTGCTGCAAACGGTCTTTGACGACGCGCGGGCTGAAGTTGAGCGCAACATCTTGAATGGGCGCATCAACTTGGCGAGCTACGCGCCGTCGCCGGATGCGCTGCTAGCGCGACGGGGATATTTGCGCTTGCCCGAGGAAGAGGTCAGCCGCTTCATGGAAGAGCTGCTCGCGCTTGTCAGTCGCTATTTTCGACAGCCTGTTTCTGAAAACGTATCCTACCACTTGGTTACCTTTGTGGTTGCGCCGATTGACCCGTCGTTTGACCTGCCAGAAGAGGATGAAACGCTGTGAGGCGACGTTCCACGGTGCAGCGCACGGCAGCGCCCTCCGCTACCCCCAGCACACCGCCCGACCATATCGGCTTGATGACCGCGGCGATGGTGATGATCGTGGTCGGGCTGGGGGGCTTGTATTGGCTCATCTTTGCGAGTGGCAGCCTGCCGCGCATCGGCGGTGAGCTGTGGCTGTTCTTCGTGCTGCTGCTCACCGCCAGCAGCGGTTTGGCGCTGCCGCTGGTGCGCTTTATCAACGTTCGCTTCACGCCGCTCAACCGCGAGGTTCCTTCGGCAGGCATCATCGTTCGTCAGAGCGTGTGGGTAGGGCTGTGGGTAGTGATATGCGCGTGGTTGCAGATCCCCCGCCTGCTGACCCTGCCGCTGGCGGTGTTCATCGCGGCGGCCCTGTTGGTTGTTGAGTTGTTCCTGCGCAGCCGCGAGCGAGCGGCAGAACAGGACAGCTAGCGCGTGAAAGTCGCGACAAGGTCGGCGTAAGAAGTCTGTGGAGCGGTGTCGACGGGCTGCACGCGTCTGAGCTGATACCCAACCTGCGTCAGCGCGAGGCCGTCACGCCCTAAGGCAGACGGATTGCTGCTGACGTAGACGATGCGCTGCGGTTGCAGCGCGATCAACGCGGCTAACTCCTCTGAGCCAACGCCGCGCGCGGGCGGGTCGAGCACGACAGCGTCATAGTGGGCTTCGTCCTCGCGCATCGTCTCCAGCACTTCCAGCACGCTGCCTTCGACCACGTCTACGTTGTCACAATCGGCGAGGTTTTCGTCTGCGTCGGTTGCCGCAGGCGGGTAGCTTTCGACGAGCGTCACCACCTCACAATGTGGGGCGATGAACGCGCTGAACGTGCCGACGCCGGCGTAAAGGTCGAGGACTTGTTCATTGCCACTCAGCGCCAGCCCGAACAGCACTTCATCGACTAGCGCATTGACCTGAGCTACGTTCGCGCGGAAGAACGCCCCCGCCGTAGCGCGCAGTATACGCCCCTTGACCTGATAGCGCACGAGCGATTCACCGACGAGGTTGAGCGGCTCACGATCTGGCAGCAGGACGTTGATGCTGGTGGGCAGGTCGGCTTCGAGTTCAGGCAGGTCTTCGTTGGTGAGGTGCAGCAGCGCCATTGTCGCCCCGTCGCTGCCGAGGTGCAACGTGACGCTGCGCAGGTTGGCAAAGTCAATATCGAGCGCTTCGTAGAGGTCTTGCAGCTCGGGCCGCAGCGTCCAGCAAACGTCAATCGGTGTGAGCCGGTCATCACGCCGATGAAAACCAAAGCTGCCGTTGGGCAGGCGGTGGAAAGTGGCTTGGTGGTTATAGTGCCACGGTGACGGGCTGGGGATGACGGGTTGCAGCGCGGCCTCCAGCACTTCATCTGAGAAGCGCCCGTGTCGCTGAAGCTGGTCAGCGACTACATCATGCTTGATCAGGAGCTGCGCGGGGTAGGTGATGTGCTGCCAGTGGCAGCCCCAGCACGTCCCGAAGTGACTGCACTCGGGGTAGACGCGGTCAGCCGACGCGCGCAGCAGCTTCACGCCCTCAGCAAACTGGGCGTTCTTCTGCGCAGGCAGCAAGCGCGCCTCGACGCGCTCGCCCTCGATGGTGTAAGGCAGATAGAGCGGCTTGCCCTGATGCTGGCTGACGCCGTACCCCCCGTAAACCATGCCAGTGATGTCAAAGGTGAACGTGTTGGGGGTGAATGAGTGTTTGCGGCGGGCGCGGCGTGGGGTGTTCATGCGTCTTTCAGCACCAATCCAACGGGGCAGTGGTCGCTGCCGTATACGTCATCATAAATAGGCGCGTCGACCAAGCGCGGCAGCAGATCAGGCGAGATGATGAAATAATCTAAGCGCCAGCCGATGTTCTTGCTGCGGGCGTTGGTCGCCTGTGACCACCACGTGTAGCGGGCGCTGTCGGGGTAGAGGTAGCGAAAGGTATCCACGTAGCCGCACGGCCCCAACACGTGATCGAGCCATGCGCGCTCATGAGGCAAGAAGCCGGTGGTGTTGGCGTTTTCTTTGGGGCGCGCGAGGTCAATCGGCTGGTGACTGGTGTTGACATCGCCACAAAAAATCACGGGCTGGCCCTGCGCGCGATAGGCGTTGATCGTCTCTAGAAAGGCGGCTTTGTAGGCCATCTTGAACGGCACGCGTGAATGGTCGCGGCTGCCGTTGGGAAAGTAGGCTGTGATGAACACAAAGTCGTCGTACTCGGCGATGATTGTGCGCCCCTCTTGGTCGAACTCTGAGATTCCAAGGCCGAGGCGTGCCTGATGCGGCTCGCGGCGGGTGTAGAGCGCCACGCCGCTGTAGCCCTTCTTGACAGTGCAGCTTGCCCAGTATGTGCGATAGCCCAACGGCGCGAGCAGCGACGGGTCTAGCTGGTTGGGCGTGGCTTTGATCTCTTGCAGGCCGAGGATGTCGGGCTGGGCTTCTTCCAACCATTGGAGGAAGATGCCCTTGTTGTGGACGGCGCGCAGGCCGTTCACGTTCCACGAGATGAGCTTCACCTAAGCGTTTTCTCCTCTTGAAGCGAATAATTTCATTTTAGCGCACGCCGCTGGGGGCTGATAGGTCGCTTGCGCGTTTGATCGTTCTCACTAGACTGATAAGTGACTTGTCAGAGTCGCTAGGAGGCCAGCGATGAGTGACGACATCAAGAAACTGTTAGACAGCCCAGACCCCGCTGACCGCAAAGAAGCCGTTCGACAGCTTGCCAAGATGGGGGATGTCTCCGCGTTGACGTATCTCAGTGCGATTTATCGTACTGACCCCGACGAAGAGATTCGTCAGTTGGCACTGAAGGCTGGGCGCTATATCAAGCAGCACAGCAATCTCGCAGCGCTCTCCACGCACGAGGTGATGGCCGCGCCGACGGTCAGCCCGTATGCAGTGGTGGAAGAAACGCCCGTCCTGACGCCAGAGGAAGCCGCACTGCAAGCGCGCAAGGCCAAAGGCGAAGAGTTGATGACCCTTGCCAAAGCGCACTTCGACAACCGTGAGCGCCCCCAAGCGCGCAAGCTGGCGATAGAAGCGCTCGACTTGTACCCGCAGTTCACCGACGACCCCTATTACCTTGAACTGTTGGGGCAGATCATGGAAGTGCGGACGGAGTATGTGCTCTCCGAGATTGAGGACTACCGCCGGCCCGGCTATGAGAAGCGCAAAATCCGCCGCGCCAACCAAAGCTTAGACGACACGTCGGCGGTGCAGGCATTGATGTATCTGGCGTTGATTGCCATCGCAGCGCTGGGCGGCGCCGCAGCGCTGTTCGCTGCCGTCAGCCAGTGGATGCAGCCGCAGCTCTCATTAGCTGCCAGCGTAACAGCGTTTGATCCTGTACGCGGCACGTTCCTTCAGAACAGCATGGGGGCGTTCGTTCAACTGCTCAACTACAGCGCGCGTGACCTGCAAACGAACCTCACTCGCGGGGCGCTGCTGGGCGGGCAGTTGTTCGGCGCGCTGTTGGTGGCCTATGCTGTGGTGGGGGGGGCAGTGCGCGCGTTCTTCGACGGGGACGGCACGTGGGGTGGCTTGGTGCGCGCTACGTATAAGCCAGTGATCGTGGGGCTGGTGGTGCTGTACGCGGGCTACGGTGTGCTGAGCTATCTCTACCTCAGCCCCGTGTTGGACGGTCTGCATCAAACGCTCTCAGCCAATGAGCCTGCCCCCTATGAGCAGGCCATCCAGAACGCGCAGCTCTACGGCGCGGCGCTGGTGGCTTATGTGGTCGGCGTGGTGCTGGTGTTCAGTGTGCCAGTCTCGCGGGGGATTGCGCGCAACTATCGGCTAGGGGTGTCG
>DAOUBS010000103.1:0-9458 GCA_034432435.1 Anaerolineae bacterium
AATGTCTGCGGGTCAGCGCCCGTCCGTCGCTATTGTACATGAGCGCCAGATGAAGTGCCAAAGGCAGCCCCACGTTGTGATGTGACCGCGCCGCTTCAAACCCTCAATTGACATCGCTCCCTCGGAATGCTAGACTTTGAGGGCTATTTCTGCTAGCAGCACGTTTCAACGTTCGAAAGGGCTTGGCAATAACCACGAGTGAATATCGCATCAATCGAGAAATCCGTGCCCGCGAGGTTCGCCTCATCATTGAGGAAGAGAACGAACGCGGAGAAGTGAAAGCGCGCAACGTGGGCGTTGTGCCGACGCTGCAAGCGCTGCAAATGGCGCAAGACATGGGTCTTGATCTTGTCGAAGTCGCCCCGGATGCTAACCCGCCGGTCTGCAAGGCGCTCGATTACGGCAAGTTCCTCTACGAGCAGCAGCGCAAAGAGCGCAAAGCCCGTAAAAACCAAGTGGTCGTCAAGGTCAAGGAAATTCAGTTGAAACCCAAGACGGACGATCATCACTTAGGCTTCAAGATCAAAGAAGCGCGCAAGTGGCTAGAAGACGGCATGAAGGTGAAGATTCGCGTGCGCTTCCGTGGGCGTGAGATCACCCATGCGCACATCGGGCGCGATCGGCTCGAAGAGATCAAGAATTTACTGAGTGATGTGGGAGTGGTCGAGCAGATGCCCAACATCGAAGGGCGCGACATGCTCATGGTGCTGGCTCCCATTGGCGAGAAGAAATAAACGGAGACACGCAAGTGACCAAGCTGAAGAAGTTCAAACTCAAGACCCACAAGGCAACCGTCAAACGGTTCCGCACGACGGGCACGGGCCTTGTGATGCGCACGCGCGGCGGCAAGAGCCACTTCCGCCGTCGCAAGAGCGGCCGCGTGAAGCGCGCCCTCGACAAGCTGACGCCCGTGTCGAACAACTCGTTCGTGCGCCGCATCAAGACCCTCGCGCCCTATCTGGGCAAGTACAAGTACAATCCGCCGTCGTCTTAAAAGTCGGCGTTTGTAGGCCATCGTTTCACCACGCTGCCTGAACGGCACAGACACGCCGCATTCGGGGGGTCAACAGGGAGTATAGAAGATGTCTCGTACCAAGACCGGTTACGTCCGCAGACGTCACCACAAGAAGATCATCGGCATGATGAAAGGCCAGCGTGGCACGCGCAGCACGCTGTGGAAGCGCGCCAACGAAGCCATGCTCAAGAGCCTGTTCTACGCCTACCGCGACCGTCGCCAGAAGCGCCGCCAGTTCCGCCGCCTGTGGATCATGCGCATCAACGCCGCGGCGCGCCTGCACGGGCTGAGCTACAGCCGCTTCATCTACGGCCTGAAGCAGGCCGGCATCGAGCTGGATCGCAAAATCCTAGCCGATATTGCCGTGCGCGACGCCGACACGTTCCGCAAGATTGCTGCGCTCGCGCAGCAGTACCAAAAGACCGCCTAGCCTGCCTGGCTGAACTCAAACACCCCACCTCAGGGGTGTTTTTGTTTGCGGTGGCGGGTGTGGCAGCTAAAAAAAGCCCCTCACGGGGTGAGGGGCTGGCTGAGTTTGCAGCTGGTGCGCGCTTACGAGGCGGCCTTGGCCACGCCCATGTCGCTCACGAAGCCTTCTTCCTCACTGCGGATCTGGGCGACGTAGGTCAACATCACGCCGTAGATCACCTTTGAGGCAATGTCCGCGACGGTGTAAGTCAGCTGGCGACCGACAATGCCCGCCTCGTTGTTCAGGAAGATCGGCATGAGGTACGCACCGGGGTAGAGCATCCAGCTCACGAAGAACAAGTACCAGATCAACTGCATGTTGTCGCCAGCGCGCTTGCTCATCGTCTTACGGCTCTCCTGAATGACGCGGTAGATCAGGTACAGCACGTGGAAGAAGAAGGCCGTGCTGATCGCGCCCCAGATGAAGAACGGCGTCAGGTCGGCTTGCGCCTCGTAGAACTGGCCGATGTAGCCGGTGATGATCATCATCGAGCCACTGAAAAAGAACCAGTTGCGCAGGACAGCCCGGCGCTCGCGGGTGATGTTGACGATGAACAGGATCTGGAACAGTAGCATCGGCACGTCAATCAGCCAGTTAAGGTAACGGAAGCCGTTCGAGAAAGCTTCTGCGCCCGGGGCGAGTTCGTACAGGCCCGTGCTGAAGTTGAAGGTGAAGGTTTGCGTCCACGACTGCGCTTGGAAGAACAGGATCAAGAACGCAGAGACCATGACGACGACGGACAGCACCGATGAGATGCGATACTGCGGCGCAACCGTGCGGATCGTCAAAACGAAGTAAAACAACGCTGCCAGCATGACCGCAAACCCTAACGTGAGAATTTGCGCCACCATGTCGAACGTCATCGGCGAGATCCCTTGATTAGCGATAATCAAGTTCTCAAAGTTAATTAAACCAGTGTTCATGCTGCTTCTCCTTATGCGGTGATTTTATATACTTTCAAAACATTCTGAACAAATGAAATTTGTCAGCAATCGGATTATCCCTCAGTGGTTTGAGCGTAGACTAAGCGTTGTATAACAGCGTGCTTAATGTAAATAATCACAAAGACAAGATTTTTGTTTGATTTTTCGACTGTAGCAAGGAAAGTGATCATGCAATTAGGGGCGAATGTGGTGATCTTCAACGCGGCGGGGCAGGTGCTGCTGACGCTGCGCGAAGATTTTGAGATCTGGTGCTTGCCGGGCGGCAGCGTCGACGCGGACGAGTCCATCGCGCAGGCGGCTGTCCGTGAGGTGCGCGAAGAGGTTGGGCTAGAGGTGACGTTGGAGGCGATGGTGTGCAGTTACGCCTACGTCAACAGCGCAGGGGAGGTGCTGCACGTGTTCTCGTTCCGTGGCCACGCCAACACCGTTGAGATCACGCGCCAAGCAGATGAAGTGCTCGAAGCGCGCTGGTTTGACGTGGACGCGCTGCCGCAGGCGATGGTGGTCGGGCATCGCCAGCGCGTGATCGAGGCGGCGCAGGGTGTCACAGGGCGGATGGTGTTCGAGCGGCGGCACAATCATCTGCCGCACAGCATGCCGCGCGCCGAACTCTACGCCTTTCGAGACGCCACCGGCCTAAGTCGCTCAGCCTTCTACCAGCGCTACTTTCCTGAGCCAGCGCCCGATGACATCGTGATCGAAGCGCCGGGGCAGAGAGGGGCGTTTTAGCTGCTCGCGCTGACAGCCTCAGCGTAGGTGCTCGCGGATGTGGTAGGTCGGCTTGCCCTGTGACTCGTGGTAGGTGCGCATGACCATATCGGCGATCAAGCCCGTTGAGATCATCTGCATGCCCAGCACGACGAGCAGGACGCCGAGCAGGGTGAGCGGTCGGTCGCCGATGTTCTGCGCCAGCACGACCCGCACATAGCCCAGATAGAGCAAGATGAGCGCCCCAACCCCGCCGATGGCTACCCCTAGCCCGCCGAACACACGCAACGGGCGGTGAAAGTAGCTCAAGAAGAAGATCACGCCGATCAAGTCGAGGAACACGCGAAAGGTACGGCTGAGGCCGTACTTGCTCTTGCCGGCGTGGCGCGGGCGGTCGTTGACAGGGATTTCGGCTACGCGCACGCCCATCTGGCTGGCCAGCGCCGGGATGAAGCGGTGCAGATCCCCGTAAAGGCGCACGCCCTTGGCTACGTCACGCCGATACGCCTTGAGCGAACAGCCGTAGTCGTGCAGGTGGATGCCAGTGCTGCGGCTGATGAGCCAGTTGGCGGCTTGTGACGGGATGCGCCGCGTCAGCAGCGGTTCCTTGCGATGGACGCGCCAGCCGCTCACGATGTCGTAGCCCTCGTCCAGCTTGGCCAGCAGCGCGCCGATGTCGTTCGGGTCGTTTTGCAAGTCAGCGTCCAGCGTGATCACCACGTCCCCGCGCGCCTGCTGGAACCCCGCAGCGATCGCTGCCGTCTGGCCGAAGTTGCGCCGAAACTGGACGATCTGCCAGCGTGGATCGCGCGCGTGGATCGCTTTCAACTGCGCAAAGCTGCCGTCTGTGCTGCCGTCGTCGACGATAATCACCTCATAGGGCTGGCCGAGCCGTTCCAGCGCCGCGCTGAGCTGCTCATAGAGCGCCTCGACGTTTCCTTCTTCGTTGTAGACGGGGATCACGATGCTAACTGCTGGGGATGAACTCATGGTGGCTAGGCTCCGCTGGAACAAAAAAGCCCCGTCCAAGATACGAGGCCGCGCTACTAAGGGTATTGTAACGGCACGGATGGTTGGGATCAACGGGGTTTTCTGGGTGGGGATTAGGCCGCGCTTGCAGGTGCAGCCGGCCGCTGCCCTTACCACTGGTCGATCTGTCAGGTATGATGAACGTCATCGTTAAAGTATGACAGAACCGCCATGAAACGACTGCTTGCGCTGCTGGCTGTCAGCATCAGCTTGCACATCAACGCTCAAACGCCTACCCCTCCGGATCTGACGATCTGGCTGCCGGACACGCTGGCCAACTTCAGCACGGACGCGCTTTCAGCGTTTGGGGCAGCCACCGACGATTTTGCCCTCAGGCAAAACATCAACGCGCTGATTCGCATCCGCCGCGCCAGCGAGGCCGGCGGCATCCTCTCGACGCTGCGTTCCGCGTCGGGTGTGGCCCCGCGCGCGCTGCCCACCGTCACGCTGCTGCGGCGTGGCGATCTGCTGCTGGCGACGCAGGAGCGCTTGATCGAGCCGCTGCCACCGCTGCTGACCGAGAGCGCCGCGCAAGCCATGAGCAGCACCCGCCGCCTGTGTGAAGTGGGCGGGGTGTTGATGGGCATCCCGTTCTTGGTTGATGTGCAGCACATGGTTTACCTGCCACAGCCCGAAGTGGATTATGACGGCTGGCGCTTCGAGGACGTGCTGGCGCGCGGGCTGCCGCTGCAATTTGCTGGCAATGCCACCATCAGCGTAAACCCCACGCTTTACGTGCAGTATATAGCCGCCGGGGGCCGCATCGACGAGCAAGGCGTGCTGGAATATGACGCGGTGGCGCTGCGGCAGGTGCTGGACTTCTACGAGGACGCCCGTGAAGCTGGCCTCATCGACGAGCAGACGCTGCTCTTTACCTCACCTGTGCAGTATGCGACTGCGTTGAGCGCCGCCGGCGAGCGGCAGTGGGGGGCGCTTGCTTCGCAGTACCTGCGCGCGCTCACCTTTGAGCCTGACCTACGCTTTGCGCCGCTCCCCACCCCAGACGGAACGCTGAGCACCGTGCTGGAAGGGTGGTGCTGGGTGCTAGTCTCGCGCGATGAGCGCGCGCAGCCGCTGGCCGTGGACTACATCACCCACATGAGCAGCGCCCCGTCGGTTGTCTCGCTGGCGCGGTCAGTGTGGATGCTGCCGTCGCAGAAAGAGCTGCTGGCTGAGGTGCTGACGGGCGATCAAGCGGCGTTCTACGCGCAACTGCTAGCGAACGCGCTCATCATCCCATCCGACGCAGCCAGCGTCGCGGTGGGGCGTGCCCTGCAAGAGGCATTCCGCGCCGTCCTCAACGGCAGCCGCGCCGAAGAGGCCGTCCGCGCGGCCAGCGCCCTGCTAGGGGGTTAGCGCCTTCTCGTAGAAGCGGTGCGTTTTGTAGGGCTTGCCCTCCACCTTGCTGATGATTGACAACAGCGTGTTGGTCTCGAGGATCCACCCCGCATCAAGGTAGTCGTACTGGCTTGGCAGCATAGCTTGGCTGATAGCGTGCATGAGCGCGAGGTCGACGCCGCGGTTGCGAAACTCAGGGATGACGCCCATCAGCGGCAGGCGCACGCTGCGGATGATCTTTTTCACCTTCCAGTAGTAGAAGGCCTTGAGTAGGCTCCACCATTCGGGCACGCCGGGGCGCGGGTAGACCTTGTGCAGCACCTCGTTCATGTTGGGGATGGCGAGGGCAAAGCCGACCGTCTGCCCGTCGTGCTCCGCGAAGAAGGCGAGGTTAGGGTCTACAAACTGGCCGAGGCTCTTCACCAGCGCTTGCAGCTCACGCTCGGTAAAGGGGTGAAAGCCCCAGTTGATGTCCCATGCGCGGTTGTAGATGTCCGCGAAGAGGTGGAACTCGGCGTTTTTGCGGCGCATGTCGAGCGGGCGAATGGTAACGCCGCTGCGCTTGAGGGCGTGTTCCGCGGCCCGCCCAAAGCGCTCGACGGTGTTGTTGCGGGCGAGGATGGCGCGGTCTTGGTAGACGCTGTAGATGTCCATCACTTTGTGAAAACCCGCCCCTTCCACCAGCGCTTGATAGTAGGGCGGGTTGTAGGGCATGAGCACCTGCGGCGGGCTGAAGTTCTCGACGAGCAGGCCGCACTCTTCGTGCGTCGTGAAGGTCTGCGGCCCGCGGATGGCGTGGTAGCCGCGCGCGCGCACCCACTCGCTGGCAGTGTCAAGCAGGGCGCTGGCCACGGCTTGATCGTTGATCGTCTCAAACGCGCCAAAGTGGCCGATGTGCTCTTTCATGTGGTCGTTGTGGTGGTGGTTGATGACGGCGGCAATCGTGCCGACGACCTCCCCCCCGCACAGTGCGATGAAGTAGTCCCCCTCTAGATAGTCCCACGCAGGGTTGCGCCGCTTGTCCAGCAGGTTGCGCCGCTGACTGACGAGCGGCGGAACCCAATTGGGGTCGTCCTTGTAGAGCTTCCACGGGAATTTGAAGAACGCTTGAAAATCCGCTTCGTTTTCAACTTTGCGCACGGTAACGGTGGACATACGGTGGCTCACTTCTTGAGGTAATTCAAACCCTGCTCAGTGTACCACAAGCCTTGACACCCCTACCCCCGTTTGCTACACTTTTGGGCGTGATTCCGCAATAGCTCAACGGCAGAGCAATCGGCTGTTAACCGATGGGTTCCTGGTTCGAATCCAGGTTGCGGAGCAAACGCCCAATCGATGAGATAGGGCGTTTTTGTTTTGGGGGCGCGCCCATGCCGCTACTTTTGGCCTTGCGCGCGCAGCCTACGGAAGAACTCGCGGATGAGCGCCGCGGCCTCGTCGGCCAGCAAGCCGCGTTCAACAGTCACAGCGTGGTTGAGGGGGGAATAATCTAGCAGGTTGAGCAGGCTGCCGCCCATGCCAGCTTTGGGGTCGGGCGCAGCGTAGATCAGCCGTGACAGTCGCGCGAGCACCATCGCCCCCGCGCACATCGCGCACGGCTCCAGCGTGCAGTAGAGCGTGACCTCGTGCAAGCGCCAATGGCCGATGACGCGCGCCGCCTCGCGCAGCGCCAACATCTCGGCGTGGGCAGTGGGGTCTTGGTCGGCCTCACGTCGATTGCGCCCCCGCCCGATCACCTCATCGCCGAGCACGGCCACCGCGCCGATGGGCACGTCGGCCGTCAGCAGCGCGAGCTGCGCTTCTGCCAGCGCTAGGCGCATGAACTGCTCATCGCGCGCGTCGAAGGCGGTCAATCGTTGGGGTCGTCCTCAGCGTCGATTTGAATGCGCACCTTGCGCTCGGTGCGCGATGAGATCTCACGCGCGCTGTCCATCGCGTCGAGCGCTTTTTGCGCGGGCGATTTGGGCGTGATCGGTTGAGACGGCACAGGTGGATCCTCCGGGGTGGGGGTGCGCCAACTGTTGGCTTCGGCTGCGAAAGCAAGCACGGCCAGCGCGAAGGCCCCACCCGCGATCAACACCAGCGCCAGCGGCGGGATCGGCAGGCTGGCCTCGCTCAGCCACAAGACGACGCTCGCGGCGGCGACAAACAACGAAACACCAAAGATCAAGCGGCGTGCAGTTTTCATCGTGAAAGCTCCCTATTCGTTCATCGTCATTATATAGAACGTCAGGGATGAAACCAACAGAGCGCTTGCTTAACAGACGCGGCATCGCAGGGACAGGGCGTGCCCTGTCCGCAGGTTGTCACACCCCCGGCGGACGCGACAGGTCGCGTCCCTGCGAGAACAGGCTGAGCTGGATTGGGGCGTCAGGCGGAGGGGGTGGGGTGTCGTCCTCACGGGCCAGGTGGGCGCGCCTTTCGAACGCTTCCTCTGCGCTGAGGGGCTGGCCTTCGTCGTCGTGGCGCAGCAGATCGACCTTTTCCATGCAGGCCGGGCAGGTGCACTCCGCTGGGTGGGGCGCAAAGGTGGCCTGCTGTGCGGGGGCAGGCGCGAGGGCTGCAGGGGTAAGCGTGAAATCCGGCGGGAGGGCGTCTTGGCGCATCGTCGCGCGGATGTACATCGCGCGCAGGTCGCTCTCGTGGAAGCCGAAGCGCGATAGCAGCGGCGTAAGCGACTGCTGCGCGACTTGGTCGCCGCGGCGGATCACGTCCATATAGTGCGCTTCGAGGCAGCGCCGCCACTCCTCAGCAAAGATGCTCTGTTTCATGGGTTTGTCCCCTTGTGGCCGTTGACTGTTATTTTACACCAAAAGTGTCAACAAGGGGGATTCTTGCGGTGCAGCAGGCGCAGAATTTCACAGCCGTAAGTGGCCATGCGCCACGGGGTCATGCCGTCGATCTGCGCCAGTTCCTCCATCGTAGCCGGGACGCGCTCAGCGATCTGCCACAGGGTGTGCTTACTCACCACCATGTTCGACTCAAGGCCGCGGGCGATGGCGCGCTCTTTGCGCCAGTTGTGCAGCAGCATGTAGCGGTCAGTCAGCGTGCGGTCAACACGCGAGGGGCGGGGCGGGCGCGGCGGCGGGGCGCTCAGGCCGCGCTCAACCGCGTCGAGGATGTCATCTGCGTAGTGGCGCGTCATCTCAGCGCGCAGCCCGCGCAGCGCTTGCAGGTCGCGGCGGTTGCGCGGCGGCTGCGCGGCCATGCGCACGAGGGTGCGGTTGTCGATGGCTTTGTAGGGCGGCGTGTCCAACTCTTGGGCGATCTGGTCGCGCAGGGCGTACAGCTCGGCCAGTACAGCCAGCGCGCGCTTGTCCAGCTCATCGGGCTTGACGAGCTTCCAGTAGCCTTCGGGGTCGAAGGCTTGATCTTTGGGGTCGATGCGGCTGATGTCGTGGAACAGCGCGCGGATTTCCTCCAGCGCGTCGCGCTCCGCCAGCCGCGCCGTGTAGTGATCGTAGAGCGGCAGCAGGTAGTGCGTGTCCATCTGGGCGTTGAGCAGGCTGTCGGGCGGCTGCGGGCGCTTGCCCCAATCGTCGAGCTGGTGGCGCTTGTCGGGTTTGATGCCGTAGTGGGCGTGCAGCAGATCGCCGAGGCCCCACATCTTGCCGTCGATGACGCGCGCAGCATAGAGCGTGTCGAACAAGTTGTTGATCTCGAAGCCGTAATCGCGCTTGAGGCAGAGGATGTCATACTCGCAGGCGTGGAAGACCTTCTCGATGCGCTCGTCTGCCAAGATGTCACCCAATGGCTCCATTTGCTTGATCGCCACCGGGTCTACGATATAATCTTGGCTGCGCGTAGAAACCTGAATCAGGCAGACGCGCCCTTGATAGGCGTGCAGACTGTTGCTCTCAGTGTCGAGTGCGATCACCGACTCAGAGGCGAGCGTGTCCACCAGCGCACGGAGTTCATCATCCGTTGTGATGAGAGGGGCAGGCTGAAGAATTGG
>DAOUBS010000104.1:0-6362 GCA_034432435.1 Anaerolineae bacterium
CCGCTGGCTGAGCGGGCGCTGGCGCTTGGGCGTGCCGTCACATGGCGCGCTGGGGGTGGTTCGGCTGCCGCCTGCCGCGCATCTACACGCAGACGCAGGGCGCACCGTCCTGAGCGACAGCGGCGAAGACCGCTCGCTGCTGATGACGCTGCGCGCCGTCGCTGAGGCCGAGGGCGGGCGCTTCTTCTGCGACGAAGACGATCAACTCGTCTTTTGGGATCGCACGCGCCTGCTGACCGTTGACACGCCCACCCTCAGCCTGACCGACGCCTTCGAGGCGGTAACCCTAACTCCCCCCACGAGGCAGACGCTCGTCAGCCTGCGGACAATGGCCGTGCAGCGCGGCGCGGCGGGCAGCGTCTTGTGGGTGAACCAACAGCCGCTGCGCTGCGCAGGTGGCGCGACGCTGCGCGTGGCCGTCCGCTGGCAGGGGGCACAGGGCCAGCCGGTCGGCGCGGTGGACGTAATCGAACCGACGCGCGGGGATGACCTGCGCATCGGGCGCAGCGCCACCACCTACAACGCTGCGGTCACCTTCGGCGTGGGGCTGGCGCTGGTCGAGCGCACCAGCGGCGGGGCCACGCTGGAGCTGCGCAATCCCTACCCCTATGACCTCTACTTGCTGCCTGGCAGCGTCATCCGTGGCACGCCAATCCAGCCGCTTCCACAGCCGTTGCGTGTCGTCCGCGATGACCAGGCCATCGCTGCTTATGGCCTGCATGGGCGTCATCTGCACATCCCACTCGTCACCGAGCGCGCGGCAGGGCTGGCGCAGTTTCACTTGCAGGCAGCCGTCTCTGGCTGGCTGTCCGTCACGGTTGACGCCGCCCGCACGCCGTCGGTGCTGGCGGCGCGGCTGTGGGATCGGGTCACGCTCAACACGACTCAGCCCCCGCAGTCCGTCAGCGCGTTCATCACCGCGCAAATCCACGAAATCAGTCACCGCGGGGCACGCCACCGCGTCACGTGGGCGCTGCAAGACGCCGCGGCTTGGCGCTGCTGGCTGCTGAGCGCGCGCCGGCTCGCCGTTGATACGCGGCTGGCGTATTGAAGGGTGAGGGATGAGACCCGAGATTCAAGGGGCTAACGCACCTCATATCGACCATGATTGCCATCACATCTGTTTCTGTAAGGAGAGACCCTCATGCCGTGGCATTCCCCTATCACGTGGCTGGTGAACCAGCTCGTCACCGATACCGACTTGAACGAACAAGTGCGCGACAACTTGAGCTACCTTAAGCAGCGCGTCGACGCGCCTGCCAGTGCGCAGTACACCCTCAACGAAACCGCCGACTACACGACCGCCAGCACCACCTTTGTTGACATCGACGCGACGCGGCTAGCCCTGACGCTGCACACCAGCGGCAGCGCGGTGCTGATCGGCTTTTATGGCACGTTCAGCGCAGCCGGCAGCGTTGACACGCTGTGCTATCTGGATGTGGCGCTGGACAGCGTGCGCGTAGGCGGGGACGATGGGCTGGCGTTGATCGTGCGCAAGAACGGCAGCGGCTCATCGCTGCAGCACGGCACGCTGAGCTTTACAGCGCTCGTACCCAACCTGAGCGCAGGCGAGCACACCTTCAAGCTTCAGTGGCGCGTCTCAGGCGGCACGATGATCCTGCGCGCGGGCGCGGGGACGTCCGCGTTGGACGTGCACCCTCAGTTTTGGGTGCGCGAGATATAAAGGCCACACAAAAGGGCGAGGTGATCTCGCCCCTTTTTATGCGCTTCACTAACAGATGAGCCGATCAATGAACCGGCGCCAGCATAATCTGCTCGTAGAGGTCTTGCGTCTCGGGCGATGGCGTCACTTGCAGGCGTTGATCGAGCAGGTCAACCAGCGTGGCGTACTGCATGAGCGCGTCCTCACGGCGGCCAAGCTGCATGTAGAGGCTCATCAAGTCGCGGTGGATGTCCTCGCGCAGCGGAACTTCACGCAGGGCGCGGATGTAATAACTAATGGCGTTGTGGGGGCGCTCATGTTCCTTGTGAACACGTCCGACGCCGATGAGCGCATCCACGAACTTCGAGCGCAGTTGATCACGCCGCTTCACTACCCACGGCAGATCAAGCGTCGTGAGGTAATCCCCCTGATACAGGTGGATAGCGCGCTCGTAGGACTCTAGCATGACTTGCTTATCGTCAGTGGTGTAGCCTTCTTCAATAGCCTGTTCAAACTCGGCGACGTCGTAGTGACGCTCAATCGACGGGCTGGGCTTGTAGAAGCCGGCGTTGTAGTAAGTCAGCTCGTAGTCTTTGCCGTCGGCCACGAGGCGGGTGATCTGCTCGCCGATTTTGCGCTTGGTGACGTGGAAGACGTTGGTCGCCTCTTTGATCGGGAGCTGCGGCCAGAACACCTTGAAGATCTCATCGCGCGTCACCAGCGGATGATCGACGAAGTAGTAGAACATCTGCCGCGGCAGCGCGCCATCCCAGTTGGCAATCTCGTGGCCGTTGATGAGCGCCAGCCCCTGCCCAAAGGCATAGACCTCTAGCTGCGGCTTCTGTGGGCGGTCGTCAGTGTAGATGAGGTTGTTCCGGCGGTAGTTCGTCCCGAGCACGGCACACACATCGCTGTTGATGAAGTCGATCCACGGCAGATAGTCTAGCCGACGCGCGTTGATGGCCACCTGCACATAGCTCGGGATCAGCGGGACGAGGGCTTCCATGAAAGCGCGGAACTGGTTATCTTGCGGCGTGCGGTCGATCTCATCCCAGTAGAGCACGGTGGCCGCGCGCGGCAGCGTCTGGAGGTATTCACCCAACATCTGGCCGAGCAAGCGCGGGGCATCAGGGCCTGTGATCGTGCTGAGCGACTGATGGTGGAAGGGGGAGTTCGTCACGGGCAGGTAGCGGCGCAAGTCTTCCAGCCAGTCCTCTAGCAAAATACCGTCATACGGCAGGCGGTAGTAGAAGAGGTGGTTGCTGTTAGACTGTAGAAAGTAACTCAAGAACACATTACGATAGCTGATGACTGGGTAGATAATCACCAGCTTCTTCTGCATCACAATTCGCCTGAACTGTTCAATATTAAGGTTTGTAACGTAATCGGGTATCACTATCTTATCTCCTACAAATATTGCTTGTGAGAGCTATCGAACAAAATCGACCGTTTGCAGTCGACTTAACCTGAAACAGTTACTCCTGTACTTGGACTTGATTTGGACTAAACTATATCACATACCAAGATTATTCGTCAATCGACTAGTAATGAATTGAAATATTTTACAATCGACCTCCTGCCCAATTAGATGATACGCTGATGAAAACGATTGCGGAATATTCGACAGTCGACAAAATGAGAGGCCAATCATGCGCTTCGTCCCCCGCCTGATCTACACTGAATGGGCTTGCGCGTGGTTCGCACAGTTGGCTTTCTGGCACATTTCGCCCCCCATTCGGGATCGCTGGGTGTGGCTGCTGATCTTGCCGCTGGCGTTTGCTGCGGTGCGCTGGCTGCTGACGCGCCGCCTGAACACCTCCGCTGCTCTCAACCCAATTCTCATTATTTTTTTAATCTTTTTGGCGCTCAGCGCCTTTAATTTTGAGGCGGCTCCCCTGCGTCGTCAAGACTACTGGGTCTTGGTATGTCGTCCGTTAGCTGGGATGTGGCTGGTGGCGGCGACGGTGCAGCTCGTGCATCTGGAGAGGCGGCTGCGCTGGCCGCTGGCGGCGCTGACTGCGCTCGCGCTGGTGGGCATCGGGTTGGGCTTGTTCGCCACCCAATGGGACGGCAAGAGCGCTGCGCTCGCACCAATGATCCAAGCGCTGCCGCGGTTGGATCATCGCGCCTTCCTGCCCGACGCGCAGCTTTCCTTCAACCCCAACGAGATTGCCGGGGCGCTGGCGCTGCTCTGCCCATTGATGCTGGGATTAGCCTACTGGCAGCGCGGCCGCCTGGGCGTGGTGTGGGGGCTGATCGGTCTGGGGTTGCTGGCGGCGCTCTTCCTCGGCCAGAGCCGTTTTGCGCTAGTCGGCGTTGGGGTAAGCCTCGGCCTGAGTGGGCTACTGCTGCTGCGGGGGGCGGCGCTGCGTTGGGCTATGCTAGCGCTGGGGGCGCTGCTGATCGTTGAGCTGCTCATCATAGGGGCTGTGCCGGGCCGCCCCAGCGCAGCCGCCGGCCCGGTTGGGCTGGCGGGACGCGACGTCGACAGCGTGGCGCGCCGCCTCGACATGATCGAACGCAGTGGGCAGATGCTGCGCGATCACCCCCTCACGGGCGTCGGCATGTCGATGTATCGGACGGCCATTCGCCAGCCTGCGTACCAAATCCCCGCGTTTGAGGCTCAGAACTTCACCGCGCCCCACGCCCACAACCTCTGGGCGCAGATGGCCGCCGATCTCGGCCTGCCCGGTCTGGCGTGGTACGGCCTGCTGCACGGCTGGATCGCGTGGATGGTGTGGCGCGTGTGGCGCTGGGATCGTCGTCTGGCGTGCGCCTTAGGCGGCGCGTTCCTCGCCTACAGCGTCTATGGGCTGGGCGACGCCATTACGCTGTGGGATCGTTTAGGCTTCGTCTGGTGGGCGCTCATCGCGTCCATCGCCAGCGTCATACAAGTTCAGAATTCAAGCTATAATACAAGCGTTAGTGAATCAGTCAGCGAACGGTCTACTTCCGGTGAAGTTAAGATTTCTAACAGTCATCAAGCCCGCCCACGTGCTGGGGACGATTGTGCTGCTGATTGGCTTGGGTCGCCTCGCCAGCGAGCCGTTTAGTCAAGTGGCCCCCACGGCTGACCCCCTGCTGTTAGGGATCATCCTTGGCGTGTTGTACATCGTAATGGTGCGCTTGGCCGGGCCGATGGCGCGCGGCCTGTGGATGGGCTACGTCTACTTCATCCTGCTGGTGTTGATGCTCATGTTGGGGCTGACGGCGTCGCTGCTGCTGCTCACAATCGGCACCGCGATTGCGGTGTACTACGTCAGGCACAGCGCCGTCCAACACGACACCATCGTAGATGAGTATCTCGCGCGCTTAGGCGTGTCAGGCGGGGCGCTGATCCTCGGCTACACAGCGTTTGATTGGGTGGGGGCGGTGCGCCCGTTCACTGATTTTGGCGACCTTGGCAATTTTGTGCGCGTGTTGATCGCTATGCAGGTGGTTTACGGCGCGCTCGTCGTGCTCGGCCTCATCGCCACGGGTCGCCCGCGGCGTGACGTCCTGCGCCACGTCAAGCGCTCGTGGCTGGTCGATGTCACGTTTCAGTTTGTTGCGCTGCTCGTGTCGTTTGCGTTCTACACCGCGGGCATGACGCCCACGCTCATCATCCTGATCTTGATCCTGTTTCAGGCTGTGCGCTTCCAACAAGTGACGACGGCGCGCAGCCAGCTTCAACAGCGCACCCGCGACGTCTCGGCTTTGAGCACGCTCGGCCAAGCTATCAGCAGCAGCCTCAGCCTTGATGAAGTGCTGGCTGAAGTGCACAAGCGCCTGCACGAGTTGGTAGAGCCAACCATCGTGACAACCGTCCTCTACGATCAAGCGAACGACCTAGTCGAGTATCCAGCGGTTTTGACCCCCTGCGGCGCGCAAAGAGCCTACAAGCGCAAGCTCGCTCATGGATTGATCGACTGGGTGATCCGCCATCGAGAGCCGCTGCAACTGAACTTGACTGAGAGCACCGACGTCAGCGAGTTAGGGATCGACCTCTCCCAAGTGGACGTGCAGGCCTTCATCGGCGTGCCGCTGGTCGTCGGGGATAGGCTCATCGGCGCGCTGGCGGTGGGCCATGAGACGAACGCGGAAGCCTTCGACAGCCTCGACATTACCGTGCTTCAGACCATCGCTTCACAAGCTGCGCTGGCCATCCGCAACGCTAATCTCTACTCACGCACGCTGCGCCTCTACAACAGCATGAGCGTCATCAACCAGTCGATGCAGCAGGTGATGTTCAACCTCGATCGTGATATTTTGGTACAGACCGCCTGCCACATCGCCTGTCAGGTGACGGGCGCACAAAAGGCAGCTCTGTTCGTCGTGCGTGAGCGGCTCGGCCTTGTGCTGGCTGGGCAGGTTGGGCTGGATGCGCTCATCAACGGCGATGTGACCTTCCCCTACCGGCCTGATCGTTACCTGTCCGGCTCAAGGATCGAAGTCAACATCGACGAAACGGACGACCCCGACCTCAAAGCTCTTGCGCAGCGCGGCGGCTTCCGCTCGATGTTGGAGGTTCCCCTGCGCTCTAGCAACACGCTGGTGGGCGTGCTAGCAGTCTATCAAGATGAGCCGCACTTCTTCGACTACGCGGAAATCAACTTGCTGGGGATGCTGGCCAGCCAAGTCACCGCCGCCTTTGACAACACCGACCTGCTGCAAGCCCTGGAGGTGTACGCCTCGGAGCAGGCGCAGTTGGTCTACCTCT
>DAOUBS010000105.1:0-7862 GCA_034432435.1 Anaerolineae bacterium
CCCCATCCAACACGCAGGCGAGATCCCCTATGGCATGAACGTCTTCCTACAAAAGGAAGTGGAAGCAGACAAGATCCGCGCGATGCTGACGATGATCCGTGAGGCAGGATTCGTCTGGCTGCGGCAGGAATTTCCATGGGAAGACCTTGAGGTAGACGGGCGCGGCCAGTTCACCGACAGCCGCAACGACCTGACCGGCGACGGTGTGCCCGACACGATCAGCGCGTGGCTCAAGTATGATCGCATCGTCGACCTCGTCGAAGAGCACGGCATGCGCCTGATGGTGCGCCTGAGCAACCCCCCCGCGTGGGCACACGCCAACAACCCCGACATCGGCACGTTCGCCCCGCCAGACGACTTCGACGACTTCGTCAATTACGCTGTCGCCGTGGCGCAGCGCTACAAGGGGCGGATTCACCACTACCAAGTGTGGAACGAGCCAAACATCTACCCTGAATGGGGCGAGCAGTTCGCCGACCCCGCAGCCTATACTGACCTGCTCTGTCGGACGTACCGCGCCCTCAAAGCGGTTGACCCCGACATCGTCGTCATCAGCGCGGCCATCGCCCCGACGATCTCGCTCGACGGCTTCATGGGCTATCAAGACGTAGCTTACTTGCAAGCGATGTACAATGCAGGGGCTGCGGCCTGCTTCGACGTGCTGGCCGCGCAGGGCTACGGCCTCTTCAGCGGGGCCTACGACCGCCGCCAGCGCGTGACGACCGTCACTGCCGCGCGCCACGTCTTCTACCGCGATCTGATGGTGGCCAACGGCGACGCGCACAAGCCTATCTGGATCAGCGAAGCCGCTTGGAACGCCGTGCTAGACGCCCCCCTGCCGCCCGATCAAATCGTCCAGTACGACCGCTTCGGCCTCTCAACGCAGCAGCAGGCCGCCCGCTATACCCCCGAGTTCTATCAGCGGGCGCAGCAGGAATGGCCGTGGGTGGGCGTCGTCTTCTACTGGTTCTTCACCCGCCCTGACTCATCCGAGATGAACCAATCGTTCTACTACTTCCGCATGGCCGAGCCAGACTACAGCCCCGAACGCCCGACGTTCACGCCGCTGCCAGTCTACGAGAGCATGCGCGCCTTCATCACCCAACAGCAGCCGACGCTCTACGCCGGGCAGCACCAGGCTGAGGCGTGGCCCGCGCAGCACGACGGCCAGCTCGTACCCGTCGCGGGGGCGCAGCTCGGCACAGCGCTGAGCGTTCAGCGCTATGCGGTGACGGTCTACGGCAGCCGCGTCCGCCTGCGCCTGCGCGACTGGCCGACACGGGCCGCCCTGCGCGTCAACGGCGTGGAGGTGTTCGTCCCGCCCACGCCCGACTGGCAGACGGTGACGGTGGTCGATGATCTCTTGCCGCAAGCGCATCAACTCATGATCGAGAGTGCCGCGCCCGTCATGCTCGACGCGCTGACGGTGGAGGAACGTGGCTGGCATCTGTTGGGCGTGCCGCTGCTGCTGCTCATCGCAGGCGGCAGCGGGATGATCGGGCTGGTGGGGGCGGCTTGGCGTGAACGCCGCCAGAGGAGGAGGCCGCTGTGATGCGCTTGCTGCGGCGTTACTGGGCAGCGCTGGGGCTGCTGATCGTGTTGATCGTGGCCTACGGGGTGCGCGTACACGCGCTGGGGGCGCAGTCGCTGTGGTATGACGAGGGCGTTGCGTTCGGCCACAGTCAGCGCCAACTGCTCGACATGCTTCCGATGCTTCAGCGCAACGTGCACGTGCCAGCTTACTTCTGGTCATTGGCAGCGTGGGAGGACGTGGCCGGCGCGAGCGAGTTCAGCCTGCGCTATCTGTCGGTCTTGTTCAGCCTCATCAGCGTGGCGTTCACCTACAGCTTGGGTCGGCTGCTGTATGGGCGCGTGGCGGGGCTAGCGGCAGCGGGGTTCGTCGCGCTCAACACGTTCAGCATCTACTACGCGCAGGAAGCCCGCATGTACGCCATGCTGGCAGCCATCAGCGCCGCCAGCATGTGGGCCTTCTTCCTGTGGACGCAAGCCTACCTGCGGCAGCGGCGCGTCTTCGAGTGGGCGATAGCGCTGGCGGTCATCAACGCGGTCGGCATGTACACCCACTTCAGCTATGGGCTGGTGATGGTGTCGCAGGGGGTGTTGGCCGTCTTGTGGCTGATCTGGCTGTGGGCGGGGGCAATCCGTGTGGAGCGACCTTACATCCGTCCGACGGCGCGCTACGTCCGCCCGGGCATGGAGCCGATCTACACCGTGGGCGTGACGCTGCGAGCGTTGAGCGTCTACGTCGTGCTGAACCTGATCACGGTGATGCTCTTCTACCCGTGGATCGAGGTGGCACTGCGCCAAACCAGCAGCCAGCCCAACATCAGCAATGCGATCCCACTGGAAGAGATGGCGCGCGTCTTGCAGGGCTGGTTCGCCTTTGGGGTGACCTTCGAGGATCACATGGGCGGGATGGGCGCGGCGGTGACGTTCTTCCTGCTGTTTGGGCTGTTGGTGATCCCCGGACGGTCGCGCGGCCAAGTGTGGCGGATGCTGATCCCGATCGTATGGGTGCTGGCCAGCAGCGCGATCTACGTCTACCTAGCACTATATGAGCGCTACCTGCGCTTTTTGACGCCCGCAGAAATCGGCTTCGCGTTGTGGATGGGGCGCGGCGTGTGGAACCTATGGACGATGCAGCCGCGACGGCGGGGGCGTTGGGCGCAGTGGCTGCCGCGCTTTGTGGCCGGCTTTGCGACGCTGGCGCTGTGGCTGACGATGGCCCAGGGCGTGCCGCTGCTGGCCACGTCGCCGCGCTACCTGCGCGACGACTATCGCGGGCTGGCGGCGGCCATCGCGGCGCAGTCCACCCTTGAAGACCGCGTGATCTTGAGCGCGCCCGGCCTCAACGAGGTCTTCGGCTACTACTACCGCGGGGCCGCCCCCGTGGTGCTGATGCCCGTCACCGAGAACCCCACCGCCGAGGCGGAAGTGGTCATCGCCAACAGCCGCCTGATGCAGGTCGTCTTCTACGGCGAGCGCGAACAAGACCCGGAAGGCAAAATCGAGCGCACCCTGAGCGCGAACGCCTACGGGATCGACAGCCGTTGGTGGGGCGATCTGCGTTGGGTGCGCTACGCCGCGCCGCGCCCGCTGCTGATGGTGGATCTGCCGCCGATGCGCTTCGGGGACGCAATCGACCTGGTGAGCGTGCAGGTCAGCCACACAACTCACCCCCACGGTGACCGCGCCCCGCTGCTGGTGGACTTGACATGGCAGGCCGCCGCACCCCTCGCTGAGCGCTACGTGGTGTTCGTGCAAGTGCTCAGCGAGGCCGGGACGCTCGTCGCGCAGCGCGACAGCGAGCCAGCCAGCGGCATGCTGCCCACCACGGACTGGCAGCCCGGCCAGCCCATCCGCGATCGGCACGCCTTGCTCATCGACGGGCTGCCTCCGGGGGTGTATCAAGTGATCGTCGGCCTTTACCTGCCGGCAACAGGCGAGCGCCTGCCAGTGCTAGAGGGCGATTTTCTACGATTGAGCCGCCTGACTGTGACGAGCTAGCAGCTCTGGCGGCGTCGCCTGATGGATCGGCTTGGGCTGGAAGCTGTTCACGCCCGCTGCAGCCATTTTAGCGGGATTCGCCCCACCCAATCGAGAAACAGGTTACAATAGGTTGTGAAGTGGTCCTGAGGGGGATCGTAGATGTTGGAGTGGATCGAAAGCCTGCCGCCAGAGACGCGCGCGGCGCTGCGCCAACTACTGCTGATTCTGGTGGTGTTGGTGGTGTTGTTCGTGCTGCGCCGCGTGATCCGCATGCTGCTGTTCGCCCCGCTCAAACGCCTGCTGGAGCGTAACGGCAGCAAACTAGGGCGGGTGATCTACGAGTCGTTTGAGCGTTCATCGCGGTTGCTCGTGTTCGCCGTGGCGATCTACATCACGGTTGCGCTGTTCGAGTTCGGCCCAACAGCTGAGGATCTGGCGACGACCATCGCGCGGGCGCTGGTGTTGATTTCCGCGTTTGTGGCCATCTACAGCGTCGTCGAGATTATCTTCAGCAACGTGGCCACCGTGCAGAGCTTTCTGAGCCTCGAGATCGAAGAGCGCCTGATCCCGTTCCTGCGCGTGGTGATACAGCTGACGGTAGTCATCGTGGGCAGCTTGATCACCTTGCAAGAGTTCGGCGTAAATGTCACCGCGCTGCTGGCGTCGTTCGGGGTGGTCGGGTTGGCGCTCTCGCTGGCGGCACAAGATACCGCCTCCAACATCTTCAGCTTTGCAGCCATCGTCAGCGACAACCCGTTCAAGGTCGGGGATTTCATCTCGACGAAGGACTTCACGGGAGTTGTGGAGCATGTGGGCGTGCGCACGACGCGCATCCGCCGCCTTGATCAGATGCTGGTGGTCGTCCCCAACAACGCCCTGACCTCCACGCCGATTGTCAACTCGTCGCGCCTGTTCAAACGACGGCTAGACTTCATCCTGCGGGTCGAGTACGACACGAGCACCGATCAACTGCGCGCGATGAACGAGGCGATCCGCGAGATGCTGCGCGCCCGTCCCTACACCGAGCCGGACAGCGTGGTGGTGCGCTTCGTGGCCTTTGGTGAGAACGCGTTGGAAGTCCGCGTGATCGCCAACATCCTGCTGGTCGATTGGAACGCCTTCACCGCTGAGCAGGAAGAGATCAACTTGCAAATTTTGGACATCATCCACACGTTGGGCATCCGCGCCGGGCAGCAGACGCTGTTCGTGATGAACCACGAGGCTTACGAACAGTCGATCCAACCGCCGCCGGCCAGCCGTCAAGAGCTAGCCAAACGCACGCAGCAGCTGCGCACCGTTGAAATCAGCGACCCCGCGCACTCTGTCCCGCCGTCTGAGATGCCTAACCAACCCCACGACAGCAGCCCACTCGAGGATCCTAAAAGCTGATGAACGACATCCCCCCGCTCAGCGCCCTGATGGAGGTGCTTGACTTCAACCTGAACGACTTACAGCACAACCGCGGACGCCAACTGACCGACCGGCAGCGGCGGCGCATTGATCGGCTGAAGCGGCGAGCGCTGCTGATTGGCGCGGGCGTGTTCTTACTGCTGGCGTTCGCAGCCAGCCTGCTGATCTACCTCGGCCAGCGCGGCCAGCAGCCGCTGCTCAGCCTGTTGGGGGTGTTTGCCACCGTGCTGAACGCGATTGCGATCGGCTTCAGCGCGCGCAGTTACTCCCGCTTAGAAGCAGACCTGCGTGCGTCTGAGCCGCTTGAAATCTACGAGGGCATGCTTAATCGAGTGGTACGCCCCTACGGACGAGTGAACAACTACGTGCTTCAGCTGGCTGGGCAAGAGTTCAGCGTGACCAAAGACATCTTCAAGCAGTTTCGCCACAGGCTGGCCTACGCGATCTACGCTACTAAGCACAGCAACCTCATCATGAGCGCCGAGTGCTACAGCGAGAGTGTGATGCAGTCAGAGGCTGACGAGCAAGAGCAATAGCGGGGTAGTCGTAGAGGCAAGGCGTGACTTGCCCCTACGACGTCTTGCTGCGCCTTACTCGCCTTGACCAAGCGAGTAGCCCTTTTCGCCGTCAAAGGTGTAGAGGTTCTCGGTCTTGATGAAGTCAAAGCCCGCGGCACGCACGGCTTGCAGCAGCGCGATCACGTGGTCATGGGTCATGCTGCCGTTGGTGGCCAAGTAGCGACAGCGCCAGTGATCAACGCAGAACGTCTCAGGCGTGCCGTCAGGGTAGACCTTCTGCCCGCGGTTGCTGATCATCGAGAGCTTGGCTCCCTCCACCTTGACTTGCTGCTCAAGGGCGCTGCCTAACACGTTCGGGTTTTTGTTTTCCTCGTTCCAGTGCAAGAAAACGTCCACGCCGACGAGTTCCTTTTTGGCCGGCACGGTGATCGACGGACGCACCTCAATCGGCTTGACGGCCTCGCCCTTGAGGTAGGTCACTGGGCTGAGCGTCTGCGGCTGCTGGCCCAAGCGCGCCACGACCGCCTCGGCAAATTCCTTCGTGCCGACCTTTTCCTTGCTCAGGCCTTCTTGATAGATGTCATAAGTGTGGACGCCGTCCTCAAGGGTGCGCAGCCATGCGTTGTGAACGCGCTCGGCCACTTCTGGCTGGCCGATGTGCACCATCATCATCACGCCCGCCAGCAGCAGCCCCGACGGGTTGGCCAGGTTTTGCCCCGCGCGGCGCGGCGCAGAACCGTGGATCGCCTCGAACATCGCGGCGTGCTCACCGATGTTGGCCGATCCCGCCAGCCCGACCGACCCCGCGATCTGCGCCGCCACGTCCGACAGCACGTCGCCATACAGGTTGGGCAGCACGATCACGTCAAAGGCTTCGGGCGTGTCGGCCATTTTGGCGCTGCCGATGTCGACGATCCAGTGTTCTTTCTCGATCTGCGGGTATTCCGCGCCGATTTCGTCAAACACCTTGTGGAACAGCCCGTCGGTCATCTTCATGATGTTGTCTTTGGTGAAGGCCGTTACCTTCTTACGGTTGTTGCGAACGGCGTACTCAAACGCATAGCGGATGATCTTCTCGCTGCCGGGGCGAGTGATAAGCTTCAGGCACTGGTAGACCTCGTCGGTCTGGCGGTGCTCGATGCCCGCGTAGAGGTCTTCCTCGTTCTCGCGGATGATCACCAAGTCCATCTTGGGGTGCTTAGTGCGCACGAAGGGGTGATAGCTGACGCAGGGACGCACGTTGGCGTAGAGGCCGAGCGTTTTGCGAGTCGTGACGTTGATGCTCTTGAAGCCCGTCCCTTGCGGGGTCGTGAGCGGGGCTTTATAGAACACTTTAGTGCGCCGCAGCGAGTCCCACGCGCTCGGCTCGATGCCAGAGGTGTTGCCGCTGAGGTAGATTTTCTCGCCGACGACGATCTCCTCGATCTCGATCTGCGCGCCCGCAGACTGCAAAATGTGCAGACAGGCGGCCATGATCTCGGGGCCGATGCCGTCACCGTGTGCCACTGTAATCGGTGTTTTGCTCATCGTTTTCACTTTCTACATGGTAACATCGCCAAACAAGACGCCCTCCAAGGCGCCACATGCTGATTGTAGCGTAAATTTGACGAGATGCCTGTAATCTCTAGCAATTGGTGACAGGCTGCGGGCCACAGCACGCCACCGTCTACCAAGTGTGATCTGTTTTAACACCCACATCAACAGCAGAAAACAAATTTAGATGTATGATAGATTTGAAGAGAGAAACAACAGTTGCTCAATAAATCAGGAGATGGGAATCCATGAAAAAGCTGTCTGTTCTGCTGATAGCCGCGCTCGTATTCGTGGTCGTTTCGCCGATGACGCGGGCACTTGACCTGTCCACCAGCCCGGCGAGCATGGCACGCTTCTTCGACGCCAACACTGCAATCTTTGTCTCGTTACGCATCGATGACGCTTATCTCGACACCCTCAGCAGCATCCTCAACCGTGCCTTGGGCAACTTGCCACCTAATATCGCCCCGGCGCAACGGTTCGACCTCCGCGCCCAGCTTGAAGCGCTGCTAGCCACAGAAGACCTCAACCTTGCCGAGATTCGCAGCGTCATCGGGGATTATGCGGCGCTTGGTGTAATAGACATCGAGGCGTTCGCGGAGTCTGCGAACACCCCCAGCTTGAGAGGGATCGCCTTTGCTGTGCCGCTGCGCGACAGTGAGACGCTCTTGAGCCTGCTGCGCGCCCAAAACCAGCCGTTGGAAGAGCGCGCCGGCTTCACCATCGTCCGCCCTGACCCCGAAACGGTGATCGCCATCGGCGAGGAAGTGATGTACATCGCCCCCGAGGGAACAGACCTGCCGCTGGGCACGCGCATGGCGACCCTGCGCGACAGCGATAGCTTCCAGAACAGCGCCGCCGCCATGCCCACTGACAGTTACAACATCTACG
>DAOUBS010000106.1:0-8293 GCA_034432435.1 Anaerolineae bacterium
ACGTTCGGCTCGCGCAGGCGCTCGAACACGGCCTGCATGACCGCCATCTGCCGCTGACCGCGCAGATAATCGTTGTCGCCGTGGCGCGTGCGCGCGTACTTCAACGCGGTGCGGCCATCCAGCACTTGCCAACCCCGCCGAATGAAAAACGGGTCATAGCCGAAGTTCATATCCGGATAAGTTGGATCGCTGATGCTGTAGGGGATGTCCATCGCAATCCCACCCATCGCGTCGATGATCGTGATGAACGCTGTGAAGTCGAACAGCAAGAAGGCGTCAATCTGAATGCCGAGGTTGCGGCTGATCGTGTCCATCGCATAATACGGACCGTAGCCGACGGCGCGCTGCTCGCCCACCTGCATCAGCGTGTTAACGCGGGCGAATATGCCGCTGTCCGGCAGCGGCAGGTGTAGATCGCGCGGGATGTGAAACAACCCGATCCCCCCCGTGGCCGGATCATAGCTGACCAAGATCAGCACATCCGTCCGCGACGTGAACAAGTTCAGCTCACTGGGGCGGTGATCAGCACCCATCACCAGCACTGTATAGCGCGAGACACCGTCCCACGGCTCCGATGGAGGTGGGGTATACGGTTGTTGTGCGTGGGTCAACGGGCTGAACGCACTAAAAACCCCTAAGAACAAACAGATCCATGCGAGATGAGACCGCATTGCAATTTCCCCAAACTGACACTTGCGTACATTTTTATTATACTCTATTGACTTTCTCATCAAAACTTGACGGTCACAATACGCTTGCGTTGTGATTGGCTAACAAGCCCGGCGCGGCGCAGGGGCAGCGCCTGTTGGCCGAAGTGGCTGAAACCGCTACAATGAGCACAGGCGTACTTTCACGAGGAGTCGGCACATGGCCTACGCACGACTGGACATCTACTGGCCAGACGGCAAAATCGAGAGCTACTTGTTAGAGGCTTCCACGGTGACGGTAGGCCGCGACCCTAGCAACACGATTGTGCTGGATACTGAGACGATCTCGCGCCATCACTTCAGCATCACCCACACCAGCAGCAGCACCTACCTGAACGACCTCGAAAGCGAAAACGGCGTCATCATCGACGGCAAGCCCCTCAAGAGCTATGAGGCGCACATGCTTGAAGGGGTCGAGGAACTGCAAGTCGGCATCCTGCGCATCGTCTACCATCCGATGGATGAAAACGTCACCGTGCCGATGCAGTCCGCGGACTTTGACACTCAGCGCAGCAGCGCCAACACCGAGTTCGCCGTCCAGATGGATGTGAACCAAGTGGACGTGTGGCCGGCGTCCAGCGCGTCGGCAGAGCTAGCCATCACCAACCACCTCAACCACCCCCGTCGCTTCTCGATCAAGATCAGCGGCATGCCGTCCGAGTGGATCCGCGTGAACCGACCTGAGCTAGAGCTGGCCGCCCAAGACACGACTTACATCCTGATCAACATCAAGCCGCCCCGCCGCCCGGAGGTGCGCCCACAGGACTACACAATCACGATTGAGATCATGCCCAAAGACCGCACAGAGAGCACCCTGCGAGCGACGCTCCCTGTGCGGCTGCACGGCTTCGGCGGCTTCGGGATGCAGCTTGCCACCGAAATCGTTGAGCCGAACACCCCCCTACTGCTGCCGTTGCAGAACCTCGGCAACGAAGAGTTGACCGTTGCGCTCTCTGGGCGCAGCAAAGACAACGCCGTGCAAACGCGCTTCAGCATGCCGCGCATGACGCTGGCAGCGGGGTCGCGGTCGCAAGTCAAAGTAGAGGTCATCCCGACGCAGCGCCCGTGGCTCGGCCAGCCGCGCACCAGCAGCTTTGTCATCATCGCCCAAGCGCAAAATGCCAGCCGCTTTCTCGCTGCACAAGAGGCGCAAGCCCTCATCCTGCCCAAGCTCACCCCGTTGATGGCCGCCAGCGCGCTGGCAGGGCTGGCGATCGTCGTGGCGCTGATGGCCATCGTGTGGGGCGTCCTGCGCAGCAGCGCAGCGCCCACCCTCGAAAACTTGCAGGTGAACCGCACCCCCCTCGCCCCCGGTGAGGAGTTCATCCTCTCATGGGACTCTACCAACGCCGAGCTGTACCGCGTCAGCATCAATCAAGTGCTGGTGGCCGAAGTGCCCGGCAGCCAGCGCAGCGTCACCCTCTCCACCGCCGACCACACCGACGACATCACCGTGGCAGTAGTAGCGCTCAACGGCGAACGAAGCGTCATGCGCCAGCTTGTGGTGGACATCAGCGTGCCACTGCGGATTGTGAGCTTCACGAGCGAGCCGAGCGTGCTCGTGCGGCATGTCATCTCAGAGCTGACGCTCTTATGGGATGTGCAGGGGGCGCAGACCGTCAGCCTCAGCGGGCTTGAGAGCTTCACCAACGCGCCCATCCCAGATGAACTGACCGCGCAGGGGCAGCTCAACAGCTTGACAGGCTATGCCACCGAGCCACTCAACCTTGCCCTGACAGCGCGCGACGAGCGCGGCAGCACCATCTCGCAGACGATCCGCGTTGACGTGATCGACGCCACCTGTACCACCACAGCTATGACTGTTTTGTACGACGGCCCGGGCGTTGATCGCCAGCAGGTGTCGACGGTCAACGAGAACACGCCACTCACCGTCGTCGCCCGCGATCAGAGTGGGAATTGGCTGCGCGTCGGGCTGCCGGGCGACCTTTCGGTGTGGGGCAGCGCCGCAGACATGCGCTGTGCGGACACCTTCCGCATCAGCGATCTGCGCGTGGAGATCGTCCCGACAGCCACGCCAGCGCCGGTGATCGTTCCGACAGCCACCCTCACCCCAACGCCGCTTACGCCGCCGACTGCCATTCCAACGAGCGCCTTGCCCACGCCTGCAACGCCTGCCGGTTAGCGCGTCCCCTGTGCTGGCTCGTCATCGCTGAACAAGGTGCGGAACTCCGTGTCGCCCATGTCAGGATGCCACTCATCCGGCAGCGCGTCGATCATACGCGTCGTTAAATTGCCCGACAGGTCGCGGGCGATGCGCTCGGCCATGCTCGGTTGAATCCACGTCAGGCTGTCAATTTGCACAGCCACCGCACCCGCGTCGATGAAGTCCCGCGCCTGCTGCACGGTATGAATGCCCCCCGCGCCGATGATGGGCACTTCAAGGTCAACGCGGCGGCGCAGCACCCCCACCATGCGCAGCGCCATCGGGTGGATGAGTGGGCTGTAGACGCGACCGCTCACCAAGCGCCCGCTGTGTGGGTCACGCGCGGTGCCGCGCGGCGGCCCGGCCACCACCAGCGCCCCCGCGCCGCTGTCGGCGCAGGCCTGCGCAATCTCATAAGCGTCAAACAGCGGCAGGCGCACCAGCACCGGCTTGTCTATGCTGCGCTCTAGCGCGCTCACAAAGTCACTAGCCGTCTCCGCGCTGATGTCATCCCGCAGCCCCAACTCGACGGCACTCAGGCCGTCTTCCGCGTCGATCATCTCGCCTAGCGCGCGCATGTGGTCAGGCTTGGTGGCGATCACGTGCAGCACGATCGGCAGCGGCGCGTTTTGCCAAATCGTGCGGAACTCTTTGATGATGGCTGCCGCCCCGCCATTCGGGAAGCCGGTGTGCACTAGCACGCCGCTCTCCAACGGGACGACGCGCGTGCCGCGCGTGGGCGACCACTCATGCAGCGTGACAGGGTTCGTGACCAGCGCGCCAAACTTGTTGAGCTTGAGCAGGTCATGGTAGTGATTGCCGAAACCGGCCACCCCCGCCGCCAACATCACCGGTGAGCGCAGGGTCAGGACGTGTTTGCCCGGGCGCGTGACATCAATCATCAGCAGAACCTCACAAGTGAAGCTGTGGGCCGAGGCGCACAGCGGTTAGATCAAACATCGGCCCGTCGGTGCAGATGCGCTTGATGCCGCCGCGGGTGTGGAGGGTACAGGCGTCGCAGCTCCCCACCCCGCACAGCAGCGTTGATTGAAACACCCCAAATGCGTAGTTCTCTGGAATTTCCGACCGCTGGGCAAGCATGAGCTGATACAGTTCCTTGAAGCGACCTAGCTCATCATCACGCCCGACGATGGCAAACACTTGATCAGCCTCCGGCATCGTGCGCACCATGTCCGGCCATTCAAGGCGGTCGTTGGCTTTGATGACCTCCACTTCTGGGGGTAGGTGGCGCGTGTTGTAGCTGCGCGCCTCGCCCATCAGCAGCAGCGTCACGTTCACTTTGTTGCTGACGAGCAGCGGCGTCATCACAGACAGCGGCGTTGGCGCAGTGTTGTAGGCGATCAAAACGACGCGGTGCAGCCGCGGTCGGAAGCGGAACGGTTGACCCACCGGCCCTAATAACTGCACTACCTGCCCCACCTCATAGACGCTGCGGCGCGGCAGTTCTACGCGCAGCACGTCGCGGTCTGTTACGCCCACCGGCCACCACTGCTCACGGGTGTAGAGCGCCCACGATGGGAACTCCTCGCTGCGGTCGCCGAGGCGCGCCAGCAGCGACTGGCCGGGCTTGATCTTCTTCAAGCTGGGGTCTTCAAGCGCCAGCTCTAACGAAATGAAACGCTCATTCAACAAGTCGATGCGCTCAATGCGAGCGCGGGTGTCTTTCATACAAGGCTGCTCCTTCGCGCTGTCGTTGATTGTAGCCGATTCTCGTCGAGATGCATCCAACCAACTGGGCTTCAGGAGGGTCTAGATCTTGATAGATCACCGCGAGAGACCAACAGCTGAAGCCTTCAGCTAGGCACAGGATCCAAAGCTGCCTGCAAGAGGGCGCTCTGGGCGCTCGTTAAAGCGTGCGACGCTCTAGTATTCTGTTGTTCATGCAGAGCACGCTGATCAGCTCAAGCAGATCGGGGCGCGACGAGTGACAGGATCAGGTTGGAAAGACAGAGGCAGCTCAATCGGAACGCTTGGCACGTTGTCGAAATAGGTGATGTAACCACGCCGTTCTAGAACGTCTTGGCCGCCTACGCTGCGCGTATAGGTTAGGAAGTCGCGCGCCAGCTTGGCCTGCTCCACGGTCATGTTGGGCGTGATAACGACATAGAGATAAAGCGGGCGCACCAAGCGGCTGGGGTATTCTTCGAGTGAGAAGTCATCTTGCAGCGGGTTGATAGGCCGCTCATCGTTGACCAAGATCGGCATAACGCGCAGATAGCGCGGGGGCTTCGTGAGCATCCAAGCGACGCTCACCCAATAGATCGAGCCAGGGTTGGCCAACGTCTGATCGAGGCATTCTTCATTGCCATAGCAGTAAGCGTAGTTGGCCTCAGGTGGGAAGTCGTTGACGGTATCGCCGGTGTAGGGCGCAGCAAAGCGAGTCATGACATGTGCCGTCGTGCCGCTGCCCGGGCGCGCCCAAATAGTGACGGGGATGTCTTGACGGCGGTCGAGGACGCTCCAGTTCTGCACGCGACCGCTCAAAATGCGCGACAAGTCGCGGTATTGCAAGCTGGGGATACGGTTGTTGATGTCGGTGACAAAGGCGATGACGTCGTAGCCGACGAGAGCGGCACACTGCACCTGCACGCCAGCTTGTTGCAGGGTTTGGTATTGAGCCGACGACATCGCCTCTGACATGGCAATCACGTGGGCACAATCGCCCTCAGCAGCGCGGCGTACGCCGTTGCCACTGCCAATAGCCTGAATATCAACGTTGACGCGGTGGCGCTCTTCAAAACCTCGCTTCCAATCGAGCGAGAGCTGCAAATCCAAGCCGAGGATCGTGTCACTACCCACCACGCACAACGTCGGTGGTGGGTTAAAAATCTCTTGAAAGCGTTCAATCGTTTGGGCCGCTTCGCCGAGGTCTGCTACCGCGCCCAGCAGCGTTCCGAACAACGTTCCAAAGAAGATCAGCAGCGCGTAAAAGCGCAGCGGCGAGGCCTTCTCTCTGGCCGCTCGACCTTGAGCGTCAACTAGGATGACTGGCACTGGCGTACGGTTCTTTGATTCTGGATTGGGTTTTGGTGTGGACATAAGATGTCTCAAATAAACATATATTGGCATCTAGCCTGTCATCACTTTACCACAATTAACATACAAGTAATGTTAATTATTGTTGAAGCTAATTTAAAAGAAATTACACATTTATTTGATATCGAGTTGAGTATGTAAGTTACAAGTAAAGAAACGTCTATCTAACAATTCAGCAACAAACCTTAAGGTTCAGCCCAGAAATGTTGTGTTAAAGTTGTAAAAATGTTAGATAATCGTCCTCATTTTGACTTTGAAAGGAAGCAAGAGGAACTGCCATGCCTGCTCAGATCCTGATTATTGATGATGAGGAGCCTACGGTTCACCTCACGACCATCTTACTGGAGAAAAGTGGGTTTGATGTTGTTAAAGCATACCGGGCAGATGATGGGTTGCGCAAAGCTTACCGACACCAGCCCGACCTTGTACTGTTGGACATCATGATGCCCGACATGGACGGATGGGACGTGCTGCGCCGCCTGCGCGAGATGAGCGACGTGCCGATTGTGTTTCTGACAGCGCGCACAGACGTAAAAGACATCGTGCGCGGGTTGGAGATGGGCAGCGACGATTACATTACAAAACCGTTTGACAACGATGAACTCATCGCCCGCATTAAAGCGCACCTGCGGCGTGCCCCTCGTCAAGATGTCACGGAGCAGCTCAGCTTCAACGACGGCTGTTTTCGCATCAACTTCCTCAACCGTGAAGTGATCGTCGACAACGAAATGCGCCACTTGACCCCCAAAGAGTTCAACTTGCTGGCCGCGCTGGTGCGCAACGCGGGCCGTGTCGTCAGCCGTGCCGACCTCGTCAGCCAAGCGTGGGGGGAAGAAGGCGAACAAGCCATTGACAGCCTGAAACTGTACATCCACTATCTGCGGCAGAAGATCGAGCGCAACCCCGACCAGCCACATTACATCCTCACCAGCCGCGGCGTGGGGTATCGCTTTATGGGCAAACCCTCATCTTGAGAGGACTTCATGACCGTTTCCATCTGGCAGTCGAACAATCCCCCGTCGCGTGAGGTTGACCTGCTGATCGTAGGCGCGGGGTTGGCCGGGACAAGCGCCGCACTCCACGCCCGCGCAGAGGGGCTGACCGTGGTTATCACCGACCAAGCCGACGTGGCACAGGGCGCAAGCGGGCGCAACGCCGGCTTCATGATCACCGGCCTCGACACCTTCGCTCATCGTGCTGTCGAGAGGTACGGGGAAGAACAGACGTGGGATCTGTGGCATCTGAGCGCGGACACCATCGCGTTCTGGTGGCAGGTGGTGGATGCCGCCGGTGGCAGTGTGCAGGCCGATCGGCGCGGCTCGCTGCTGCTAGCTGAGAGTGAGGCTGAAGCCGAGGAACTGCGCTGCGCCGCGCAGCAATTGCACAAGATGGGGCTGCCTGCTGTCTGGCACGGGCACGATCCGCTTAGGCGCGGCTACTTCGCTGCCGTCGAACAGCCCAACGACGGCGCAGTGAACCCCGTTCAGCTGTGCGAGGCGATGCTGGCTCAAAGCGGCGCGGAACTCATCGGCGGCAACGAAGTATATGCTGTGCAGCAAGACGGCGACCGCGTGACCATCCTCACGCGCAAGCACACGTTCAAGGCGCGCTACGTGCTGCTGTGCACCAACGCCTACAGCCCGCTGCTGCATCCCTACTTCGGCGATAAGGTCACCCCGACGCGCGCCCAAGTGCTGGTGACGGAGCCACTGCCTGCCCCGGTCATCGACGCCTGCGGCTACAGCGACTACGGCTACATGTACTATCGCATGACGTTTGATGGCCGCTTCTTGCTGGGCGGCGCGCGGCATCACTACCGCGAGCAGGAACACGACACAACGGAAGATCGGCTCAACCCGCGGGTACAAGCCAAGCTAGACGAGTACCTCGCGCGCCGCTTCCCCGATGTGACCGCCCCCGTGGCGCGCCGCTGGGCAGGCATCATGGGCTTCAGCGTGGACGGCCTGCCAATGGTGGGCACGCTGCCTACGATGGATCGCGTCGGGTTCGCGGTGGGTTTCACCGGGCACGGGCTTTCGATGGGGGCGATGACGACCAAACGCGCGCTGGCCAAGCTGCTGCACGGGGCGCACGCCGGCGCAGTCGACGCGGGACGATTTTACACAAAGTGAGGAGCAATAAGACGTGAAGGTCACTTATGATGGGGAGCATGGCATCTTGCGCATCATCATGCCCCCTAACCGAATGTATCCCAACAGCACCACTCATCGCAACAGGTTTATCATGTCGTGTTTCTAACATGACGATGACCGCCTCGACTCCACCCCGCCTGAACGCGCTGCTGCGCTCGCTTGCCCAGCGCTACGCGCCGCATGTCGCTCACCGCAGCGATGATCTGACCGCG
>DAOUBS010000107.1:0-7976 GCA_034432435.1 Anaerolineae bacterium
CGCGGGGCTTATCGCCGCCTCGCAGATGACAGAGTCGTCGAGCAGTGGACGCTGCATGAGCTGGACGGCGCGCGTCTCGCCCGCGTAGACCGAGAGGATGCGAAGGGGTTTACGCTGTATGAAGCGCTGTTCGACGCGAACGGCTGGCCGGTACGCTTCAACCAAGAGCAGTTCAGCCCCAACGCGGTGCGCGCGCGTGTGCATCGAGTGTTCCTTGACGGGGTAATGCAGACGACCGTGACCCAGAACGCTCAATCTGATGCACAAGACGACGCCCTGCCTGCCAATGCCGTTCCGACTGATTGGCCGTGGATCGTGCAAGGGCTGGCTGCTCAGGCAGCCTTAGGTCTAGGCGGCGGTCAAGTGTTTGAGGTGTCAACGGGGGAAGTCTGGCCGGTTGAGGTGGCGGCCCGCTATGATGACGTGCAGGTCGTTCAGGTGGGTGCGCGGCGGTTGTGGATCGACGTAGTGGGGGTGACACTGGCAGTAGAGGATGCAGCGGGCGAACGAATTTACTTGGATGATGGCAGCAGTAAGAGCAAAGTCTATGCGTCTGTTGAATGAGTTTCGATTTTTCCTCGGTGAGAAGCGCTTCAGCGCCCTGCTGTGGCTGCTGCTCATCACTGGTCTGACGAGCACCGCCGCGCTGCTGGTCGATCAAGAATGGTCGTCTACGGTGCAGACGGTGGCTGTTCTGGCCTTCTTGGGTGGGGCAGTTGGGATCATCGTCAGCGCGCTGGACGGCGATCAGCGCTATCGTTGGGGCGCAATCCTGTTCCCGGCGGTGCTGGCGCTGTTGATCGGCGCGGTGATCGTGCCAAACTACTTCGGGTTTGCGGTGGGTGCGGCATTGGGGTGGTTGGTGGCCGGTTGGCTGATCTTTCGCCGCAGCCGTGAGCCGATTGAGTACAAGCGCGCGATCAAAGCGATGCGTCGGGGCGACCTTGATGAGGCAGTCAAGGCGATGGATGCGATCATCAAGCAAGAGCCGAACACAGCGCATCATTATCGCTTTCGCGCAGAGCTGCTACGGCTGGCGGGCAAGCTGCCGCGCGCCAAGTCCGACTATGAGCGCATGAAGAACCTTGCCAAGACTGACATGGAGCGCGCTGTTGCCTACAACGGTATGGCTGAGGTGGACTTGCAGGCGAAGCTCTACGTACAGGCGCTCAAGAGTGCTGAGAAAGCCCATGAGCTAGCGCCCGATGATTGGGTCACAGCCTACAACTTGGGCATGATCCAAGATCGGCTGAAGGACAGCGCGGGGGTTCTTCAGAGCCTGACCGAACGGCTCGACCTCCACAAAGTGCCTGACGTGCGCCATCGGCTGCTGATTGCGCTCTACATCGCGCGCGCTCACGTGCGCAGCGGCAACCCTGCCGCCGCCGAGCCGCTGCTCAAGCAGATTGAACGCGACCGCAAAGGCCTGCGCGAGTGGGAACTGCTGCTGTCTGATCGCAACGCAACCGTGCTGCGTGAGGTGCTCAGCGAGGACGTGGCGCTGCTGAAGGCGCTGCTAGCGAAAGAAACTTCTGTGGAGGGGCTGGCATGAGCACGCGGCGCATGATCGCGTGGGGCGGCGTGTTCGCAGCGAGCGCGTTGGCTGTGTTGGGCTTTACCGTGTTCGTGATCGGCGTGGTGGTGGAGTTGTTTCTGCTGCGTCAACGCCCGTTGAGCGATGAGCTGTCGCCGGCAATGCAGCTAGCGCTGATCGGGTTGTGCCTCTCTGCTTTGATGGTGTTGTGTGGTTTTGCGCTGGTGGGGCTGCTGCTAGCTGTGCAAACGCGGCGGCAAGCCCCCGGCTACGGCGAGGCTTACCGCTTCATCCAGCAGATGCAGTTCAGCCAAGCCATCCCGCTGCTGGAACAAGCCGTGGCGCGTGGGCGCGAGACGCCCGAAGTCCTGATGCTGCTGACGACGGCTTACGCCAACACCGGGCAGCTTGCCAAAGCACAGGCCACTGCAGACCGTGCTGTGCAGTTGTTCCCGACGAACCCGAACAGCTATATCATGCTCGCTAATGGGTATCGCCAGCAGGCCAGCTACGAGGCAGCAGCGGTGGCGCTCCAGCGTGCGACGGAGCTAGATCCAAATCAACCCGGATTTGTGCACGCTGAACAGGGATTCCTTGAGCTGACCGCCGGCAACCGCACCCGCGCGATGGAAGCCTTCCGCCGCGCGGCGCAGCACCACCTGCCGGATATGTACAGCGTTCGTGTGTACTACCATCTTGCCAATGACTACCGTGAGGCAGGCAATCACGCCGAGGCTGAGGCGGCCACAGCCCGCATGTTGGCGGCGCGCGCTGGTCTAGAAGCGTGGGAGCCAATCCTGCGGACGCTGGACACGACCATCTACGGGACGGCGCTGCGCTATGAGCTTGCCAGCATCGCTCAAGCAGTTGCCGTGGCTGAGGCGTGCCGCGAGTAAACACAGCTATGGGAATACTGGTTCAATTTTTTCGGGATATGCGGCTGTGGGAGCCGCCAGTGCGCTGGGCGTTCTGGGTGGCGTTCGGCCTGTTGATCGTGCTGTTGATTGTATTCGCCGTAGGGCGTGAGCAAGTGCCCACATGGTCACTGGCGGGGTTGATCGGTCTGACGCTAGTGCTGCAAGGCATCGCGCTGTATGGCAATCGCCATTTAGTCACACCCTACACGCAGGCGCAGCGTGCGTTCCGCAGCGGCGAGTTTGCGCAAGCGCGTACAGTTCTTGAACAGCACATCGCAGAGCAGAGCCGCGCAGGTAAGACGGTCAGCGCGGATGTTTACGTCTTGCTCGGCAACGCCCTACGCAATTTGGGAGAGGTGGACGAGAGCGAGCGCGTGCTGCGTCGTGTCGTCGAACAGCAGCCTGATTATGGGTTTGCCTTGTATGGACTGGGGCGTACGCTGCTAGTCAAAGGAAAATACGCTGAAGCTGCCGAATTCATAAAAAAATCTTTACTTTTTGGCGCGCCGAAAGCAGTAAGTTTTGAGATGGGCTATGCTACACTGGAATCAGGCGATGCCGAGACCGGGCGTGAAATTCTGCAAGAAGCGCTCGCTCACGCGGATGAACCGTACCGTAAACTGATGGCCTACCATCTGCTAGGGGGGCTAGAGGCGCTGGTGGAACCATCGTTATATTCGCTGGCGTCTGGGGTGGCCTATTGGGAGCGTGAAGCCGAGGTGTTTGCGAGCACGCCCTATGGTGCGCGTGTGGCCAAGCATGTTCAGGCGATGCGCGCCGCACTTGACCGAGTGTGAGAGACTGGGAGCAGACAAATGGGATTCTTAACTGATCGCAAAGGGAACTTCTCGTGGTTCCGCTTGAGCTTGTTGGTGATGGTGTTAGGTGGCTTGTTCGTTGGGTTTGGGTTTGTTTCGTTTCAGGTTGACCAGCAGTCGAGGCGCACCCCATTCTTCCCTGATCTGCCGCCGAACGCGACACAATGGGGCGGGACGGAGTTCGTCAGCGTGGGCTTCCAGCGCAACTACTACCGCGTCCCCGGCGGCAATGTAGAGGAAGTCGCCGCGTTTTATCAAGCCCAGATGGAGCGCTTTTACGGCACGAGCGGCGGTGCTGCCAGCTCGTTGGAGCGCTGCCAGCGCCTGCCACCTGCGGGCGAATTCACCAACATCCCGGACGTTCAGCGGCCTGCCAACGACGGCAAAATCTACGACCCGAATTTTGTGCCCGGGCGCGATCTGCCATTCCTGTTCAAGTGTATGTTTGACCGCAGCGGGTTCAATGCTACACAGGATACCCTCGTCTGGATTCAGCCTGGCACGCGCAATGACGACCCGAACCTAAACACTGAAGGGGACGTAGTCATCATTTATGAGCAGCGCTGGCAAAACTGAGGCCGACGACGCTCCGATCCCGCGTCGTATCTGGTTCTACTTGGTGGGGCTGCTGATCGTCTTGATCGGCGGTCTCTTCATTGGCACGCAGGTGATCTCCGTTTTGTTGGCGGCGTTGTTTCCCCCTCTGCCCCCTGTGCCATCTGGAGCGCTTGAGCAGCGCGTCACCGTGGACGCGCAGGGCGATCAGGTTTGGACGTATGAAGTGAGGGAGGATGCTTGCGCCGTTACGCGCTTCTACGAGCAGATCGGCCAGTGCGAGCGCTATCATGACTGCACGCAGCATCTTCCATCGCTGACGCGTGTTTCGGTGTGTCACGGGACGCAGCCATTTTCGCAGTTTCAGATGCGTTGGCAGTCTACTGCTGCCAGCCACCCCACCGAGCCAAACTTGACAGTGCTCACAGTCTCGCGGCGCATTCTGTGGGTGAGTGCCCCCTGAGTCTCTCTACCGAAACTGCGTAGAATTAGGCATAATTTAGAGCGTTTGACCAAGTTTCTCAAATCTTTGATGACGACCTTCTGAGGAGGTGCCAACGTGAGATCCATCGTCTCACGGGTCATTTGCGGGTGATGCCGACCGCTGCCCGCTGCCCACTGGCCTAATTCTCATCCACTTCAACATATCGGAGTTCAACAAAAATCTTATGGCATTTCAACCGATTGACCCAAAGGTCGACATTCAAAAACTTGAGCAAGATCAACTGGAATATTGGCGGCTACACCGCGTGTTCCAGCGCACGACCGAAGAGCGACAAGGCTGCCCGAAATTCGTGTTTTATGAAGGGCCGCCCACGGCCAACGGCAAGCCCGGCAGCCACCATGTGCTGTCGCGGGCGTTCAAAGATATGTTTCCGCGCTACAAGGTGATGCGCGGCTACTACTGTGAGCGGCGCGGCGGCTGGGACACGCACGGCTTGCCGGTGGAGTTGGCCGTTGAGAAGGAATTGGGTATCACTGACAAGCGTCAGATCGAGGAGTATGGCATTGCTGCTTTTAACGAGCGCTGTCGTAAGAACGTGTTCGCCAACATCCGCGACTGGGAAAAGATGACAGAGCGCATCGGCTACTGGGTTGACCTCGACAACGCCTATGTGACCTTTACCAACGAGTTCATCGAGAGCGTTTGGTGGGTGCTCAAGCAGTTGTGGGACAAGGGGCTGATCTACCGTGGCTACAAAGTGGTTCCCTACAGCCCAAGCAGCGGCACAGTGCTGAGCAGCCATGAGGTGGCGCTGGGCTATAAAGAGATCAGCGATCCAAGCGTGTATGTGCGCTTCCCGTTGAAAGATCGAACGGGGGTCTACTTCTTGGCGTGGACGACAACGCCGTGGACGCTCCCGGCAAACGCTGCGCTGGCGGTTGGCCCAGATGTGGAATATGTGCAAGTTGAAGTGCCGCTCGCCAATGGGGAGGGCACAGAGCAGCTCATCCTCGCTGAGGCGCGCGTGAAAGATGTGATGGACAAGCTGGACTATCGCATCGTGAAACGGATGCGCGGTCGTGACCTCGTTCGTGAGCGCTACAAGCCGCTGTATACCTTCCTGCCCACTGACAAAGATCACGCTTATGTGGTGGCTGGTGACTTCGTCTCGACTGAGGACGGCACGGGGATTGTGCACCTCGCGCCAGCCTTCGGCGCAGACGATATGGAGTTGGGCATCAAGCACGATCTGCCGGTGTTCATGACGATGACCCCTAACGGTCGCTTTGTGGACGCGGTCGATAAGTTCAAAGGCATGTGGTTCAAAGACGCTGACCCTGAGATCATCAAAGACCTCAAAGATCGCGGCTTGATGTTCAAGAGTGGCAAGTACAAGCACACCTATCCGCACAACTGGCGCGACGGCAAACCGCTCATGTACATGGCGCGCGACACGTGGTTCATCCGCACCACCCAACACAAAGAGCAGCTCATCGCCAACAACAAACGCATCAATTGGGTTCCGGCGCACGTGCGGGATGGGCGTTTTGGCAATTGGCTGGAGGACCTGAAAGATTGGGCGCTGGGGCGCGAGCGCTATTGGGGCACGCCCCTGCCGGTGTGGATCGACGACAAGACGGGTGAGATGATCTGCGTGGGGGGCGTGAAAGAGCTGAGCCAATTGGCCGGGCGCGACCTGAGCGACCTCGACCTGCACCGCCCCTATGTCGATGAGATCACCTTCCCGAACCCGAACGGGGGAGGCGGCACGATGCGCCGCGTCCCGGAGGTGATCGATGTGTGGTTTGACAGTGGCGCGATGCAGGTGGCGCAGTACGGCTATCCGCACAAGCCCGGCAGCCATCTCGACCATCCAGCGGACTACATCTGCGAGGCGGTTGATCAAACGCGCGGCTGGTTCTACAGCCTGCACGCCATCAGCACGATGCTCTTCAACGAGGTGGCGTTCAAGAACGTCATCTGCTTGGGGCATATCCTCGACGAGAAGGGTGAGAAGATGTCCAAGAGCAAGGGCAACATCGTTGACCCGTGGCAAGTGCTCAACGCTTACGGCGCGGACGCCTTCCGTTGGTACATGTACACGGCCTCGCAGCCCGGCGAGTCGCGCCGCTTCAGCGTGGAGCTAGTCGGCAGCGTGGTTGGCAAGTTCTACAACACGTTGTGGAACACGTACAGCTTTTTCGTCACTTACGCCAACATCGATGGTTGGACGCCTACCCAGAGCGCCCCGCCAGTTGCCGAGCGTGACTGGCTCGATCGCTGGGTGCTGGCTGCGCTGCATCGCTTGGTGAGAGAGGTGACAGCGGCCTACGAGACGTACAACGTGCTGGACGCCACCCGCCCGATTGAGGCCTTCGTGGACGAGTTAAGCAACTGGTACGTGCGACGCAGTCGGCGGCGCTTCTGGAAGAGCGAGAGCGACACCGACAAAGCGAGCGCCTACGCCACGCTGTATGAATGCCTCGTGACCGTCAGCAAGCTGATCGCCCCTGCCATGCCCTTCTTGAGCGAGGCGATGTACCGTAACCTCGTGGTGGCGCACGACCGCAAAGCGCCGAACAGCGTGCACCTCGCGGCGTGGCCGACGCCCGATGAATCGCTGATCGACGAGCGGTTGATTGAGGAGATGGCGCTCGTGCAGCGCCTCGTCAGCTTGGGGTTGGGCGCGCGCAACAGCGTTGAACTGGGCGTGCGGCAGCCGCTGACGAGCATCAGTTTTGGCGTCAGCAGTGCGCGCGAACGGGCCATCGTGGAGCAGTACGATGAGCTGATCCGTGACGAGCTGAACGTGAAGGCGGTGCGCTTCGTCTCGGATGAAGATGGCATGACGATCTATCGTCTGGCTCCGGTGTTTGCCAAGCTGGGGGCAAAGTTGAAAGGCGACATGCAAGCGGTGAAGCAGGCGCTCACCTCAGCGGAGCAAGCGCAGGCGGCGGCATGGGGGCGGGCGCTTCTGGCCAATGAGCCGATCACCGTTGACGTCGACGGCAAGTCTTTTACGCTCAACCCTGATGAGGTCGAAGTGCGGCAAGAAGCAGCAGAAGGGTTCATCGTGTTTGAGGAGCGCGGCTACGTTGCGGTGCTTGATGTGACCTTGACGCCGGAGTTGATCAACGAGCGCATCGCGCGCGAGGTCGTGCGCCGCATTCAAACCCTGCGCAAGAACGCAGATCTTGAGCTGTCAGATCGGATCATCATCCAATACCAAGCTAGCCCGCGACTGGTAAAAGCCATCGATGCGTTTGCCGATTACGTCAAACGTGAGACGCTAGCGCATGATATGCAGCATGTCCAACCGCAGGATGGTTTTGTTGTTGAAGATTTCACCGAGAGCCTCAAAGGCGAACTCGACGGTGAGACGCTGACCGTGGGAATTCAACGAGTTAGCTAAACTAACCAAAAAACGAGAAAGATTTTCAACAGGGCAGAGGCGGAATAAAGGCCTCTGCCCTGTTTGTTTTTGTAGAAAAGTGCTGTATATTTGAGCCATTGCTAGACTCTTTACCTCGATGCTCACACAAAACATAGTCAAACTCCACAATAGCTGTACCTTTATTGGGCGTGTGTTTATAAGGTTTTACTATGGCGGATAAAAACTCAGCAACCCTTCAATCGTTGATGCGGTTCGCACTGCCACTTGGGACAGCGCTGGTAACGGGGGACCCTGAATCGCAGATCAACTGGGC
>DAOUBS010000108.1:0-13018 GCA_034432435.1 Anaerolineae bacterium
TCCAGCTCGAGCACGCGTTCAAGTAAAGCGCGTGCGTCTGTTTTCTTGCCTGCCTTTACAGCATTCTCAGCGGCTCGCAGCATTGCCTCGATGTTCGCCGTCATGGCACAGCTCCAATCAGTCGCTTAAACTGCAATGAGTCCCGTATAATTTGAAGTATTGTAGCGCAAGTTAAACCTTCTGAAAAAGGAAACGGCATGTTCTTGGAAACTGAGATTCGTGAGCAGGGCGAGATTGTGGCAAATCTGCTGCAGCGTCAGATTGAGCGCGTTGCCAGCTTGGCGCAAACCATTCGCGCCTATGAGCCAGTTTTCGTGTGCTTGGCCGCGCGTGGAACCTCGGACAACGCGGCGTTGTATGCCAAATATCTATTTGGCTCGTTTTTGCGCATGCCGATGATGCTGGCTACCCCCAGCCTGCACACGCTCTATCGCATGCCGCCGAACCTTGCGCGCTCGCTGGTGATCGGCATCTCGCAGAGTGGGCGGGCGGAGGACGTGCGCCAAGTGCTGCAAGACGCGCGCGAGCAGGGTGCGCTCACCGTTGCCATCACCAACTATGATGACTCACCGATGGCACGGACCGCCGAACATCACATTGCGATTCTCGCTGGCGAAGAGCAAAGCATTGCCGCCACCAAGACCTACACCGCTCAGATGACCGTGCTGGCGATGTTGGTGGCTGCGCTGGACACGCAGCACAGCTTGCAAGCGGATCTGCACGCGCTGCCGCGCTACGTCAGCGAAGCGCTGGCTGAGTCTGAAAAGATCCGCGAGTGGTCGCAGCGCTATCGCTACATGAGCAATTTCTCGGTCATCGGCCGTGGCTACAACCTGTGTACTGCGTTGGAGGTCAGCCTCAAGGTGAAAGAGTTGTGCTATTTGAGCGCAACCGGCTACAGCGAAGCAGACTTCCGCCACGGGCCGATTGCCATGATTCAGCCGGGCTTTCCGGTGATGTTGATCGCGCCGCAGGGGCAGACGCTGGAGCAGATGCGCGATTTGGCGGTCAAGCTCCGCGAGCGTGAGGCGGAGTTGTTGATCGTCTCCAACGATGATGATCTGCTGGCGCAGGGGCTGTACGCGATGCGTCAGCCGACGATGCCGGAGTGGCTCAGCCCGATCCCGTTTGTGATCCCCGGCCAGATGTTCGCCATGCTGCAAGCGATGCACCGCGGCTATGCGGTGGATCGCCCGCGCGGCCTGAGCAAGGTCACGGTCACGTTGTGAGCGGCTGATGGCTGTGCAGCACTATCCCTTGACCCGCTAGCGTGAACTGTGCCACCCCGGCGGGGATCAACACCGTTTCTCCGTGCTGCATGGCAGTCTCAACGTTGTTGGCGCTTACGCTCGCATGGCCTTCGACGCAGGTAAAAATGTGAAAGTGGCCATATGTGGCGATCGTTTGCGGCTGCTGTGAACTTAGCGTGTGACGGCGAACGACAAAGTAAGGCGTTTCTATCAGGGTAGAGTCGTGCGGCTGTGCTGGCCGCAGCTGGCTCTCGATGCGGCTGACCTTCAGGCCTTTGTCGATGTGCAGGGGGCGGGGCTGGCCGTCGATGCCGAGGCGGTTCCAATCGTAGAGGCGGTAGGTGATATCGGACGATTGTTGGATCTCGTAGACGAGCAAGCCCGGCCCAAGGGCGTGAATTGTCCCTGCTTCGACGTACAGTACATCGCCAACCTGCGGCGCGTAGTAAACCATGTGCTGCTCGAGCGTGCCGCGGGCAATGGCGTCGGCAAGCTGTTCTGGTGTGCTGCCCGGCTGCATCCCAGCGATCAACTGCGCGCCTTCGTCGGCGTGCAGGATGATCCACGCCTCGTTCTTGCCGCGCGGGTCACCCTCCAACTCACGCGCGAGGGTGTCGTCAGGGTGAACTTGAATGGATAGCCACTGTTGAGCGTCCAAAAACTTGAGCAGCAGCGGCATGCCCTCTTCTGGCGGGTTGTGCGTGCCGATGACGGCAGCGCCCAGCTCTGCGATGAGGCTGCCGAGCGTCTGCTGTGCGTAAGGGCCGTTGGCGATGATGCTGGTGTCGTGCACCTCCCACGATTCGCCATAGGGCTGATCGTCTGGCAGGGCTTTGTGAAGGAGTTTCGCCAGCCGACGCCCTCCCCACACGCGCGCGTGCATCACTGGCTGCATTTTGAGCGGGTAGAGCATGAGTGACCCCCTTTCACATCATCAGCGCCCACATTCTGCCTTGAATGGGGGTGCTGCGCTATGGCCAAACGGGGGCGATTAGGCAGCTTTGAGCGTGCCGCCCGCGCTGCTGCGGAACAGGGTGTAAAACGCGGCCAGCAGCACGCCCACTGCGATCATCAATGCGCCCTGATTCACGAGTGTCACGTTCTGGCTGCTGACGATGGCGTAAACTTCTGTGGTGAAGGGGCGCGCAAAGATGCCGATCAACGCCCAGACGACGACGCCCGCGAACACCACATCACGATGTCGCAGCAGCATTGCGCCAGCGATGAGCGCAGCGACTGCCATCACAATGATTGTCCACAGGTCGGCGGGGAGGCCGATGAAGCTCGTCTCCGCGCCGGCTTGATAAAGCGCAGTGGCGATGTTGGCCACAGTGGCCACGGTGATCCAGCCCAGATAGACGCTGAAGCCGAAGTGCACGGCCCAATACTCACTGCGGCTGACGGCAGCGCGCCCGATCCCTAGCCGCAGGTAGATGGCGATCAAAGCGCCGAGCAGTACGAGCATGGCCAGCGTGCTGGCTGCGACGAGGTCGTACAAGAAGAGCACGAGCCAGATGCTGTTAGCCGCACAGGTGACAATGAACCACCACCCGATGGCGTTGTGGATGCGGCTGCCGCGTTGGCGTGGCAGCGCTTGATAGATGACGTAAGCACCCAGAGCGGTGTAGATCAGCCCCCAGATGCCAAAGACGTAGTTTGCTGGCAGGAAGAGCACCGCGCGGCTGTTGGCTAAATCCTGAACGGTGTTAGGGAACAGGGTGATGCCCGTGCTCGGCCCGGCCTGCGAGAGGAAATTGATCACAAGCGTGGCGACATACGCCACAACGTTCAAGATGGGTAGCAGCAAAGCTGAGGATTTCATAATAGGCCTTTCAGTGTGAAACACAAATACGTAGATTACGATAATCTATGGTCATGAAATGTATGTGATGAACGGATGAGCGCTGTCCGCCAAGCATTTACAAAACATTTATTGGATTGTGCTCGCGTTCTCTGGCACAATATCTATACATCAGACGTGCAGTCGAGCTTCCTGTCAAGTTGCTCAGTACGCTGGACCTGTCCAATTAAACACAACTTCTTTGATAGATAGATTTTCTCAAGTGGCTGAAGTTAAGCACGCTTTTTGTTGTTGCGTGTCAAGCGCATCATAAGTCAGGAGCCGCCTCATATGAAGTTTGTGCTGGACAAAATTACGCGCTTATCCCTACGGTTTCGTGCAGTAACCATCATTCTTGTTTTCGTTTTGATGTCCTTGGGGGTGACGGCGTGGACGCGACTCAACCAAGAGCTGCTGCCGCCGGTGGAGATTCCACAAACGATCATCCTCACTCAGACCAGCGGCATGACGAGCGAGCAGGTGCTGGCGCTCGTTACGCTCCCGCTAGAAACGCGCCTGAGCCAGATCGACAAGATCATCAACATCCAATCTGAGACGCGCAGCACGGTTGGTTCTTTCATCACTGCGTTCAACGACTTTGGCCTGGATCAGCAGGCGCTGCGGCAGGAGATTCGGGATGCGCTGCGTGAGGTGTGGCTGCCAGTGCGCACGCTCGAGACCGATCAGCCTAAGGCTCTCATTGGCGAGCTAGACGCGCAGGTGCTTCTCTACATCGCCGAGCGCGATTCGAACTTCTTGTTCAACCTCACCCCTGAGCTGTGGGGGGCATTGAACGATGAAACGTTGAAGCAGCTGCTGGCTTACCTTGCGCGCCAACTTGACAATCCAGAATCCACCGCCAGCGCGCTTCAGCGCTTGGTGGAGAAGGAGATTGCGCCGCAGTTGGCCGCTATTCCGAATGTGGCGCGGGTGGCGGTAGGCGGCGGCGAGACGCTGCCAGAGGAGGGCGAAGCCGCAGCGCCGACGCCCACTGCGCCGATCGCGCCCTCGAGTTTGCTGCTGCGCCTGTCAGGCGAGGTGTGGGCGGTAGCCGCCTCGCGCCTCGGCTTGGGCGCGCTCGATCAAACGGCAGTCGATCAGTTGACAGCGCTGCCGCTCACGATCCCACAGCGTGATGGGCCGCCGCCCGCGCTGCCCACCAGTTGGCAGGTGGACGCGCAAGGCCAAGCGACGCGCTTCCGCGATGCCAGCGACCTGCTGGAGATGGTTGGCTTCACACGCCCTGCCGCTGCTGTCTTGAACGACTTCCTGCGTGAGGGGCGGATCACGGGGGCGCTGGGCAAGACCGATGATCTGACAGTGGAAGTCGTGGAGCGCGTCTTGTCGCTTGACCCGACGATGGCGGCCTACTTCGACGCTGATCAGATCCTCGCCATGCCGGAAGATGTGTTCGCCTACCTAGTTAGCCGCGACGACTTCCTTGAGAACCTCGACGGCTTCACGCGGGATGCAATCGCGGCGCGCATCATGGCGGCAACCGTCTCTGAGGTTGACCCTACGACGATCACGCGCACACCGATCACGCTGCCTAACGCATGGCGCGTGCAGCCGCCGCAGCTCATCACCTTTAGCTTTTCGGACATTCCGTTGGCGACGTTCAGCGTCTATGCCACAGGCACAATTGCTGAGCCTGCGACGGTCGTTGAAGCTCTTGAAGCAGCCCAGCCATCAGACGCCGACCCAGCGGATGAACCCGAGCCAATCGCAACGCCCGCGCCTGCGCCAAACCTCGTCACGGATGGCCTGAACGCGGTCTTAGGTTTCCTTGCTGGCCCCAACAGCCAGCCGCCCGAGGGTGTGGTTGCGCCTGCCCTGAACCCCGAATGGGCCGAGTTTGGGCGCTTGCTGGCCAGCTTTGCTAATATCAACGTTGAACTGGACACGGCTGATGACCTCTTGAACCCATCGCTGCCGCTGCCGTTCATTCTGCCGCAGTTGATGAACATCCCGAACGCCGCTGATTTGCTGGGCGGCTTGTGGGGCAACCTGCCGGCAGAGGCTGCGCGCTACTTGCTGGACGTTCAGCCGCGCTTCTTCAGCCGTCTGCCACAGCCGATGCTGGTGTTTTTGAGCGATGAGGTGCGCGCGCTGCTGCCAGAGGACACGCAAGCCCCCGGTGCGCTTCTGCCCAGCGCGTGGGACACGCTCTTCGCCCAGAGCGGACGGCTAGAACGCGCCTTTTTAACGACGGATGACCTGCTGGCGCTCAACGCAGAGCGCAGCCCGTCCGCCGTGTTGAACCAGATCAACCGCGCGCCGGTCGCGCCTGCGCTGGGCAGCTACAAGGTGCGGTTGATGGACAGCCTGACCCCGCGCATCTTGCAAGTGTTCGTGGCCGCTGAACCGGACTTCTTCGCGCGGTTGGACGCGGAGGTGCTGCTGGAGTTCAACAGCGAGGCACTTAACCTGCTGACGGAAGCGCAGATCAACGCGCTGCCCAACCTCAGCCCAGAAGAGGCCGCGCGCCTGCTGGCGATCCGCAGCGACCCGTCCAAGTCGGCATTTGCGCAGCTTGCCGCGCTGTATGCGACGGACATCCCCCCGGCTGACCCCGCCGCGCCTGCGCTCAACCCGGGCTGGCAGAACCTCGGCAACTTCTACAACATCGAGCTGGACAGCGCCGATGACTTCTTCCGCTTCCCGGAAGGCTTCCCCTTCCCAGATGGCGCGCAGCTCATCAACAGCCTGTTCGGCAATGCGCAGGGTGAGAGCGCCGCGGTGGGCTGGTTGGGCGGCTTCCCTGCGGAGGCCGTCGTCTACATCCAAAACCGCGATCCAGAGTTCTTCTTCCGTGTGTCGAACCGCGGCCTTGCGCTGCTAGGGGAGGAGGCGCGTGCCGCCCTGCCGGAGGAGCTGCAAGCGCGCGCGGCTGAAAATGAGGTGACGTACCGCCCGCGCAGCCAAGTGACGCGCACCAACGGCAGTGAAAGCCTGCTCATCGCTGTGTTTAAAGACGCCGACGCAAACACCGTCTCAACTTATGCGGAGGTGCAGCGCCTGATCAACGCGATTGACGAGCGCGACCCTAACATTGAGGTGGGGGTGGTGTTCGAGCAGTCGAGCTTCATCGAGCAGTCGATTGAGGGGGTGGCGCGCGAGGGCAGCCTCGGCGCAGTCTTTGCGGTGATCATCATCCTCGTTTTCCTGAGCGGCGGCACGTGGAACTTGAAGGGTCGTCGTTTGGTGGGCAGCGTGATGACGATCGTCTTTGCAGTGCTGCTGCTCCTGCTGGTTGCGTCGAATTTGGGCGCAGCCGACGGCGATTGGGGGCGCGCGTTTGACCTGTCCGATACGGTGTTCCGTGTGCTGCTGATCGTGGGGGTGGTCGCGGGCTTGTTCGTGCTGGCGTGGCCAGGCAACGTGCCTGACCCCGCATGGCGCGCGACGCTCGTGATCGCCGTGAGCATCCCGCTGTCGATCATGACAGCGCTCGTGGGGATGTACTGGATCGCGCCCACGATGCACCGGCTCATTGCCCCGCTGGCGGGCGATGGCGGCTTCTTCGACTTTTTGCTGCGTCTCTTCCCAGATAACCTGACGCTCAACATCATGACCCTTTCTGGCTTGACGGTGGCAGTGGGGCGCGTGGTAGACGATTCGATTGTGGTGCTTGAGAACATCTTCCGCCAGCTTCAGCAGACGGCCAGCAAGAACGCCACTGACCTTGAGAAGCGCGCTGTCAAGCGCGAGGCAGTGCTGCAAGGCACGCGCGACGTGTTGGCAGCGATCTTCACCGCAACGCTCATCGCTGCGAGCGTGTTTCTGCCGTTGGGGTTGACGGGAGGCTTGATCGGCGCGTTCTTCTTGCCGTTCGGCCTTGCAGTGACGTACTCGCTGCTGGGGTCGCTAGTGGTGGCGATCACCGTGATCCCTGTGTTGGCCTACCTGTTCATCGACATCAACGACATCCCGGAGGACAGCGAACTGTGGCTGGCACGCTACTATCGGCCAGTGCTGCGCTTGTCGCTCAAGAACGGCTTCACGAAAGCGATTGTTGTTGGGTTGGCGCTCTTGTCGATTGTCGTGGCGGTCGCGCTGCTCGCGCAGCGGCCATTCGCCTTCCTGCCGAACTTTGGCGAGCCGCAGATCTCGGTTAGCGTCAACCTGCCGGCTGGCACATCGATCTTCACGACTAATGAACTAGTTGAAGCGCTGGAAGCGTGGGTAGCGGCCAACATCGACCCGGAGCGCATCACGGCGATTCAAACGACCGTGGGCGGCGCAGGCGCGAGCTTTGAGGCACTGCTCACTGGTAACACGGTCGCTGAGAACCGTGCCGCGCTCACGATTGGCGTGGCGGTGTCGGGTCAAGAACTGGCCGCGCTGACCAAAGAGGTTGAGTTAGAAGCTAAGCGCATCTTCAACACCTGCCCATCTTCTAGCGCCCCGGCCAACAGCCCTGAACAGCGTGCCTTGATGGAAGTGGCAGAGGTAGACAGCGCGCTGGACATCGTGTGCGCGGACGGCCAACCGATCAGCAGCCACGTGAACGTATCGGCGGCGTCCATCGCGGATGGCGGCTTCGGCGGGTTCGCGCTGGTCGTGTCTGGCCCGTTGACGTCTGAGCTGAATGCCAAAGTGATCGAGGCGATCAACAGCATCGACGGCATCAGCCGCGCGCAGAGCAATTTCGTGGAGGCGGGCAGCGGCGCATCGGCGACGTTCATCCGTATCAACCAAGTAGAGGCGTTCTCCTACAGTGCCGAGCTGACGACTGAGAACACCATCGGCGTGACACAGCTTGCGCTTGAGGCGGTTCGTGAGATCCCTGAGATTGCGGCGAACTTGTGCGAGGGCAGCGCGCGCGAGGGCTGTTTTGTCGTCACGCAGGGGTTTGAGAGCGAGGTGCAGACAGAGGGCTTCCAGAGCATCGGCGTGGCGATGGTGCTCGCGGTGGGCTTGGTGGTGATCATCCTAAGCGCAACGATGCAGTCGTTTGTCTACTGGTTGGCGATTGTGTTCAGCATCTTGGTTGCGCCGATTGGCGCTGCCATCGCACTGACGCTGACCGACCGCGTGCTGGGCATCTCGGCCATGATCGGGCTGCTGATGTTGATCGGCTTGGTGATTGCCAATGGCGTGGTGTTGATCGACCGCGTGCGTTCGAACCGTCGTGAGCGTGGGATGCCGCTCTACGATGCGCTGATTGAAGCGGGCGGGCGACGCCTGCGCCCCATCCTGATGACGTCGCTTTCAACGATCATCGCGCTGACGCCGCTCGCCGTTGGCCTCTCAGACGGGGCGATCATCGCCTCTGAGTTGGGGACGGTCGTGATCGGCGGGGTGATCAGCAGCACCGTGCTCACGTTGATCGTCGTGCCAGTGATGTTCAGCCTCCTCTCACCGATTCACCGCGCGCTGTCTATCAGCAAAGATGCGGAAACGCGATAAGCGACGACTATGACGCCGGTGCAGACCAACACCGGCGTTTTTTTCAACTGGAGCGCGTCTTGATCTGCTGGGCGCGGATGACGTTGGACTTAAGCTGGCCACAGCCGGCGTCGATGTCGATTCCGCGCCGCACGCGCACGGTGGCGGGCACGTGGTATGTCGCCAGAATGTCGATGAAGCGCTGCACCGCGCTGAGGTCACTGGGCAGGCCTGGGTAGCCGCCGGTCGGGTTCAGTGGGATGATGTTCACGTGGCACAGCAAGCCTTGCAGCAGCTTGCCGAGCTTGTGAGCTTCTGCTGTGGTGTCGTTCTGGCCAGCGATGGCTGCCCATTCGAAGGTGATGCGGCGGCCCGTTTTCTCCACGTAGTCGCGGCAGGCAGCCATCAGCTCGGCCAGCGGCCAGCGCTTGTTAATTGGCAGCAAGGCGCTTCGCTCCTCGTCCGTGGCTTTGTGCAGGCTGACGGCCAGCGTCACTTGCAGGCCTTCTTCGGCAAAGCGGCGAATGGCTGGGACGATTCCCACAGTGCTGATGGTGATGTGGCGCGCGCCGATGCCTAGTTCGTTCATCAGGCGGCGCACGGCGGCCAGCGTCGCGTCGTAGTTGTGGAACGGCTCACCCATGCCCATCAGCACGATGTTGCTCAGGCGGTCGCCCTCGGCCTCAAGCTCACGGGCGAAGGCAATCGCCTGTTCGAAAATCTCTTCTGCGCTTAAGTGGCGCGCGAAGCCCATCTGCCCTGTCGCGCAGAACACGCAGCCCATCGCGCACCCCGCCTGTGACGAGATGCAGGCCGTTCGCCGATGGTCGTCGTAGGGCATCAGCACGCTTTCGATGAGCTGACCGTCTTGTAGCCGGTACAGCCGCTTCATCGTCCCATCTTGGCTGCGCTGCTCGGTGACTAGTTCAAGTGTGCCGAGGGTCGCCTCCTCAGCGAGGCGTCGGCGCAGCGCGTTGGGCAGGTTAGTCATCTCGTCGAAGCTGCGTGCGCGTTTGGTGTAGACCCATTCATGAAGCTGCTTGGCGCGGAAGGCAGGCTCGCCCCAGTTGTTGAGCAGTTGTGTCATCCCCTCAAGGTCGAGGGCGTAAAGGTTGATCGTCATCGATGACTCCTAAACGTGTTAGCGGCGGCGCAGCAGCACATAGCCAACCAGCGCGATGAGCGCTAGAGCCGAGACGCCCAAGCTCACCAGCGCTGCGAGGGGCGCATTGGTCGGCAGCACGCCGCTTGCTGTGGGGGGAGGGGTGGGCGTCGCGCGGATCACAAACGGCTCTGGAGGCAGAGGGCTGGGCGTCGCGGTGGGCGGGATGCGGGTGCGCGTTGGGCGCGGCGTGACGGTCACCTGTGGGGCGGGGGTAGGTGTGCTGCTGGCCGTGGGCGGGATGGGCGTTGGGCTGGGCGTCAGCGTGGGGGTGGGGGTAGGTGTCGTCACGGCGTAGATGCTGAAACTGCTCGCAAGGAAGGCTGCCTCAGTATAGACCCACGTTTCCCAGTCAGGCAGCAAAGCGTTGATCGGCTTGTTCAACACGCTGGCGTAAGCCGCTGCGAAGTCAGGGTAGTTGTTCAGCGTGCGGGCCAATTCAAACACGGGCGGCACGCCGAACGTCGCTAGCAGGTAGCGCGTCATGGTCTGCGCTTGAGCGTACCACAGCGCATCAGTGGGCGCGGCGGGGTCTGCTGCCATGACGGCGAGGCTGAGGGGGCGGCGGCTGCGCAGCGCCTGCCGCACAATTCCAACGTCATCCACGCGGCGCGGCACGTACAGGCTGATGACCCCCTCACGGAACCATGCGGGCGTCCACATCGGCCACAAGCCAGCGTATGCCGCTTCAACAAGACGGCGTCGCAGCGCTGCCAAGCCTGCTGTGTCTGTGATCACTTGATAGCCGTTGGCTTCAAACACGCGCTGGCCTAGCGTGACGTCGCACGGTTCGTCGCGCTCAGCGCCTGCCCAGAAGTAGCGGTGTCGCGGTTGGTTCTCGCCGTTGACGGTGAACACGGCGCAGATTGGCGGCACATCGGGCGGGTAAACGACCCACGGTGCTTGCAAAGCTTGACCAGTTTCCGCCTCCAAGCGGGCGAGCAGAGCACTGGTCTCGGCGAGTTCTGAACGGAAGTTGAAGCGCGTGTCGTTCCCATGGACGATCGAAGCGCCGTTGTCGCTGGTGAGGGTCTGCCACGGCACGCGCATGTCCTGATAGATCACGCTGTCGCCGACGATAAGCTGCTGACCGCTGCTGAGCGCAGCCGTCCAGCGGTATTGAATCTCGGTGAACGGGGCGACGACGTCATCCGTTGGAAAGGCGAAGGTAAAATCTGCGATGACGAACTCACGCGCGAAGCGATAGGGCTGTTCACTTGGAAAGCGCACGGTCAGCACTGGGCGACCCGGCACGGCGATGTTGAGGGTCATGGCTTGAACGTCCGACGCTGGCAGCGCGACGGCTGCTTCCAGCAGCAGGCGATCCGGAAACAGCAGGCGCGAGGTGGTCGTGAGGGCGCTCTCTGGCGCTTGTGCAGACGCTGAGATGACGATGGCGAAGAGCAGCAGCCCAACAAAATGCCTCATGTGACCCCCAAACTGGCGATCTGCAAGCTGATCAAGTTGAACAGGAAGTGGGCGATGATAGCGGCAGCCGTGCCATATCTGAGGCGCAGCCACCCCAAGAGCGCGCCCATGATGCCGATGTACAGCAGCGCCGGGCTGCCCAGGTACTGAGTGTGGACGAACGTAAACATGAGCGTTGTGAGCGCGAGACCAAAGACGGGCTGAAGCGCCCCACGGAACAAGATCTCCTCACCGATGGCGGCGGCTCCGGCGGCAGCGAGGATCGCCCACAGGCTGCCGATGCTCGCCAGCGCGATAGCGTTGCCAGCCGCTTGCTGCTCGGCCAGCACGTCGGGCGGCGTCACGCTCACCCACAGGGCGGTAAAGATGAGCGACCCAAGCTGCATAAGCAGACCCGCGCCCACCGCGACGAGGGCAGCGGTGGGGGTCAGACCGTCTAGCCCCAGCCGCTGCAGCGTCTCGGGCAGGCTGCGGCGCAGGTAGAAGCCAACTCCACCCAGCGCGAGTAGCGTGTACACGCCGCCGCTGAAGAGGGCGTCGGCCACTGTGGGGGGATTCTCTGCAAGCGCGGCGGCGAGGCCTGCTTGGCCGCCGGACAGTTGGAAGATCGCCAGCGTGAACAACACCTGAAAGAGCATGAAAACGATGGCGGTTGTGTGGATGATCGAATCAGGTTGATAGGTGGCCTGTGCAGGCAGCCAGCGCCGAAGCTGCTGCCGCGTAGGGGCGTGGAGCGTGAAGATCGCCGCGGTGATTGCGCCCAGCACGACCGTAGCGCTCGTCAACAGGGCGAGGGCGCTGCTGGCCTCTTGCAGGACGGACAACCCAACCATGCCCAACAGCAAGCACAGCCCAAGCAGCATCCAGCGCACGACGTCTACTCGAAACGTGCCCAAGATTACGAGGTTTGCAAGGTAGACGATGAGCGCTACGTATCCAAAGCCAAGCGCAGTGTTCATAAGCGAACGACCTATCTAATGCGGCTGATTATAGCAGGCGAGGGGTCACATTGGGCAGTCGCGTGTCAGGCGGGGGGCAATTTTAGGATTGACCCTTTGTGATGCCTGTGCTATATTTTTAGAACGTGAAGCCACTTCACTCTCGGAGAGATGGTCGAGTGGTTTAAGGCAGCGGTCTTGAAAACCGCCGTGTCCGCAAGGGCACCGTGGGTTCGAATCCCACTCTCTCCGCTGCGTCACGTTAACAACTTGGGGAGGTGCCAGAGTGGTCGATTGGGGCTGCCTGCTAAGCAGTTATACCCGTAAGGGTATCGCAGGTTCGAATCCTGTCCTTCCCGCAGCTTAGGATGGTAAGCGAACATTCCATCTTGGGGAAACCGGTGAAGTCATCTTCACCGGTTTTCTTTTCGCTATTCGCCAGATTGTCTTCTTGTGCCTGCTTCCCCTTGTGCAGTTCATCATTGATATTCTGAAGGTAGGCAAAGGGGGCACGCAGCTCCAAACTGATAATTCCCTCGTTGTCGATCACGACCCGAGATACAACGTGGCGCAGCAGTTCTTGCTGATCGCTGCGCTCGAGTGCATTATACACCACTCCGAACCGACTGATCATCTCTAACGCAACATCGAGATTGTCGATGTGCGTCTGATGCGATTGCTCTAATCCCCTGTGACTTTCCCCTGCATGTTGACATAGCGTTCCGGCGCGAGATTTGTCCAGCCACCGGCATGTCGGAACGCTTGAGGACGTTCTCCTCAAGCGCAAACCGCTGCCGCGCACGCGAGAGTTCCGGCTTGTGGTCAGCCCGGCCCTGTACGAGCGGCCTGCCTGACCCTGGCATTTTTTGTCCGTGCAGTCGGGGTATGGTCAAGAGAGGTCTGAGCTGCGAGGCCCTAGAGAGGATGGGGGCGGCCCCCAACGGAGCCGCCCCCCTGCTGCTGCTGGCTACTGCGACCAGCGCAGTTGACTCACGCGCAGATCAGGCAC
>DAOUBS010000109.1:0-2505 GCA_034432435.1 Anaerolineae bacterium
CGCGCGGCTTGCAGCGCCAAATCGGTGATGGCGAGGTCAACCGTGGTGTAAACCGTGTAGCCACCGCGCGCCAAGTCGGCCGGCGAGTAGCCCAACCCCTGCATAATCGCAGTGAGTTCACGCTGGGCGTAGACGGTGAAGTGCGGGGCGCGTAGGCTCGTCTGCTGCGGGTTAAAGGCGAGGCCCTGCGCCAACGCCTGATCGCGCTCCTGCGGGGTGATGAAGCCCTCATCGACCATCTCATCCAGCACTTGGCGCTGGCGGGCGTAAACGCGCGCCTGCACCGCCGGATCAGGGTTGAGCGGGTCAAGGTCAGCGGGGGCTTGGGGCAGGCCTGCTAGCAGCGCCGCTTCCCCTAGCGTCAGGTCTTCAACGTTCTTGCTAAAGAAGACCTGCGCGGCGGTCTGCGCGCCGTAGGCGAGGTTGCCGTAGTAGATCTCGTTCAGGTAAAGCGCGAGGATGTCCTCTTTGCTGCGGCGCTGCGTCAGCAGGATGGCAAGGATGATCTCCTCGGCTTTGCGGGCGGCGCTGCGCTCAGCGCGCTTCTGCGGGTCGAACAGCACGTTGCGCACGAGCTGTTGGGTGATCGTGCTGCCGCCCGGCGTGTTGCCATCTCCGCCCGCGCCGAGGAATTGCAGCAGCGCGACTGTCGTCGCCGGCACGTCGATGCCGATGTTCGTCCAGAAGCTGCTGTCCTCAATGGCGATAGTCGCGTTGATCAGATGCCGCGGGAAACGCTCAAACGGGACGGTTGTCCGGCGGCCTTCGTTGAACACCTCAAACAGGCGCTGGCCGTGGCGATCGTTGATGAAAGTACTCTGGAACGCGCGGTAGTTGTCCACGCGGCTGAGTTCGCTCTCCCACTGGCTTTCCAAGTAAGGGATGAACACCGAGAACACGGCCACGCTGAGGAAGGTCAAGCCGCCGCACACGGTGAACACCAACGCGCCGAGCGCGTAGAGGCAGCCCGCGGGCAGGCCGAGGAAGCGGCGCGGCGCGGGCCGGCGGCTCGGCAGCGGCTTGCCCCCCGCGAACGCAGCGGGCGGCGGCGGCACATACGCCCCCTGCGCGGCCACGTAGGGCGACGCTTGGGCGGGCGGCTGCCAGCGGGGATGCTCTTGGGTCTGCTGCGGCATCGTCGCCGCGGGCATGTTGGCCAGCGTCGGCTCGCTGAGGTAGGTCATGTCGGGGTTGGGGTCGAGGCCGCCGCTGCCGACGAGCGTCCGCCGCGGGTCGCTCTTGCCCGGCTCGCGGAAGATCGGCATCGTCGGCATCTGGTGCATCTCGTTGCGCCGATCAATCGTGTGCTCGTCGGCGTCGGCGTGCGGCAGGTGGAACGGCACGTCCGTGTCTTGGGCGCTTGCGCGCTCCACCTCGTAGTCTTCAGCCATCTGGCGGATGGTCGGGAAGGGCACGTCGTCAGTGTCATCGCTCAGCGGCTCATCGCCCAGCGGCTCAGTCATCTGAAGGGCGCTAGCGCGCGCCAACGGGTCGGTGTAGTCGTCTGCTGGGGGGGGCGCGGTGGCGGGCAGGTCATCATAGGGCAGCGGCGACGGCTCTGATGAAGGGGGGGGCAGGTCGGGGTCGTCGTCCGCGTTCAGGCGTGGCAGCTCATCGGCCATAACTCAAAAATCCTCAAACTACGAGTGCAGCATCAGTGTAGCACAGTTCGTCGCGCGCGGGGATGAGCGTAGGTCAGCCGCGGGGCGAGCGGGGAGAAACGGCGGCGTGAGAGAGTTGTGGGGCCGCAGCCTGCCGCGTTGATGCATTTGCCCTGTGACCCTTGAAAAACCCCATTGACATGCCGTGAAATCTGCGGTACCCTTCTAGACGATATATCTTTTCTGCACCGGCACTAGGAGTGCACAAGCGTGATCAAGATGAACTTCGGAGGAAATGCAACCAGCGGCGTGATGGCTGCTCGTGTGCGCCCGCTCGCTGGACTCAGCGGGATGGGGTTCATCCGTGCGGGGTTCATCGGCGCTGCTGATGCGAAAGATGCTTCAGGCCCCGTCTCGTTCCGCCGACTAGCGGATGACGAGCCACCGAACGAAGGCAATTTGTGCCTTGCCGTCTATAGGAGCAGCTTCACATCATCGCATCCTGGGTGTTGGTCTGAGTGTGGAAAGGGAATGGCCTCTTAGCATTACCTGACCACTTGCATAACCTCTGACGATCAAAGGGGTATGAGACCAACACAAGGCTCATACCCTTTTTTATTCGGTTTCACACCACTTCAAGCAGAGGTTTAGATGAGCAAGCAGCAGTGGCAGGTCCCCCTTGAACAGTTAAACGCCGTGCTAGACATCCTCGACGTGCTGCACAGCGCCGCCGCCGACCATGAAGCTGAAACTGCTACCGGCTTGAGCCGACAAGAACTGATGAGTTTCCTCTACGACGTGCTCTACGTCACACAGGAGACGATGAAAGAAGTCCAGTGCCATCAGGCCGCCCCGCTGCTGCGGGTGCTGCCAAAGGCGGAGCGAGTCAGTTAGGTTTACAGTC
>DAOUBS010000110.1:0-31540 GCA_034432435.1 Anaerolineae bacterium
CCGCGATATTACCATACAAAAGCAGGCCGAAAGCGCTCGCCGCGCCAGCGAAGCTAAGAGCACCGCTATCATCAGCAGTATTGAGGAAGGGTACTACGAAGTTGACTTGCACGGGTCGCTGGTCTTTTGGAACGCCGCGCTGATGCGTTTGCTGCAACTGGATGGTCGGAACCCGTCGCTCATTAATAACCGTGACATCATGGACGAGGAGAGCATCCAACGCATTGGGAAAGCCTTCAAACAGGTGTATGCAACGCGCGAGCCCTTGACTGGAATTGATTTTTCTCTCATTGGATCTAATCGTCAGTTCGAGGTTTCGGCGTCTCTTATTGTGGATGAACACGATCAGCCGATCGGCTTTCGTGGGTTGGTGCGTGATGTGACCGAAAAGCGCGAAGCCGAGCAGCGCTTGAAGCGTCAAAATCAGTACCTCGCAACGCTGCATGAAATCGCCCTTACCTTGATGGAGCGACTGGAGCTGCAGGACTTGCTGCAAAGTATTGTGAGCCGGTCGGGTGAACTCTTAGGGACAGAACATGGTTATGTGTTTCTGCTGCACCGCGATACCAACGAAATGACGCTGGAAATCGCTACAGGACGGTTTGCTAACCAAGAGCACACTGTCGCTGAGTTGGGGGTCGGCCTTGTGGGAAAGGTGTGGGCGACTGGCGAGGCGATGGTGATTGATGACTATCGTGCATGGGCAGGTCGGTTAGATAACAACGTCAGCGATGCTGTGCGCGCGTCGTTAGCGGTGCCGTTACGCCATGGAACAGAAGTTGTCGGCGTTTTGGGTTTCTCGTTCTTTGAGGAAGATCGACACGTGACCACTGAGATGGTGGAAAGCCTAAGCACATTTGCTGAGCTGGCCGCCATCGCCGTTGATAACGCGCAGCTCTACAGCGCGATGCAGCAGGAGATCGAGGAGCGCATCCGCACGCAGGTGGCGCTGGCCGCCAATGAAGCCAACCTGACCGCGTTTATTGAGAACACGCGCGATGCGATCTGGTCAGTAGATCGTGATTACCGGGTGGTGGTTATTAACACGGCGGCGCGTGAGATGTTTTCACAGTTCTTCAACGTGACGTTGGAACAGGGGGCTGAGATGCTCAGCGTGTTGGCAGATTTGCCACGCGAGGCGTGGCTCATCCGCTACAATCACGCGCTAGACGGGCTGCGCTTCACTGTCGAGGAGCAGTACAGCTTCAACAATGAGCAGTTCGACTATGAGATTGCGTTCAACCCGATCATCGGTCGGGACACTCGTTTGACCGGGGTGGCCTGCATCGCGCGCGATATTACCCTGCGTAAACTGGCAGAACGTGAGCTGCAAAGCGCCAAAGAAGCGGCTGAAAGCGCCAACCGCGCCAAGAGCGCTTTCTTGGCGAATATGAGCCATGAACTGCGGACACCGCTCAATGCCATCATTGGCTACAGCGAGATGCTTCAAGAAGAAGCAGAAGAGTTCGGCTACGAGGATATCGTGCCTGAACTGAATAAGATTCAAACCGCAGGCAACCATCTGATCGACCTCATCAACAACATCCTCGACCTGAGCAAGATTGAAGCAGGTCGTATGGAACTGTACCTCGAGACGTTCGATGTGCAGTCTGTGGTCACGGACATTGCCAACACCATCCAACCATTGATGGCGAAAAACAATAACCGCTTTGAAGTGCGCTATGTGGACAACCCGGGGCGGATGCACGCTGATCTGACGAAGTTCCGCCAGACGCTGTTGAACTTGTTGAGCAACGCCACTAAGTTCACCGACAAGGGAGAGATCAGGCTCTTGGTAGAGCGCCGCGTGGAAGATGGGCGCGATTGGCTCTACTTCTCGGTGCAGGACACCGGCATCGGTATGACGCTGTCGCAGATGCAAGAGGTGTTCAAGGAGTTCACACAGGCGGATGTTTCCACGACGCGCAAGTATGGCGGCACAGGGCTGGGCTTGACGATCAGCCGCCGCTTCTGCCAGATGATGGGGGGCGACATCCTTGTAGACAGCGAATACGGCGTTGGCACAACCTTCACTATCATCTTGCCGGCAGACGTAGAGGCGACGAAGAGTGACACAGAGGCTGAAGCGCCGGCCAACGCGCGCAGCACCGGTGTCATGCCGTCGGTTGAGCAGGTAGATTTCTGGAAGCCGCGGGTGCTGGTGATCGACGATGACGCCAACGTGCGCGAGATTATCTCGCGGGTGCTCACAAAAGATGGTTTTGCGGTCATGACGGCGAACAACGGGCGCGAAGGACTTGAAATGGCGCGCGAGCACCGCCCAGACATCATCACGCTCGATGTCATGATGGGGGGGATGGATGGTTGGAGCGTGTTGGCCGCCATTAAGGCTGATGCGCAGTTGGCCGATATTCCGGTGGTGATGTTGACGATGGTGGATGATCGGCGGCGTGGGTTTGCGTTGGGCGCGTCTGACTACATGACGAAGCCGATTGACCGCAAGCGGCTTGCGCAAATTTTACAGAAGTATCGCAACAACAAAGGTGACACAGGTCGGATCCCGCCGGGCAGCGTGTTGATCGTCGAGGATGACGATGACACACGCGATGTGCTGATGAAAACGCTGGAGCGTGCCGGATGGGAAGTCCGCTCTGCTTCAAATGGCAAGGAAGCACTGGCACATCTCAATGAAGTGGGCTTGCCGACGATTATCCTGACTGACCTGATGATGCCAGAGATGGACGGCATCGAGTTCATCACGCAGATGCGCCAGCGCTCGGATTGGCAGGCAGTGCCGATTATCGTGCTGACAGCAAAGGACTTAACCGCAGAGGAACGGCTGATTTTGAGCGCCTATGTGGAGCAGGTGTTAGAGAAACAAACCTACTCATCAGATCGATTGATTGAAGAGGTGCGGCGGCAGGTGCTGACCTTGATGAATTTGCAGGGGAGAGAGAAACCGTCCGATGGCTAAAATATTGCTGGTTGAAGACAATGAAATGAACCTTGATATGCTCACGCGGCGGCTGGAGCGGCGCGGTTTTGAGATCTTAGTTGCGGTCGATGGGGCGCAGGGCATTGAAGTCGTCAAGCAGGAAATGCCTGACTTGATCTTGATGGATATGAGCTTGCCTGTGATGGATGGCTGGGAGGCGACACGCCGCTTGAAAGCGGATCCCAAGCTGCGGCATATCCCGATCATCGCGCTGACAGCCCATGCCATCGCCGGTGACCGTGAGCGCTGCCTGGCTGCTGGCTGTGATGAATACGAAAGCAAACCTGTAAAGTTCCCACGCCTGCTGGAAAAAATCCAACTGATGCTTGGGATCGAGCTACAGGGCGGTGACGAGTAGGCTGCTATGGCCTCCACGCAGACATCGTTGATCGCGCGGCGCTATGTGCTCCACGAACGACTGGGCAGCGGCGGCATGGGCACAGTCTATCGTGCTTATGATCGCTTGAACAATCGAGAAGTTGCGCTCAAACGGATCATCGAAGATGTGTCTACTGGGCATTTGGGCGATTCAACTGACGGCAAAGAGTTCCGCGCATCGCTTGCGCGGGAGTTCAAGCTCGCTTCTACCTTGTGCCACCCGAACATCGTGCAAATGTTGGATTATGGGTTCGATGAATCACATGAACCATATTTCACGATGGAGCTGCTGTCATCCCCGCGCACGCTGGTGGAAGCCTGTGCTAATCGCTCGTTAGAATATCGCCTTGACCTCTTTGTGCAGATGCTGCAAGCGCTGGCGTATGTCCATCGGCGCGGCATCATTCATCACGACCTCAAACCGGCCAACGTTTTGGTAACAACCGAGGTAAAGCTGCTCGATTTTGGGCTAGCAAAACTCCATGAGCGCAACACAGCCGACGAAGATTATCTGACGGCTGGAACGCTGGCGTATATGGCTCCAGAGATTCTTGCTGGCGCGCGTGGAGACGCAACCAGTGACTTGTACGCAGCCGGGATGATGGCCTATGAAGTGTTCTCTGGTGGGCATCCCTACACCCTGCATCACGCCCCGACGCTCATTCATGAGATCATGAACGTCGTTCCGGACATCGACGGGATGGATGTGCCTGTCGATCTGGCGTTTATCATCTGGCGGATGTTGTCCAAAGATCCCAATGATCGCTATCCATCAGCGATAGAGGTCATTCGCGCCATTAACCGCGTTGGCATTCGCAATTACCCTGTAGAGAGCAGCGCTACCCGTGAGAGCTTTTTGCAGGCGTCTCGCCTCGTCTCGCGCGAGGCTGAGATGTCCTACTTGACCTACGCGCTGGACGACGCTGAAAAATCTCATGGGCGTCTGATCTTGATCAGCGGTGAAAGCGGCGTAGGCAAATCGCGTCTGCTAGACGAGCTGCGGACGCTGGCGATGGTGCGCGGCACGATTGTCATGCGTGGGCAGGCCAGCGAAATTGCCAACCGTCCTTATGAGCTGTGGCGGCCGGTGCTGCGCTGGCTAGCGTTGATCGCGCCGACCTTGAATGAGGATGAATTGGCGATCCTGAGCCGTCTCTTGCCTGACATTAACCGCTTGCTCGATCGGGATTTATCTGGAATGGCAACGGCAGAGTTAACTCCTGAGGCGCATTCACAAGCGCTGGCGCAGCTCATCGGGCGTATCGCTGCAGCGTCAAATGCGCCTATGTTAATTCTACTCGACGATTTGCAGTGGGCTGGCAGCGAGTCGCTGCGGCTGTTGGCGCAGCTTAGAGAGATCTTGCCCCCACTTCAATTGTTGATCGTCGGCACATTCCGCGACAATGAGGCGGATGGGTTACAGGTGCTGCTGCCTCATGCGGAGGTTATCAAGCTGCGCCGACTGGATGTACATGGCATTGAAGCACTTGGCGAGGCGATGCTGGGCGCAGCAGGCCGACGCCCACAGGTCGTTGATTTGCTGCACCGTGAGAGCGAGGGCAACATCTTCTTTATCATCGAGGCGGTGCGTGTGCTCGCCGCTGAGGTGGATGAGTTGGATAAAATTGGCCAATCGACGCTGCCCCCATCAATTTTTGCGGGCAGCGCTCGCCAAGTGATGCAGCGCCGCTTGCGCCAGATTAGCGAGCCTGACCGTGTGGTATTGCAGTTGGCGGCAGTGATGGGGCGTTTCATCAACTTTGAGGTGCTCAGCGCAGCCGCGGCGTTTAACCGCGAAGCATGGCTTACTGCTTGCGCCAACGCCAACATTTTGGAGGTGGACGATGAGCGCTGGCGGTTCTCTCATGACAAACTGCGTGAGGATTTGCTCAACAGCCTGACGCGGGATCAGCGACAGGCGCTGCATATGCGTGTGGCGCAGGCGATGGAAACCCAATTTGAGGCGCATCCCGACTATGCGCAGGCGCTGGCCTATCACTGGGGGATAGCAGGTGATCTACCGCGTGAGCTGCGCTACTCGTTGGTGACAATTCGACAGCTACTGCGCGAAGGAGCCTACGACGAGGCGGCGCGCATGGTGCGCCGCTGTTTGGATCTGCTGCCACAGTTACAGTTAAACAGCGTTGAAGCGGCGGCTACAGAAGCGGAAATCCGTCAGTTGATGGGAGAGCTGCTGCTGGCGCGTGGGTACTACCAGCAAGCTGAACACGAGTTTGCGCATATGTATGAGCTTGCAAGCGGCAGTGGTCGTCAACTGTTGGTAGTGCGCGCGCTGCACATGATGGGTGTGACAGCGATGGCGCTGAATGCCCTGCAAACTGCGCTTCAGCACTTTAGTGCAGCGCTGTCGTTGGTAGATGTCGATGATTCAGCCGCACGGACTGAACTGCTGAACCAGATCGGGGATGTGTACTTCGAGTTTGGCGATCAAGAGGCCGCCATGAGCTACTATCAAGAGGCGCAGACTCTCGCTCGCTTGCAGCGGCAGGAATGGTCAGCCCCAAGCGCAGATCAAAGCAGCTATGTGCTGCAGCAGGCTGTGGAATCTATCGAAAGTTTAATCGACAAACCGGATGAACTGGCTGCGAGCACGCTTTGCCAAGTGGCAGAGGCCTTGACAGCGTCGGATCAACTGCTCGCGTCGTATTACATTTGGGCGTTTCTGGCTCAATGGCCCAACACGCCGGATTCACTCATCGACGAGGTGGAAACCACCGTGTTCACCCTTCAACAGCGGCTGCCGACTGAACAGTCGGATGTCGCGTGGGAACAAGTCAAACACGCTGATCTTCAACTTCTCGTTAACACACTGCGCCAACTAGGTTAAACGGCTGGAATCAGCGACCATCTTCTGCTACGATAGTGTGTCGGTGCATCAAAAAGGGTGGTGATTGTATGGACGTGTCCATGCAGCGCAGTCAGGTGCGCCACAACTTCCTCGTGAATCTGCTGGATGGGACATTTTTTGGCTTGGGGTTGGGCTTCGCCTCATGGGTGACGGTTATTCCACTCTTTTTTGCGTCCCTTACGGAATCGACCGCGCTGATCGGCTTGGTAGCAACGATTCACTTGATGGGGTGGCAGCTTCCACAGTTGTTCATCACAGGGCGCATGGCGCAGCTGACACGCTATAAACCGATGGTGTTGGCGATGACGCTTCACGAGCGCATCCCGATGTTCGTGTTGGCTGGTTTGGCGCTGCTCGTGCCGTCGATCCCGCGCGAGTCGGCGTTGGTGGCGGCCTTTATCGTCATCACGTGGCAGTCGCTCGGCGCAGGGCTGACGGCTAACGCATGGCAGAGCATGGTTGCCAAAATCCTGCCGCGCACGATCCGCGGGACGTTCTACGGCGTGCAATCGGGCAGTGCTAACTTGCTGGCGAGCATCGCGGCGTTCATCGCTGGGTTGCTGCTGCTGCTGCCGTATCCGTTGAACTTTGCGATCTGCTTCTTCCTGACGGGCGTCGCAATGGTGATCTCGTTTGTGTTCTTGGCGCTGACGCGCGAAGTGGAACACACGCCGGTTCAAACTGCGCCCAAGTCCTTTGCCGACAACGTGGCAGAGTGGAAAGCGCTGCTCAAGAGCGACGTCAATTTCAGGTGGTTCATCGTGGCGCGCGCGCTGATGCAGTTTGGGCAGATCGGCGCGGCTTTCTACACGGTGCACGCGCTGCGCACTTATGGCATCAGCCCACAGCTCATCGGGGTGATGACCGGCGTGATGCTGCTGGCACAAGTGGTTGCCAGCCCGCTTCTGGGGTATTTGGGTGATCGGCTGGGGCATCGGGCGATGCTGGCGGTGGGCTGCGTGGCGATGGCGCTGGGCGCAGGGGTGGCGATTTTCGCGCCAACTGGTAACTGGTTTTTCCTCGTGTTCATCCTGACAGGTCTTGTGAACAGCAGCCAGTGGACGAGCACGCTCGCATTTACTTCAGAGTTCGGCAGCGCCAGCACGCGCCCGTACTACGTCGGGTTGAGCAACACGCTCATCGTGCCGGCGACGCTCGTTGCGCCGGTGCTGGGCGGTTGGATCGCAGATGTTGCGGGCTTCAACGCGACCTTTCTCACAGCGATGGTGGGGGCAGGGCTGGCCGCTTTGGTGATTATGGGGATGGTCTACAGCCCCAAACCCAAGCGCGACGCTGACCCTGCGCTGCCGCTGGCCCCAGCCATTGGCGATTAGCGCTGGCTGGTGAGGATGTGAACAGCTTGTACGATGATCTGATGTTCTGCGGCGTGCATCCGCGCAGCAAACGTCTCTAGGGTGTCATCTGGCAGGATGGGGACCACCGCCTGCACGATCACATCCCCCTCATCCACCTTTGGGATGGCGTAGTGCACCATGCAGCCGCTGTGGGTCAACTCTCCCTGCTGGAAAGCCTCAAACGCGCGCTCAATGGCGTGTGTGCCGTTGAACAGGCCTGGCAGCGCTGGATGCAGGTTGATCACGCGGCGCGGGAAATAGGCGAGGAAGTGACTGCTGAAGATGTGCATCCAGCCCGCCATGACGATCAGATCGGGGCGGTAAGGCAACAGTGCTTGGGCAAGGTCGGCGTCGTAGTCAGCGCGATCACGGTAGGTGTCGCGGTAGGGCTTCAACGGGAAATAGAGCGTTGGGATGCCCGCTTTTTCCGCACGCTGGAGTCCAAAAGCGTCTTTGCGATTGGAAACGACCAGCACGATCTGAGCGTTCAGCTTGCCAGCCGCGACAGCGTCGATCAGCGCTTGCAGGTTGCTGCCGCCACCGCTGATGAGGATGATCAGGCGCGCGGGTTTAGCCATGCCTGCCCTCGCGGATGTGGCCTACGACGCTTGCGCTGTCCACGCTGGCGACGGCGCGTTCAGCTTGATCGGTGGGCACGACGACGATCATCCCTAAGCCCATGTTGAACACGCGCATCATCTCCTCGTCGGTGATCTGCCCCTGCTGTTGGATCAAGCGAAAGATCGGCGGGACTGGCCACGTGTCGGGCAGCAGGTCGAAGCTCAGCCCCGTAGGCAGCACGCGCGGCAGATTCTCCACGATGCCGCCGCCGGTGATGTGCGCCAGCGCGCGGATTTCAACGCCTGCGCTTTGAATGGCATGCACTTCATGTAAGTAAGGGCGGTGGACAGCTAGCAGCGCCTCGCCGATGGAGACGCCGTTCAGGTCAGCGCGCGGCGCGTCCCAGTCGAGATTGGCCAGCACGCGGCGCGCGAGCGAGTAGCCGTTGGTGTGCAGCCCAGATGAGGGTAGGTTGACCAGCGCATCGCCCATCTGCATGCGCCGCCCGTCGATGATCTGTTCACGCTCCACCACGCCGACGATCGTTCCGACGAGGTCCACTTCTCCATCGAGGTAGACGTCCGGCATTTCAGCGGTTTCGCCCCCCAGCAGGGCGATCCCCAGCGCTTCACACGCGGCAGCCATGCCGCCGACGATCTCGGCGATCTGCTGCGGGATGAGCTTAGACGAGGCCACGTAGTCGAGGAAGAACAGCGGCTGCGCGCCCTGTACTAGGATGTCGTTCACGCAGTGGTTCACCAAGTCCTGCCCGATGGTTCCCCAGCGGTTCAGGCGGCTGGCGACTTTGGTCTTTGTGCCGACGCCATCCGTCGACGCGACTAAGACCGGCTCGCGCATCCCAGCCAGCGCCTTGAGTGAGTAGAGGCCGCCGAAAGAACCAGTATCAGATAAGACGGCAGCGGTGTAGGTGCGGCGGATGGCGGCGCGCATCAGACGCACTGCCTCGTTGCCGGCGTCGATGTTGACGCCTGACTCAGCATAGGTTGTCATGGGTGAGCTGCTCCTGTTTGGCCAATGTCTTTGCGGTAGAACAGGCCGTCAAAGCGCACGGCAGCCGCAAGCTGGTAGGCCCGTTCAGCGGCAGCAGCCAGCGTCGGGCCGGTGGCAGTGGCGGTCAGCACGCGCCCCCCGCTGGTGATGACTTGATCGCCGTGTTGGGTCGTCCCGGCATGGAACAGCACGCTGTTGGGCAGCGAGGCGTCCAGCCCGCTTATTGGCAGGCCGCGCCGATACTCGTGTGGGTACCCCGCTGACGCCAAGACGACCGCCACGCACACCTCATCTGACCATTCCACTGCCACGCGATCAAGCTGGCCGACAAGGCAGGCGTCGATGACGTCGATCAGGTCAGTTTTGAGCAGCGGCAGGATCACCTGCGCTTCGGGGTCGCCAAAGCGACAGTTGAACTCCAACGTCATAAGGCCTCGTTCGGTGAGCATGAGGCCCGCATACAGCACGCCGCGGTATGAATTGCCTGAGGCGATCAAGCTGTCAAGCGTCGGTTGGATCACGCGCGTCACAACTTCGTTGACAACGTCGGCGGGCACGTCATGGGCGGGGGCGAACGCGCCCATGCCGCCGGTGTTTGGCCCTTGATCACCATCGTGGGCGCGCTTGTGGTCGCGTGCCACCGGCATGACCGCCGCGCGCCGTCCATCGCAGAACGCCAACACGGACAGCTCGCGCCCAGTGAGGCGATCTTCTAACACAACGGCGCTGCCGGCCTCGCCAAATGCGCGGTCGACCATGATGGCCTGCACCGCCGCGCGCGATTCCTCTCGTGTGTCGCAGACGAACACCCCTTTGCCCGCCGCCAGCCCATCAGCTTTGACGACTAGCGTTGGCTCGTGCTGGTCGATGTAGGCGAAGGCTTCTTCAGGGGTGCGCGCGACAGCGTAAGGCGCGGTTGGGATGCCGTGCTCGCTCATGAACTGTTTGGCGAAGGCTTTGCTACCCTCTAGCTGCGCAGCCTGCTTGGACGGCCCGAAGATGCGCAAGCCCACCTGTTGGAAGTAATCTACAATCCCCGCGACGAGCGGGGCTTCTGGTCCGACGACAGTGAGATCAACTGCGTTGGCTGCCGCGAACTCGCGCAGGCGCTGAAGGTCATCCGCCGGGATAGGGAGGGTCTCACACGGGGCGACGCCTGCTGAGGCTGGCCAACGTGTGCCCGCGTTGCCGGGCGCGACATAGATTTTAGTGGCGCGGGGCGAGCGCGCCAGCTTCCACGCGAGGGCGTGTTCTCGCCCGCCGGATCCAATGACTAGAACGCGCATCAGTTCCCCCACATGCTTTCAAAGATAGTTTTGTCGCGGTCTTCTTCGAACAGCCACTCCGGAATGCGCACTGGATATTGCCCGCTGAAGCAGGCCGTGCAGTAGTTGTTGCGGAAGCCGACAGCCTCAGCGATGGCGTCGAGCAGGCCGGGTAGCGAGAGGTAATCGAGGCTGTCCGCGCCGATGCGTTCACAGATGCTTGCCACGTCCAGCTTGTGCGCGATCAACTCTTTGTAGGTGGCCATGTCGACGCCCATGAAACACGGGTGGCGCACGGGCGGGGACGACACGCGCACGTGCACTTCCTTTGCGCCGCCGTCGCGTAAGAGCTGCACGAGCGGACGCGAGGTGTTGCCGCGCACGATGCTGTCATCCACCAGCACGACGCGCTTGCCCTCAAGGTTGCTAGTGAGCGCGTTGTACTTGAGGTTGACGCTTTGACGGCGCAGACCGTCCTCGGGTTGGATGAAGGTGCGACCGATGTAGCGATTTTTCGTGAGGCCTTCGCTGTATGGGATGCCCGATTGCAGCGCGTAGCCGATGGCGGCGGGGGTGGCGCTGTCAGGCACGCCGATCACGATGTCGGCTTCGGCGGGGGCTTCGACGGCGAGCTTGCGCCCCATGTATTGGCGTGTCTTGTGCAGCACTTGGCCGTCGAGGATGCTGTCTGGCCGCGCGAAGTAGACAAACTCGAACACGCAGAGGCTGCGTTTGGGCGCCGGCGAAATCCCCTTGAACGAGGTGAGGCCGCTGGCGTCGATGCGGACGATCTCACCTGGCTCGACGTAGCGGATGTATTCCGCGCCGATCGTGCTCAGGGCGCAGGTCTCACTGGCGATCACGTAGCCTTCTGGCAGTTTGCCGATGCTCAACGGGCGCAGCCCATGTGGATCGCGCACGGCGTAGATCGCCTCTCGCGTGAGCAGCGCCAGCGAGTACGCCCCCGCGACAGCCTCCATCATGGCGCGGATGCGCGCAATCCAATGATCGTGCGGGTCGCGCTCAACGTAGATGCCTTCCTGCTGCCACACTTCAACTGGCGCGGCAAGGATTTGAGTCATCATCTCGGTGTCGCTGGTGCTGCTAAGGCCGACCCCGCGCTTGAGCAAGAGTTGGCGCAGCGTCAGCGCGTTGGTCAGGTTGCCGTTGTGCGCCACGCCCAACGGCCCGTAGAGCGTCTCGATCAGGTAAGGTTGAACGTTGCGAACGTGTTGGCCGCCGGTCGTGCTGTAGCGCGTGTGGCCGATGGCCATGTGGCCGACGAGGGGCGACAAGTTCTGCTCGTTGAACACCTGCGAGACGAGGCCGATGCCCTTGTGCAGGTTGGCGCGCATGCCATCGCACGATACGATGCCCGCGGCCTCCTGACCGCGATGCTGGAGGGCGTACAGCCCAAAGAACGTCAAGCGGGCGACATCGCGCCCGGGCGCGTAGATGCCGAACACGCCGCACTCCTCGCGGGGCTTATCATCGAGATACTCATGTAAGGTGACGTTGCTCATCTTGTCCTCGAATGTTTGGGGTCATGCTGGGGGATGATTGGCTGCCCATTGGGCTAGGCAGCGCTCGATGCGCGCGCGCGCAGGCTGCTCACCCGCGATGAACGGCTGCTTGGTGAGCGTCTCATAGGCGTAGATGTAGCGCGCAGCGACTTCTTGCACAAACTCAGCAGGCATAGGCGGGATGGGGCCTTGCCCGCGGTAGCCCTGCTTGACAAACCACTCGCGTAAGAATTCCTTGCTATAGTTGACCGGCGCGCCCGCGCGGTAAGAGTCAAGCGTCCAGAAGCGGCTGCTGTCGGGGGTGTGCAGCTCGTCGATGAGCATGAGCTGCCCGTCTGCTAAGCCGAACTCGTACTTAGTGTCGACGAGGATCCAGCCTGCCCGTTCTGCTAATGCTTGCCCGCGTTGAAACAGGGCGAAGGCGGCGCGTTCGACCTGTGCCCACAGCTCAGCGCTCACAATCCCCCGCTCAACGATCTGCTGGGCGGTGATCTGCTCGTCGTGCGCGCCATCTTGGGCTTTGGTGGTGGGCGTGATGATCGGCTGGGGCAGCGGATCGTTCTTCTTTAGCCCATCGGGCAGGGGGATGCCATAGGGCTGGCGCTCCCCTCGTTGGTAGAGCGTCCATAGGGAGGTGCTCGTGACGCCGGTGATGTAGCCGCGCACAACCACCTCGACGGGCAGGGCGTGCGCTTCGTGCGCAATCGTGACGCACGGATCGATCACGTCGATCACGTGGTTAGGGAGGATGTCGGCGGTTTGCGCGAACCACCACGCCGAAAGCTGGTTGAGGACTTGGCCTTTGTAGGGGATTGTCCCTAACACGCGGTCAAACGCGCTGACGCGATCTGTCGTGATCAAGACGCGCTGGCCGCGATAGTGGTAAATGTCGCGCACTTTGCCCTGTGTCTTGGGGCCGAGCGCCGGCACATCCACTGCGTCGAGCGCGTGCGGGATGGCGTTGAACAGGTCTTTGGCGTTCATGCGGCTCCCTCTAGGCGAACTTGACCGCGTTTTGGAAGATCACGAGGCCGAGCTTGCCCTCTTCACCTCTATGATAGCGCGGATGCTGCCAATGGAAGATGTGATTTTCGGGGTGCGGCATCAAGCCCATGACGTTGCCAGCGGGGTTGCACAGCGCGGCAATGTTCCAAGCGCTGCCGTTGGGGTTGGCGGGGTAGCCCGACAGCGCGCCACCGTTCGCGTATTGGAGCGCAACTTGACCCGAGTGCCACAAGCGGCTGAGCGCCTCTTCGCTGCGGGCGACGACGCGGCCTTCCCCGTGCGCGACCGGGCAGAGGATCGGCTCCGTCAGCCCGTCGAGGAACAGGCTGGCTGTGTGCGCCACGGGTAGCAGCTCCACCCAGCGGCATTCGAAGTGGCCAGCCTCGTTGTAGGTCAGCGTGGCGCGGCGCTGGGGGCTGGGGGCGAAGTCGGCATCTGGCAGCAGCCCCGCCTTGATGAGCGCTTGGAAGCCATTGCAGATGCCCAACACAGGCTTGCCTGCCGCGACGAACGCTTCAAGGTCAGCTTGTAGGTAGTGGCGCAGATCGACTGCCCATAACTGGCCCGCGCCCAGATCGTCCCCGTAGCTGAACCCGCCCGGCAGCACCAGCAGATGATAGTCCCGCAGGCGAACGTTGCCCGCTATGACCTCGTTCATGTGGGCGACGCGCGTTTCTGCCCCAGCCACTTCAAGCGCGAGCGCTGCATCATGGTCGCGGTTTGTGCCGTTAGCATGCAGGATCAATGCGATGGGACGGCGCGCGCTGGCAGTGCGCGGACGTGTTGGGCGCGCCTCTGCGGTAGGCAGCGTGACGTTGACTGCTGCTGGCGCAGGCGGAACGCCCCACGCGGCGGCCAGCTCATCGACGGTGAGATGAACCAAGCGCGCCCCGCCTGATTGAATCGTCAGGGCGGGCGTTTGAGTGACCGCGCCGAGGCGTTGGCAAGGCAGACCGGCAAACAACGCTTCAAACTCGGCGATGTGGTCTGTCGGCACGCTGACCACAAAGCGCCCGCTGCTCTCGCTCTGCATGAACGTGTGGGGGTCATTGGGCAAGATGACCATTGCCCCCATCTGGCCGCCGATGCACATCTCGGCCAGCGCGACCGGCAGGCCGCCCTCGCTCAGGTCGTGGCAGGCGTTGACGCAGCCCTGACGAATGGCTTGATGAAGCTGGCGCAGCAGCGGCAGCGGGTCGCGGATGGGCTGCGGCACGGTTCCACCGCTGAGGCCGCGCACGAGCAGCGCGTGGCTGCCGCCGAACTCAGCGCGCGTCTCCCCCAGCAGGTAGAGCGTGTCGCCTGCTTGCTTGAGGTCTGCGCTGGCAGTGTGCTGCACGTCAGGGACGATCCCCACCGCGCTGATGAGCAGCGTGCCCGGGATGGCGTGGCGCTGGCCGTCTTCGTCGGTGTATTCGTTGTTGAGGCTGTCTTTGCCGCTGATGAAGGGGGCGTTGTAGGCCAGCGCCGCGTCATGGCAGCCTTTGGCGGCCATCACCAGCGTGCCGAGCCGATCCGGCAAGGTGGGGTTGCCCCAGCAGAAGTTGTCGAGGATGGCGACTTGATCGGGGTCAGCGCCGACCGCAACGAGGTTGCGGAAAGCCTCATCGACAGCCGCCCACGCCATCGCGTAGGGGTCCTCCCCGTATTGTGGGCAGACCCCCGCGCTGAGAGCTGCGCCGCGTACTTGGCCGTCTGCGTTGGGTTGATGGCGCGTACTGAGAGGGACAATCACCGCGCTGTCGTTGGGGCTGTGTTCTCCCACGCCTGCGTAGGGCTTGACGACCGTCCCGCTCTGTACCTCATGGTCATAGCGCCGCACGATTGGCTCTTTGCTGCGGATGTTGGGGTGCGCAAGCAGCGCTAGCAGCAGCGCATTGTAGTCGTCGGGCGGTGAGATGGGTGCTTTAGCAGTTGGCGGGCGCTGCCAGTGAGCGGTCAAGTGACGGGTGGGGATGCCTTCGTGCAGGAAGCCCATGTCCACCTGGCTGATGACCTGCCCCTGATAACGGATGGTCAGTGCGCCGTCGCCGGTGAAAGTTCCGATGCAGGTGGCCTCTACGTTTTGCCCCGCGCAGATGGTTTGGAAGCGCGGCCAGTGCGCGGGTGGAACTGCCAGCACCATGCGTTCCTGCGCTTCGCTCAGCCAGATTTCCCACGGTCGCAGCCCCGGATATTTGAGCGGGACGGTGCTCAATTCGACGTCTGCGCCCAGCGTCTTGCCCATCTCGCCCACAGCGGAGGAGAGGCCGCCTGCGCCGCAGTCGGTGATGGCGTTGTAGAGTCCTTCGTCGCGGGCGCGCAGGATGACTTCCTGCACTTGCTTCTCGTTGATCGGGTGGCCGATCTGGACGCTGACGCTGGCGATCTCGCTGGTTTGGGTGTCCATCTCCATGCTGCTGAAGGTCGCGCCGCGTAGCCCGTCGCGCCCGGTGCGTCCGCCGATCACCACAACCAGATCGCCTGCTTGCGGCTCTGTGCGGTGGCTGTCGCGCGGCAGAACGCCCAAGCAGCCGCAGAACACCAGCGGATTAGCCGTGTAGCCGCGGTGGTACAGCACCGCCCCGTTGACGGTGGGGATGCCCATCTTGTTGCCGTAGTCCTCTATGCCTGCAATCACGCCCTGTTCGACGCGGCGCGGCGGCAGCACCCCTTCTGGCAGCGTCTCGTCGGGCAGATCGGCCGGACCAAAGCACAGCACGTCCGTGTTGGCGATGGGGCGCGCCGAGACGCCCAAGATATCGCGCACGACGCCGCCCACGCCCGTGTTGGCCCCGCCGAACGGCTCCAACGCGGAAGGGTGATTGTGCGTCTCGACTTTGAAGGCGAGGTCGTGCTGATCGTCAAAGCGGATGATGCCGGCGTTGTCGACAAACGCGCTGACGACCCACGGCTTGGCGATCTGCTCGGTGGCTGCGCGGATGTACGTCCGCAGCAGGCCGTGGATTGTCTCGCGCTGGCCGTGTTCGTCGGTGAAGTCGATCACCGCGCGGAAGGTCTTATGAAAACAGTGCTCGCTCCACGTTTGCGCGATCATCTCCAGTTCGAGATCGGCTGCCGCGCGCCCGATGCTGCGATAGTGCGCTTGGATGGCCTTCATCTCGTTCAAGTCGAGCGACAGACGGCGCTCTTTGCTAAGCGCGAGCAGCCCGTCATCGTCTAGCTCGCGTAGGTCGATCTGTTCAACGTGCCCATCGCCCGCGTGGGCGTCTACGAAGGGCGGGCTGATCGGCTGGTCGATCGCATAGCGGTGGACCACCGGGTTGCTCAACGTCCCACGGGCCAGCGTATCTAAGTCCTTTGGCGACAGGTCGCCAACGATTTCATAACGCTGGCCAGTGGCTGTTTGGGTCACTTGGCGGTATCCGATCTGGTGGAGCGCACGCAGCAAACTCTCAGCGACGGGATCCGTGACGCCCGCGAGCGGGGTGACTTCAACCGTGTGGCAGTTGTTGGGGGGGGGTGTGCCGAGGGCGTAGGCGTCTACGACGTCATCCGCGAGCAGTTGTCCGGCGATCTGATGTAAGTCTTCAGAGGTGAGCGCGCCGTGGATGAAGTAGATGCGTGCGTCGGTGATGTGTTGGATGCGAGAGGCGAGGCGAACATCCGCGATGCGCAAGGATCGCGGGACACGAGAAGCAACTGTAATTCGATGCGTGTTCACCGGAAATGGCGTTTCCTCTTGGTAGGCGAATCTAAAAGGAAGTTTAATGCAGGGCCGTAATCATTTCAATGATGCTTAACAATTTTGTCGAATGAGGTAGTATTTTCCAAAAGCTATTATGAGCTTAGAAAAATGTCAAAGGATGAAGCCGATGATCGTTCATGTGGTGATGTTTAAAGTGCGTGATGACCTCGACCGTGAAGCGGTCAAGCGTGAAATCAAGGCGCGGCTCGACACGCTGCCCGCCAAAATCGACGTGATCCGCCGATGGGAGGTAGGTCTGAACGTGGTCACCAGCCCGCGCGCCTACGATGTGGTGCTGATCGCAGCGTTTGACACCCTCGAGGCGCTACAAACCTACCAGCAGCACCCCGATCACGTGGCGCAGGTCGAATACCTCAAGTCGGTCAGCGCGAGCATCGTCGCGGTGGACTACGAAGGCGCGGGCTGACGTACCGCCGCGAAGCTGAGCAGCGCCAGCAGCAGCATGGCCGCGCTGCCAGCTCCGAACAGGACGCTCGGCCCGAACTGCTGAAAGATGAGGCCACACACGATCGGCGATACGCCGTTGGCGGCACTGATGACGGCAGCGCTGACGCCGAGGATGCTGCCGTAGTCGTTGTCGTGGGCGTAGCGCGTCAGCAGGCTGTTGGCGTTGGGGCGGATGAGCGCCGCGCCCACGCTTAACGGGAAAAGCGCCGTCAAAAACCACAAGATGCCGCCAACGCCGTTGTTGCCCTCGGCGGGCAGCTCTACCCGAAGATCGCCGAGGATAGCCTCTGTGCTGGTGGGAATTTGGGCGCGCAGGTCGAACTCAACCAACGCGCGCACATAGAAGGGCTGCGGTTGTTCGGGCGTGGTGGCGACCAGCGCCAACCCCAGCCCCAGCAGCGCCAGCGCGCCGATCAGCACCCGTTGTTCCCCGTATTGGTGCACCCACTTCCCAATGTAGCGCACCTGCACTGTGACGAGGATGAGGCCGATTACGAGGAAGAAGAAAGCGTTCCCGCCGCCCAGCAGCCCCAGACGGCTCAACGTGAACACGCCCATGAGCGCCTCGAAGCCGAAGAAGATGAACTGCTCGGTGAAGAGGACGAGCAGAATGACCAACGCGGCGGGGCGCGTGAGAAGCTGCCGCGGGAAGAGCTTCACGCGGCGCGCGGCCTGTCTTTTTTCGGGTGGCAGCGTCTCCTGAAAGGCGAAGAGCGTGAGCAGGATCGACAGGAATGAGTAAGTCGCTGCTGTCAGCGCGGGCACAGCCAGCGAATCAGTCAACTGGAGCGACAAGAGCGAGATGACTGGCCCGAAGATGAACCCGATGCCGAACGCTGCGCCCGTCAAGCCGAGGCCACGCGCGCGGTCTTTCTCAGTCGTCAGGTCAGAGATGGCCGCTTGAGCCGTGGCAAGGTTCGCCCCGAACAGGCCGTCAATCACGCGCGAGAGGATGACCATCTCGAGTGACGCAGCGAACGCCAGCATGAAGAAGCTCAAGCACGTCGTGACTTGGCTGATGAGCAGCAGCGGCTTCCGCCCAAAGCGATCGCTGAGCGCGCCCATCATCGGCACGCCGATGAGCTGGGCAAGGGGGAAGGCCGCCGCGATGAACCCGATTTGCAGCGGCGTCGCGCCGAAGGCCGCGCCGTAAAGGTGCAGCAGTGGCAGGACAACTGTCAGGCCAAGCACATCAACAAATGTGAGCGCCACAATCGGCGCGGCGCGGCCAAATGTCAGATTGCTGTTGGGGGGCGCAGCGCTTACTTGCCCTTCCATTCGGTCACCTGCTTTTTGGCAATTACCGCGCTGACCGCTTCTAAGAAGTCCTCCGTGCGCAAGAGCTGTGCCTGCGCCCACGCCTCGATTTGCAGTTTGCGTTGAGTTTCAGCCATGTCGTTGAGGGCGCGCTTGGCGTAGCTGACGGCCATCGGCGCAGCCAGCGCCAGCTCATCGGCGAGTTCTTCTGCGCGTTTGAGCAAGTCCTCTTTGGGCACAACGTAGTTGACGATGCCGACGCGCTCAGCATACTCCGCGTCGAAGGTGCGGCCTGTCATGATGAGTTCTTTGGCGATGGACAGGTTGACGAGGTTGAGTAGGCGCGCCGTGCCCCCCACATCTGGGATCATGCCGAGGCGCGACTCTGGTAGGCTGAAGCGCGACCGCGCGGCCGCAATGCGGAAGTCACAAGCCAGCGCCATCTCCAGCCCGAGGCCGAGGCACAGCCCATGAATCACACAGATTACCGGCAGTGAGCACTGTTCGATCCGCGTGAAGATGCGCTGCAAGTCGTCCGTCATCGGGAAGAGGTTGTCGCGCCAGTGCTCACCGTATTTGTTGGCGCTGACGGTGAAGCTCTCAAGGTCGATGCCACTGCTGAAGAAAGTGCCTTGAGCCGTCACGAGCACGGCGCGAGCCGCTTTCTCGTTGTAGAGCCGTTCAGCTTGGATGAAGGCCTGCTCAAGCTGGGCGAGCAGTTCCCAACTCATAGCGTTGCGCTTCTCTGGGCGGTTAAGGCTAATCTCGAGCAGGTGACCGCGCTGCTCAACAAGGATCAATGGGGCTGTCATGGGCATTCTCCTGATTGATTGATGTTGAGTATAGCGAAGGTTGTGCGCCTTTTGCAGATTGCACAATAAAAGCCGCTTCAGAGTGTCGTAATTGGTCACATTGACAGCCGCTTGTGCCCATGTCACAATTTTCTCTAGTTGAAAAGAGGCAAATTGATGCACACGTTTACCTGCAAAGTGACCATGACTCATACGCGAACGCGAACATTCGGTGGGCGTTGTGCTGTCTGTTGCGGATGACACAAGAACACAGGCCCCAAGCGGGGCTTTTTTTTGCACAGCCAATGAGGAGGTCATACATTGTCAGCAGTAAGCCATGAAACTCCCGTTTATGCGGTGGACGCTCAATACTTAATTGGGGTGGACGACTACCCGGCCAAGATGACGCCGATTCCGCCGTCGCGGATGTTCACGATCAAAAAAGCGCTGGACGCCTACAAGGCGAAGGCTGGGCAGGATGCGCCCGTCTACGACGCTTCGCAGGGGGACGGCGGAGCCAGCCTGCCGGGCGTACCATCGTACTTGTTGGAGAGCGCGCTAGAACTCCAGATCAAGCAAGGGACGGGCTACGATCAGCCGTTCGGGACGCCGCTCTTTCGCAAGGTGGCCGCAGAAAACTACTGGAAGCTGGACGCTGCGTCGGGGTGGACGCCGGCCAACATCATCTTTGTGCAGGGTGGGCGCGATGGGCTGAACAAGGCCTACAACGCGATGGTGACGCTGGGGCATGGCCGCGTTGGTGACGTGCTGCTGGTGTCGCGCGTGCCGTGGATCAGCTACAACTGGGGGCCGTATGGACTTGGGTTGAACGTGCTGCAAGCCCCCGGCGACCCAGCGGACGGCTGGCGCTACACGCCGGAGGGCATCCGTGCGGCGGTAGCGTTTGCAGCACGCGATGGGCGCAAAATTGCGGGGGTCGTCATCACCTCACCCGACAACCCGACGGGACGCACGATTCCGTTAGATGAGCAGATCATGCTCGGCAAAGTGGCGCTCGAGGCGGGCGTGGCGTTCGTGCTCTACGATTGGATCTACCACTGGGTGAGCGACAGCGGCCCGTACGACATCAACACAGTGCTGCAAGCCTTCACGCCAGAAGAGCGCGAGCGCTTGATGTTCCTCGATGGGCTGACGAAAAGCCTCGGCGCGAGCAACATCCGCAGCGCACAGCTGCTGGCGGGCAAGGCGGTGGTTGATCACATTGTGAGCCAAGCCTCGCATGGGGTCGTCCCGTCGTTTTTTGGCCAAGCGGTGGCGATTGCCGCCTATCAGCAGGGATTCGGTGAGGCCGCACGCAGCATCGTCGAGCCGTGCGCCCAAAGCCGCCAAGTGATGAAGCGCATGCTGCAAGACAGCGGCCTGCCGCACGTCTTGGGCGATGGCTACTACGCCTTCATTGACGTGACGCGCTACATCGAGGCTGCAGGCTACGCCAGCAGCGAACAGCTCGGCGGCTATGTCGCTGAGGAGTACGGCGTGGCTGTTGTGCCCGGCGCGTACTTCAGCGACGCCGGGGCGAACTGGGTGCGCTTCTCGTATGCGCTGCCGCCGGAAAAGACCGAGAAAGCCTTGCAGCAGTTCATGGCGGGGCTGCAATCGCTGTTGAAGTGAGGATGAACGCAGGGCAGCCGTGCGCTGCCCTTAAAGGTGTGATGGAGCGTCGGAATGCCCTCAATTGCTCGCCGTGTACAGCCATTCGGTACGACTATTTTTGCAGAGATCAACACGCTGGCGGCGCGTTATGGCGCTGTCAACTTGGGGCAGGGGCGCCCAGACGTGGACGGCCCCGCTAGCATCATTGAGGCTGCGGTAGATGCTTTGACCACGGGGCGCGGCAATCAATACCCGTCAGGCTTGGGGGTGATCGAACTGCGCGAGGGTATCGCGCGCCACGTTGAGCACTTCTACGGCCTGAAGATAGACGTTGAAAGCGGGGTCGTCGTCACGAACGGCGCGGCGGAGGGCGTCTACTCTGCGGTGCAGGGCATCGTCAACGAGGGCGACGAGGTCATCCTCATCGAGCCGTTCTTTGACACCTATCTGCCGTCGGTGATCAACGCGGGCGGCGTGCCGGTGTACGTGCCGATGCGCCCCCCGCAGTGGACATTTGACCCTGATGAGCTGCGCGCAGCGTTCAACGAGCGCACTGCAGCGATCATCCTGAACACCCCGCACAACCCGACGGGGCGGGTCTTTACACAGGAGGAGCTTCAACTCATCGCTGATCTCTGTGTCGCGCATGATGTAGTCGTCATCAGCGATGAGGTGTACGAACATCTCACCTATGACCATCATTGCCATGTTCCGATTGCCACGCTGCCGAACATGTTTGAGCGCACGCTCACGATCAGCAGCGGGGCGAAAACTTTCAGCTTCACCGGTTGGAAGGTGGGCTGGGTGTACGGCCATCCGGACTTGATGACGGGTGTATGGCGGATCCACCAGAACATCGTCTACGCGGTGAATGGGCCGGCGCAGTACGGCATTGCCCACGCGTTGACGCTGGACGACAGTTACTACGATGCGCTGCGGACGTCGTACAATGAGCGTCGTCTGCAGCTTTTGGAAGCGCTTCAGGCGAGCGGCTTAAAGCCGTCTACGCCAGAAGGGGCGTTCTACATCATGGCCGACTTTTCAGAGGTGTTCGACGGGGATGATCGCGCTTTCGCGGAGTTCTTGATCCGCGAGGTGGGCGTGGCGACGATTCCGCCGGGCAGCTTCTTCTCTGATGCTAACCGCTGTATCGGCAGCAAGTCGGTACGTTTCTCGTACTGCAAGGAAGCGCGCGTGATCGACGCGGCGGCTGAACGGCTGCTCAAGCTCAAAAGCCGCGTATGAGCCGCGCGTGGTGGATCTGGGCGCTGCTGCTGGCCGCTTGTGCGCCACAGGGCACACCCTCAGCAGCGCCGACGGCTGAGAGCGGCACGGTCTCGATCCGTGTGCCTGCTGAAGGCACAGTCTACTACGGCGACGTGATCACTGTGCGCGGGACGGCGCAGGGCTTGCCCCCCGATGGTTTTGACCTGCGCTTGCTGCTAGGCGATGCGACGCTTGCGCTCGTCCGTATCGTGCCGATTGGAGGCGACTGGTCAGCGCTTGTGCCGATTGAGGCAGCAGATGTCGGCGTTCTCACGATACAGGCCGAGTCGGTGTTCACAGATCGCGTCTATGCGACGGCCACAGCCGCGCTTGGGAGGTCACAGGATCGACCAGCGGGCGCTTATGGCATGATCCTCTCGCCTACGTCGGAGGATGTAGCCGGGGGTGAACAGATCATGGTGCGTGGGGTTGTGTCCGGAGTGGAAGATGGCGCGCTCGTGCTGAAGCTGACTGATGAGCGCGGGCGCGAGGTGCAGCAGGTGCGCGTGCTGGTGGAGTCGTTGCCGCCGTGGGATGAGGTTCCGTTTCAAGTTGACCTGCCCACTGGCAGCAGCGCAGGTCGCTTCACGCTCGCCTTGACGCTGGATGAGCGTGTGCTAGATGAAGTAACCTTCTTCCTAGGACAAGTCGCAGGCTAAGAGAACTTACGAATTAGATAATTTGTTCTGCAACAGACAGCTTGAATTGACATCACCTGAAGAGACGGAGCATGGCACATCATTTCATTGCCGTTGCGGGGAACATTGGCGCAGGCAAGAGCACCTTGACGCGGCTGCTGGCTGAGCGCTGCGGTTGGACGCCGTTCTACGAGGCCTACGCAGAGAACCCCTATCTGGTTGATTTCTACGCCGATATGCCGCGCTGGAGCTTTCACTCGCAGGTGTTCTTCCTCGGCAAGCGCTTGGAGCACCACTATCAACTGCTTCAACAGGATGGAATCGTACTGCAAGATCGCACGGTGTACGAGGACGCTGAAATCTTCGCGCGGAACCTGCACACACAAGGGACGATGAGCGACCGCGACTACGACGCTTACCGTCGGCTGTACAAGGCAATCGCAGCTTTTCTGCCGCCGCCGTCACTGATCGTCTATTTGCAAGCGGACGTCGAGACGCTACTGCTGCACATTCGCAAGCGTGGGCGGGATTATGAGCGTCACATCAGCGCGGAGTACCTAGCGCGCCTGAACCATCTGTACGATGAGTGGATCAACGAATGGACGCTGTGCCCCGTCTTGCGGCTAGACATGACCGAGATGGACTTTGAGTACAACCCACAGGATTTGACGCTGGTGATTGAGCAGGTGCAGGGGGCGCTGTCGACGCCGCAGGGGTGAGCGTGCCATCAAGCGTTGCATTTGTACCTATCTGCTAGTGTCGATCATCGCTTACGTAAACAAGGTATGAGTGCTATACTGTGCGATAGACGAATAGTGCCATTTCGTTATAGATAGAAAGGAGTGCGCAGGTTATCTGCGTCAATCTGTATGGTTATTTCATCCCCGCTTGAGTCTGCATCGTCCCTCACGCAGACTCCAATCATCAACGATTTTGCTTTTACTGTCGCAACACAAAATGGATCTGGCAGTCAAACATCGAACAATGTTTTAGTGAAGACGTTATTTGACATGGGTATCCCTGTTAACGGCAAAAATTTATTCCCGTCGAACATCAAGGGCCTGCCCACATGGTACACGATCCGTGCCAGCAAGTTTGGCTACACCGCGCGGCGCTACCAGACTGAGATCGTGGTAGCTTACAACCCCGACACCGCTGCCGAGGACATTGCCAAACTGCCTGACAACGGGGTGTGCATCCTGCCGGCTGACTGGAACTGGACGCACAGCCGCACCGACATCACCTACTACGAAGTGCCAGTGAAAGACCTGATGGCCAAGACGGACATCCCGTCTGACTTTAAGAAGCGCGTCGAGAACATGACATATGTCGGGGCGGTGGCGCAACTCTTCGGCATTCCGTTGGATATGATTTACAACGCGCTGCTGGCTAACTTCAACGGCAAGGCCAAAGCCGCCGACATGAACATGCAGGTGATTCGATTGGCCTACGAGTATTTTGAAGCCAACGTCGAAAAGCGCGACCCCTACCGCTTTGAGCCGATGAACGAGACGCGCGGCAAGATCCTCATCACGGGCAACGAGGCGGGCGCGCTCGGCAGCATCTTCGGCGGCGTGAACTTGGTCGCGTGGTATCCGATTACGCCTTCCACCAGCCTTGTGGACGCAGTGATCAGCTTCAAGCACCTGCGCACTGACCCTGAAACGGGCAAGAGCACCTTAGCTGTTGTGCAAGCCGAGGATGAGCTGGCTGCGGCGGGTATGATCCTCGGCGCAGGGTGGACGGGGGCGCGCGCCATGACCGCCACCAGCGGCCCGGGCATCAGCCTGATGTCCGAGTTCAGCGGGCTGGCTTACTTTGCGGAAATCCCATGTGTCATCTGGGACATTACGCGCATGGGGCCGAGCACCGGCCTGCCCACGCGCACGAGCCAAGGCGATCTGCTGTTCATCCACTTCTTGGGGCACGGCGACACGCGCCAGATCGTGTTGATGCCGGGCACGTGTGAAGAGGCCTTCGAGTTCGGTTGGCGCTCGTTCGACATTGCCGACCGCATGCAAGCGCCGGTCTTCGTCGCCAGTGACCTTGACCTCGGCATGAACAACTGGATGTCCGAGCCGTTCCAATACCCCACCGAGCCGATCCAGCGCGGGAAAGTGTTGGACGAAGAAGGCCTGCGGAGCTTTATCGAGCAGCACGGTAAATGGGGCCGCTATATGGACGTGGACGGTGACGGCGTGGGCTACCGCACGCTGCCCGGAACAGATCATCCGATGGCGGCGTACTTCACCCGTGGCACGGGTCACAACCCGATGGCTACTTACAGCGAGCGCAGCGATGACTGGATTGAGAACATGCAGCGGCTGCACCGCAAGATAGAAACTGCGCGCGCATTGCTGGAGAAGGAGATCCCGCCGGTTATAGACGTCAGCGCTGGGGCAGCAGTGGGGATTATCACATTTGGCACGAATGAGCCGGCCATCGATGAGGCCCGTGACTACTTAGCGAGTCGAGGGATACAAACTGATTACCTGCGGGTGCGCGCGCTGCCGCTGCCGAGCGCTGTCACAGAGTTCATCCAGTCGCATCAGCGGGTGTACGTGGTTGAGAACAACTTTGACGGTCAGCTCTATCAAATTATCTCGCTTGAGCACAAGCAGAGCCTTGAGCACGTGACATCGCTTGCACTAGGCGATGGCCTGCCGATGACAGCGCACTGGGTAGTGGAACAGATTGTGGCACGGGAGGGCAAATAAACATGGGACGCACTGCCAAAACGAACAAGATCGGCCTCACGCGTGAGGAATACAAGGGCAGCAAGAGCACCCTCTGCCCGGGCTGCGGCCACGATTCGATCTCCAATCAGATCATCAGCACCGCCTACGAAATGGGCATCGAACAGCACCGCATCGTCAAGCTGAGCGGCATCGGGTGCAGCAGCAAGACGCCGGCCTACTTCTTGGGGCGCTCGCATGGGTTCAACAGCCTCCATGGCCGCATGCCGAGCGTGGCCACGGGCGCGCTGATGGGCAACCCTGAACTACACGCAATTGCTGTTAGCGGCGATGGTGACACCGGCTCAATTGGGTTGGGGCAGTTCAAACACGTGATCCGTCGCAATGTGCCGTTCGTCTACGTCATTGAGAACAACGGCGTCTACGGCCTAACCAAAGGTCAGTTCAGCGCCACGGCAGACGAAGGGCAGTACCTGAAGTACTACGGCAAGAACCATATGCCGCCAATTGACCTGTGCCTTGAGGCGATCATCGCGGGTGCGACGTTTGTTGCGCGCAGCTTCAGCGGGGATGCCAAGCAGGTACAGTCGCTGCTGCAAGCGGCGCTGCGCCACCACGGAACAGCAGTGATCGACATCATCAGCCCGTGTGTGACCTTCAACAACGACCCGAGCAGCACGAAGAGCTACCCCTACGGCAAAGAACACCAAATCGCGCTGCACGAGATTCAGGTGCTCGCGCCTGATTATGTTGAAGGCAAAGAAGAGATCACCATCCCCGAATACGACGAGGGGGAGGTGATCGAAGTTGACATGCACGATGGCACGGTGGTGATGCTCAAGCGGTTGGCGCAGGATCACGACCCGCGGAACCGCTTGCAGGCGATCAGCGCGTTAGAGCAAGCGCAGCGCGATAACCTGTTCATCACAGGGCTGATCTACTACGAAGAACCGCGCCAGACGCTGGCCGAGACGGAAAATCTGCTGCATGCGTCGTTTGCGCGCCTGCCAGATCATCTGAACCGTCCCAGCGAGCAGGCGCTGGCCGATGTGATGAAGAACTTCATGTAAGACGCAAACAGCCGCCCTGAGGGGCGGCTTTCGTTTAGGGGGTGGGGGGCAAGTTGGCCATGTCGAGCGCGGTGTACAGCTCGTGGAGCATGCGCATGGCCAGCAAGTTTTGCAGCGCCACGCCGTACCAGCTCTCAAGGCCGCGATCTAGCACAATGTTGGGGTAGCCGGTGTTGAGGTAGTGCACTTTGTCGACGTCAAGGCCGTATTGAGGCAGGGGGCGTGCCGCCAGCCAGAGGTTGATGAGTGGCACGGCGAACTCTTGGCTGATCTCGACGATGGCGAGGTTAAACGCCATCGACTTGTTGGCGAGCTGGTAGCTGGGGTCGACGCTGAAGGTGGAGAGGATCGGAATGACGCCTGTTGTGAGCGACTCTTGGACGATGCGCCGCATCTGCTCGCGGAATTCCTGCTCACTCATGCTGATGACGTCGTTCGGGCCGAACGAACCGAAGGCGAAGGACGGCTTTTTCACGCGGTACTCGCAGGCGAGGGGCGTCTCGTTAGGCTGGCAGAGGCCGCTGCGCGCCCAGAGCGAATCGAACACGACGAACGAGGACATGCCCACTTGGGCGGCGATGCTGCTGTCAGCGAGCGAGGGGCCGAAGTAGCGCACGGTTGGCATGAGGTAGTCATACGCGCCATAGGCGACATCGGGTTGAGCGAAAGGTCGTAGGTAGTACTGATTCTGGATGACGCTGTCGCCCACGCGAGTGACGACGTTCGGTTGGTGGCCGTTGGCGAGTCCTGCTTCCAACACGACGCGCATGAGCGGGTTGACGCGCGAGATGACCGGCACTTGGGCGAGGGTGCGCTGGGCGGCGTTCGCCAGAGTACTGGGGTCACCGTCGGCCACGCGCTCGTTGACGGGCACATCGGTGTAGCGAAGCTGCGGGTGAAGCCGAATGTAGCCGCGCATGATCCAGCCCTCGTAAAGGACATTCGGTGGGTCACCGCGCCGCACGTACAGCCAATTGCCGATGCGGTTGCGCTCGATGATGCGTAGTTCTGCGCCCTCGCGCACGAACCCCACTTGGCGGAACGTGTCGCCCGGGCCAGCGTACAGCACGGCGTTGCGGTGCGTTGTCGTGATGAAGACGTCGTCTTGTGCAGCGGCAGGCAGCATAAGCGCTACCCCTACGAGCAGCAGCAGGAACAATCGCATGGTATGCCTCATCATGCTTGTGATAAGAAGACGTCTAGTGTGGCGACGTCGCTAATGCGCAGGACGGCCACCTCTGGGTTGATGCGACGAATCAGCCCGCTCAACACGTCTTTGTTGCCGACTTCTACGAAGGTCTCTGTTCCATCAGCGATCATCTGGCGGATCGTGTTCGTCCAGAGGACGGGGCGGGTGAGCTGGCGGCTGAGTTCCTCTCGGAAGGCATCAGCCGTCTGGATCGGTTGGGCGGTCAAGTTGGCGTAAACGGGTGTGCGCCCGTCGTGGAAGGGTGTAGCAGCGACCACCTGTGCGAAGGCCTCTTCAGCGGGCTGCATCAAGGGCGAGTGGTTGGCAGTGGAGACATTCAGCCGTAGGGCGCGTTTGGCGCCGGCGGCTTTGGCGTGCTCCATGGCGGCGGTGAGGGCTATTTCATGGCCGCTGATGACGATCTGCCCCGGACAATTGTCGTTGGCGATGACGACTGTTGCGCCGGTTTCCGCGCTGGCCGCCTCGCAGACAGCTTGCAGAGCAGACTTTTCGAGGTTGAGGATGGCGGCCATGCCACCGCTGGCGCGTTCACCGGCCTGCTGCATGAGCGTGGCGCGCTGCTGCACGAGGCGCAGGCCATCCTCAAAGCTGAGGCCACCGCTGGCTGCAATCGCTGTGACCTCACCGAGGCTGTGGCCTGCGAGCATGGCGGGCGCAGCCTCAGGCTGTTGGCTGTGGAGCACGCGCAGCAGCGCCATGCTGTGCACGAACATCGCAGGCTGGGTGTTGACGGTCTGCGCTAGTGTGGCCTCGTCTCCTTCAAACATCAGCCGAGACAGTGAGGCGCTCAGAATGCTGTCAGCCTCTTGGAAGGTTTGGGCTGCGATTGGGTAAGCCGCGGCGAGATCACGCCCCATGCCGACGCTCTGAGAACCTTGACCTGGGAATATGAAAGCAGTCTTTGCCCAATCCATAAACGTTGCCTTTGGGTGTCAGAAATAAAAAATCGTGCTCATCGTAGCACGATTTTCGCATCGGGTGTACCTGAAATGCACCCGCTTAGTCTTCCTTGACTTCCATCACTGTTTCGCCGCGGTACGTGCCACACTTGACACATACGCGATGGGCGATGTGATATTCACCGCAGCTCTCGCAAATCACGAGGTGATTGAGCGTGAGAGCGTCATGGGCACGGCGACGGTTGCGCCGCGACTTGGAGACTTTGCGTTTAGGTAATGGACCCATGAGATGCTCCTACTACGACCGGGGTCTTAAACATAACTTCGGCATTATACGAGCGTCAGCCGCGTAAATCAATGGTGGTCCTCACTCAACGGTGACGCTCTTGGCGAGGTTGCGCGGTTGGTCAACGTCTGCACCGCGTAGCACGGCAATGTGATACGCCAGCAGTTGCAGCGGGATGACGTTCACCAATGGGCTGAGCAGCGGTGGGCAGGTGGGCAGCTCGATCACGTAGTCCGCTTTGGTCCTCATGACACGGTCGCCCTGTGCGACCACTGCAATGACGCGCCCGCCGCGCGCTTTGACCTGTTCCACTTGGCTGAGCATCTTGTCGTACAGCGCATCGCGCGGAGCAATGCACATAACCGGCATCTGCTCGTCGATGAGCGCGATGGGGCCGTGCTTCATCTCGCCGGCGGGGTAGCCCTCAGCATGGATGTAGCTGATCTCTTTGAGCTTGAGCGCACCTTCGAGCGCAATCGGATAGTTGATCCCACGACCGAGGTACAAGCTGCTGGTGAAGTCGCGCAGCTCGGCGGCAATTTGGCGCGTTTGAGCGTCCGTCAGCAGCGCGTGGCCGATGAGGTCTGGCAGCAGGGCGAGCGCCTCAGCGTGCTGTTGGGCTGCGGCTGGGCTGAGCGTGCCGCGCTGCTGCGCAAGGTAGAGCGCGAGCAGGTATTGATCGACGATGCTGGTGGTAAAGGCTTTAGTGCTGGCGACGCCGATTTCAGGCCCGGCGTGCATAGCGATGTAGCCGTCAGCGATGCGCATCGCTTGGCTGCCGAGCGCGTTGACGATGCTCCAGACGCGCGCGCTGCTGCGCCGCGCTTCGTCAATCGCCGCGAGCGTGTCTACTGTCTCGCCTGACTGGGTGATCGCCAGTACGGCTGTCTGCTCGTCGAGGAGGGGCTGGCGGTAGCGGTATTCGCTCGCGTAATCGACCTCTACGCGGACGCGGGCGATCTGCTCGAGGAAGAACTTGCCCACAAGGCCGCTGTAGTAGCTCGTGCCACAAGCGACAGTCACGATCTGACGCAGCGCGCGCGCCTCGTGCGCTGTAATCGGCAGTTCTGGCAAGTTGATTTCGCCCGTCGCAAAGTTGACGCGCCCGCGCAGGGTATCCGTCACGCTGCGTGGTTGTTCGTAGATCTCTTTCAGCATGTAGTGGGGGTATTCGCCGCGCCCGGCGCTGACGGGGTCGTAGGGGATGTCGTGGACGGGAGGCTGAGCACGGCTGCCGTCACCGTTGAACACCTCACAGCCGTCTGCGGTCACGATGGCAATCTGGCGGTCTTCTAGAAAGACGATGCGATGGGTGTGATCGAGCACAGCGGGCAGGTCAGAGGCGATGAACGTCTCCCCCTCGCAAAGGCCAATGGCGACGCCGCCCGCGTTGCCGACGCGGGTCGCAAGCAAGCGGTCGGGTTGGTGTCGACTGAGCACGACGATGGCGTGTGCCCCGCGCAGCCGCGGCAGCACACAGCGCATGATGTCGAGCAGGTCGTATGTGCCGTGGCGGTAGAACAGCTCGACGAGCTGCACGATCACTTCGCTGTCAGTGTCGGATTGGAAGCGCAGGCCGTGGGCTTGCAGCTCATCGCGCAGTTCGAGGTAGTTTTCCACGATGCCGTTGTGGACGACGACAAAATCACCGCTCATGCTGATGTGGGGGTGGGCGTTGCGCTCAGAGGGCGCGCCGTGGGTGGCCCAACGGGTGTGCCCGATGCCAATACAGCCGTCGAGCGCGTGTTGAGCGACGCGCGCCCGCAGGTTGACGAGCTTGCCGACGTCGCGGCGGATGTGAATCTGATCGCTGTGCAAGACGGCGAGGCCCGCGCTGTCATACCCACGATACTCGAGGCGTGCCAGCCCCTCCAAGATCAACGGGGCTGCTTGGCGCGTGCCAACGTAACCAACGATACCACACATAGGGAAGCCTCCTCACAAAATGCCACACGCAGCAGCGGACAACGCCAGCGCGCGGGCAGGCGAATGAAAAAGCCACAGCACATCAGCGCAAGGGCAAACTGCACCGGCGCTTGAAAGTGCTTCTGCGTTTTAGGAGAAGAGCAGAGAAGGACTGTGGTAAGCCCTGACGGCATCCGCCGAATGTTCGATTTTCCTCGCTGCTGCGAGTTAGCCTCTGCTTCGCAGAGGAACCGTCACCTCGTCAGCCTACGGTGTAGGCTCTGGCGCTATCTGTTTCTCCAGCTGCTTCATCAGCAGCTAGCCAAGAGTCTACTCAGGTTTTTTTAGAAAGCAAGCGCTAAACAAACGCGATGGTGTCGGTAGTGGCGTGGGCGACGTCGGCGTAGTGGCCGCGCAGGCTGGCGTATTCTTCGGGGATGGCCAACGCGAGCTGATACATCGCCTCACGCATCATCTGGGCGCGCATGGCTTTGGTGAGGCGGTCACCTTCGACTGGGCGGAAGCGGAAAGGCCGCCCAAAGTGAATGCGAGCGTAAATCCGACGCAGGCGCATCAGCCGCTCACGCCAATCGAGCACGCCAGCAATCGCCACCGGCTGGACGATGGCGTTTGACTTGTGAGCAATGTAAGCGAGGCCGTCTTTAGGCTCTTGCAGGCCGTCACGGTGGCGTGTGCCCTCAGGGGACATCAAGAGCATCTGGCCGTGTTTGACGAGTTCAATCGCCGCGTTGAGGGCGAAACGATCTACCTCCCCCCGCCGCACCTTGAAGTTGCCCCACCAGTTGTTGGTCGTCTCGATGAGCAGGTT
>DAOUBS010000111.1:0-17255 GCA_034432435.1 Anaerolineae bacterium
TGCCGAGGCGTTTCTTGAGCACTTCTGTCAGCGCGGGGATGACTTCGTAGATGTCACCGACGATGCCGTAACGTGCCATCTTGAAGATCGGGGCGTCTGCGTCTTTGTTGATGGCCACGATGACCTTGCTGTTGCGCATGCCCGCTTGGTGCTGGATCGCGCCGCTGATGCCCGCGGCAATGTATAAGTCTGGGTTGACGGTTTTGCCGGTTTGCCCCACTTGATGATCGTAGCTGATGTAGCCTGCGTCCACAGCGGCGCGGCTCGCGCCGACTGCGCCGCCCAGCACATCGGCCAGCGGCTGGAGCACGTTTTTGAAGCCTTCTTGCGCCTTCCACACCGCCGGATCGGCCACACCAGCCGGCGGTGTGGCGGGGTTGTTGGCCATGCCGCGCCCGCCAGACACGATGATCGCCGCGTCGGACAAGTTCACTTTGCTGCTTTCAACTTGGAAATCCTCCACTTGGACGCTCTCGACGTTGGGGGCGCTGACTTTCTCGACGTTCAGCGCGCGTGAGGTGTCCTTCGACGGGGCCGGGAACGCGCGCGGGCGAATGAGCAGCATCGCCGTCCCAGCGCCGCCCAGCGCCACTTTGGACATCACCTTGCCTGCGTAAGCTGGACGGGTCACAATCAAGCGCTCGCCGTCCACCTGCACCTCAACGGCCTCAGAGACGAGCGGCGAGTCTGTGTCTGCGGCGACGGTGGCCAGCAGCTCGCGCCCGATGCTGCTGCCGACGGCGATCACCAGCTTCGGTTGATGCTGTTTCACCCAATCGCTGATGAGCGCGGCGTAGGGTTCCAGCCGATAGACGTCGAGGGCGGCATCGTCGCAGACCACCACCTGATCGGCCCCGTGGTGGGCGGCCTCCTGCGCGATGCTGGCGGCGTTCTTGCCCAGCACGAGCGCCGTGAGCGGCACGCCCCATGCCTGAGCGATGGTCGCGCCTTCTCCCAGCGCTTCCCAACTGCTGTTGTTGACGACCCCATCAAAAACTTCGATAAACGCAGCCACACGACTCATAAGACTTTTGCCTCCAACAACTTCTCGACCAATTTTTCAGCTTTTTCTTGTGGGGTGGCCCCGTCGATGATCTCAGTCGTCACCTCGCGCACGGGCAGGTTTTCGTAGCCGATGAGCTGCACACCGCTGCTGACGGCTGCGCCCAACTCTGCCGCAGTCCAGACGGGGATTTCCGCTTTGCTAGCCTTACGAATGCCGATGAAAGAGGGGTAGCGCGGCTCGTTGATGCCTTTCATCACGCTGATGACGACAGGCAGCTTGGCCGAGATGATCTGCTTGCCGCCCTCCAGCATCTTTTCAACTTTGATTGTCCCAGCGGCAGCGTCCAGCTCAAGGATTTTGGACACGTAGCTGAGCATCGTCCAGCCGAGCTTGCGCGCCGTCTGGTAGATGTGCTGATCTGTGCCTACATCGACGCTCTCCTTGCCGAAGATCACGAGCTTGACGTCCCCAATCTTGTTGACCGCTGCCGCAGCAGCTGCCGCCCATTGCAGGCTGTCGATGGGGTCAACGCCTTCAATGCGGATGGCGGCGTCAAGGCCCATGGCGATGCTGTGCTTAAGCGCTTCGTTGTGCATCTCTGGCCCGATGGCGATGACAGTCGCCTTGCCGCCGACGTTCTTCGCTTGGACGATAGCCTCTTCTAAGCTGTACTCGTCCCACGGGTTGACGACCGTTGCTGCGCCGCCCCATGTAACTGCACCGCTACTGTTCACCTCTACTTTGGCGGCGGTGTCTGGCGTGCTCCTTGTAAATGTGACGATGTTCAAAGCCAACTCCTCCTGAAATTGATCTAAGTGTTATCAACGCAGTATACAACTGCCCCTCAAATTGTACCTGATAGCAAGACAATCAAACAGACGTTTAATTCTGGCGGTTGAGGACACGCCAATCGACTTGTGGTGACCAGGAGGTACCGTCTGGCAGGCGCGTCGTCTCGTCGCACAGCGTGTCGTAGAAGTTAGCCCCGTGTGTGGACGCACCGCGCAGGTCAGCGCCGCGCAAGTCGGCTGTCCAGAAGTTCGCCGAGTCCAGTTTGGCCTCGCGCAGATCACAGCCCACCAGTGATGCGCGCGCGAGGTTTGCCATGACGAAGCGCGCGCCCACCGCCGACGCGCCGTCCAGCCGAATCTGCCGTAGATTGGCGTGGCTGAAGTCGGCTTGGGTGATCTGCGCTTGTCGGAGGTCAGCGTCGTAGAAGTAGCTGTAGGTGAGGTTGGCATGGCTGAAGTTGGCGCCGCACAAGCGCCCGGTGGCGAAGGTGCCTCTGGCGAGCTGCACGCCGTGCAAGTCAACGCCTTCTAGCGCGCCTGTCTGCAGCAAGCAGCGTTCTTTGATCTCCTCGAGCAGCAGCAGGGCAAGGTCGTTGTCTGCGCTGCGCAGCTCTGCGAGCAGCCTATCCGTTGGGCGAAAAGTGTTCCACACGCGCCGCCATTTCAACACGAGTCAGCCTCCATCGCTCACAACACAAGGTGATCTTTCAAAAAGGCCGTCACGCGCTGAGCGAACAGCGGCGCAGCCTCTGGCATGAGGTGCATGCCGTCAAAGGTGTAGGTGTAGCCCCACGCGGCGCGCGCCGCCGCGAAGTCACGCCAGCCGCTGGCTTGCCGCTGGCCGATCTCTTGAATGAACGCCAGCGTGACTGGACCGCGCTCAACCGGCTGAGCGGGGGTGAAATCCGTCTCAAGGTCGCAGACTGGGACGTTGAGAGCTGCGGCTTCCTCGCGCGCTATCTGATTGTACTGGCGTTTGGCTTCGATCAAGGTCTGATTGTACTCGGTGGGGGCGAGACCGACGAGCGGCTGAACGTGCCGCAGCAGCAGGGTCGTCAGCAGCTCGCGGTAGGTCGTGCGGAACAGGTCAGGCGTGACGACGCCAGCGGGGATCTTCTTGGCCGAGCGGTAGTAGCCGCGCGTGTCAGGCATGGTGTAGCTGACGGCGTCGTTGCCCCCCACCATGACGAACACGGCATCTGGCGCGTGCTGTTCGAGCACTGCTTCTAAGCGCGCGAGCAGGTTCACGACTGTGTCTCCGCCTATGCCCGCATTGATGACCGTGTGCTGCGGCAGCGCCGCGCGCACTAGCGCGACCCAATCCCCGCCATAACTGCCGTTGGTCAGGCTGTCGCCGAGAAAGACAAGGTTCAAATTGTGGCCTCGTCGAATCATAATGGATGATATGATGCGTATAGATTATCAGGCTCAAGAAAGACGTGCTAGCCATGCCTCGTCGTACCCGCACCTTTTTTATCGGTTTGCTCATCTTGGCGCTCCCGCTGATTTTGCTGGCCGTCAGCCTATTGATTCAGCGTATCACGTCTACGCCAGAACCAGAGGCGATCATCCAAGCGACCGTGGAAGCGCGGCTGACAGAGATTGTGCAGGGGAAGCCCACGGCAGCCGTTGAAGAGCGCGTACAAGCGACGCTTACTGCGGTCGCGCTGCCTACAGCGACCCCGCGCGCAGGCGTGGAGGGCGCAATCGACAGCGTGACAGGTTTTGCACAGGCCAACCCACTGCTGGCGTGCTGTGGGGCGCTGGTGCTGTTGGTGGGGGCGCTGTACGCTTACAGCGTGGCCAAGTACGGCCAGTGAGCTAGCGTCTGTGAGTTCAACTGGTCGCGGTACATGTTGCGCAGAGCGTTGGCTGTAGGGAGCGCTGACCGCGAAGGGGGAAAGCCAGTCGGGGCGAGCGACAGCCCGCCCCAATGATCATGGTTTTGGGGGCGGATTAATCCCCAGCGACAGCCTGTGGCTCACCTTGGAAGAACGCGACGTCGTAGGCAGGCATCTCGCAGCGCAGCGGCTTGTCCGTCCGGTAGCCCAACTCGTAGTCAGCCTGCATCAGTTGGTGAATTTCGCTCGTGCCTTCGTAGATGACTGCGCCTTTGCTGTTGCGCAGGTAGCGCTCGACGGGGTATTCATCGCTGAAGCCATACGCGCCGTGGATCTGAACGGCTTCTAGCGCGGCTTGGACGCTGTGATCGGTGGCGTACCACTTGAACTGTCCTGTTTCGCGCGTGTTGCGCAGGCCGAGGTTCTTCATCGTGCCGACCTTGTAGAGCATCAGGCTGGCGGCGTCGTACCACTGACGCATGTAGGCGATCTTCTGCTTGACGAGCTGATGCTCACCGATCGGCTTGCCGAAGGTGGCGCGCTCGTGGGCGTATTTGACGCTCTCCTCAAGGCAGGCGCGGATGAGGCCAGTTGCGCCCGCCGCGACGGTGTAGCGCCCGTTGTCAAGGCAGGACATGGCGATCTTGAAGCCCTCACCCTCTTCGCCGAGGCGGTTCTCAAGCGGCACTTCGACATCTTCCATCTTGACCCAACCGGTCGAGCCAGCGCGCACCCCCAACTTGCCGTGGATATCGCCGGTGCTGACGCCCGGCATGTCGCGGGTGACGATGAACGCGCTCATGCCTTTGTGGCCTGCGTCGGGGTCAGTCTTGGCGACGACGAGGAAGTGATGCGCTTTGGTGGCGAGGCTGATCCACATCTTTTCGCCGTTGAGGATATAGCGATCGCCGACGCGGCGGGCGGTGCTGGTCATGGCAGCTACGTCGCTGCCCGCGCCTGGCTCGGTCAAGCAGAAAGCGGCGTACTTCTCGCCGCGCGCCTGTGGGATGAGGAAGCGCTGTTTCTGCTCCTCTGTGCCCCATTGCAGCAGGGCTTGGCTGTTGAGGCCGTGGTGTACGCTCATCACGACGCGCAGGTGTGTATCCGCGCGTTCGAGTTCTTCACACACCAGCCCCAGCGTGATGTAGTCGAACCCTTGGCCGCCGTAGCGTACGGGGATACTGATGCCCAAGATGCCCAGCTCGGCCATGCGCGGTAAAAACGCCGGGTTCATCTCCTGCTTGCGATCCCACTCGGCGATGACCGGCATCACCTCCTTCGCAGCGAACTCGCGCACCATGCGGCGCGCTTGTATTTGGTCTTCGTTCAACAAAAAATCGATGCTCATCTTGACGTCACCTTTTAATCTGATCAGGCAGTTCTCACAAGTAAAATCGGCTTGAGTTCGTCTTTCTTTCGAATACAGCCTGACAAGTTTTTCATATACACTCCATAATAGTCAAAGATGAAAAGTAAGTAAATGACAATGGACACCCCTGAGACACTCACTACGTGGTACTTGGAGATGACACATCGCGCGGAATTTCGCCCGGCGTTCATGTGGCTGACGGATGGCGTGATCGAACGCTGGCAGCCTGACTCGGCGGAGGCGTACCGCGCGATGTACACTGCTGTAGGCAGTCAGTACGCATGGCGAGATCGACTGCTCATGCCCGATGAGGCGCTTATGGCGGCGTTGGCTGCCGCGGAACTGCATCGCCTCGTGATGAGCGGAGAACCTGCGGGTTACGTAGAACTGCTGCCAATCGGCGCAGCGGTCAGCATCGAATACTTCGGGCTGATCCCGTCGTTTCATGGGCGGGGCTTGGGTAAGCACCTGCTGAGCTATGCGATTGCCCGCGCGTGGGAGATGGGCGCGGAGCGCGTCATCGTCCACACGTGCAACCTAGACGCGCCCCAAGCCCTTGATAACTACCTCAAACGCGGCTTCCGCGTCGTCCGTGAGACGCACGAGCCGATGCCAGAGCGTTACCGTGCTTAGCTGGGCAGGGCGCGTCTGGTCTCATACGCCATTATGCCTATAACCACAGACAGCACGCGCTTGAGCTGATTAGAACCCCATGCTGCGCCCGATGATCTCTTTCATGATCTCGTTCGTTCCGCCGTAGATCGACATGACGCGCGCATCGAGGTAGAACTTGCTGATGGGGTATTCCAGCATGTAGCCGTAGCCACCGTGAAGCTGCAAGCATTGATCGACGATTCGCTCTTGCATGTCGGTGGCCCACCACTTGGCCATGCTGGCCTGTTCGGTCGTCAGCGTGCCCGCGTTGAGTTCCGTGATGCAGCGGTCGATGAACACTTGGCCGATGGTTACTTCCGTTTTCATCTCGGCCAGTTTGAAGCGGCTGTTCTGGAACGTGCCGATGGGCTTGCCGAAGGCAGTGCGTTCTTGGCAGTATTTGACGGTCATCTCAAGCGCGGCAGCGGCGCCGGCGACGGCGGCCACGGCAATCCCCAAGCGCTCCTGCGGGAGTTGCTCCATCAGGTAGATGAAGCCCTTGCCTTCCTCGCCCAGTAGGTTCTCAACAGGCACGCATACGTCCTCAAAGAACAGCTCGGCGGTGTCTTGCGCTTTGAGGCCGATCTTTTCGAGGTTGCGCCCGCGCTTGTAGCCGTCGTGATGGCGCTCGATGCACAAGAGGCTGATGCCGCTGTGCTTCTGTTCGGGGTTGGTCTTGACGACGGCGATCACAAAGTCGTTGTTGATGCCGTTGGTGATGAACGTCTTCGCGCCGTTGACGCGGTAATGGCCGTTCTCGCGGATGGCGGTGGTGCGCACGCCGGCGAGGTCACTGCCGGTGTTCGGCTCGGTCATGGCGATGGCTGTGATGATCTCGCCAGTGACCATCTTCGGCAGCCAGCGCCGTTTTTGTTCCTCGGTTCCGTAGTGCAGGATGTAGGGGATCACGATGTCGTTGTGGAGCGCGAAGCCCGGCCCGCTCGCTCCCACGCGTACCAGCTCCTCGGTGATAATCGTGTTGTAGCGGAAGTCTTTGATGCCGCCGCCGCCGTACTCCTCAGGCACTTCCATGCCGAGGAAGCCGTTCTCGCCTGCTTTCAGCCACACATCGCGTGGGACGATGCCTGCTTCTTCCCATTGGTGGTGGTAAGGGACGATCTCGCGTTCTACAAATTGACGGAAGGCCCGCCGAAACATGTGATGTTCGTCTGTAAAAATCGTGCGTTCCATACGCTATCCTAAGGGTCTAATTTAACGATAATTTGATTGGATACGATTATAGCGCAAACTTGCTGGGCTGTAACGTGTCTGACTTACATTTCTTAATCTGCCGTCGTTATAATGACACTATCTTAGTCAAGACAGCTACAGAAAGGCATGAGGCATCTATGGAAGTGCAGCGTGAGAGGCTCCTAAAAACTCGATACCCATCGCTGGATAAGATCTTCAAACCGAACAACGTCGCCGTGATCGGCGCGACTGAGAAGCCCGGCAGCGTCGGACGTACCATCATCAAGAACCTGATTACCAACCCGTTCGGCGGGACGATCTTCCCCGTGAATCCCAAGCGCCCCAACGTGTTGGGCATTCAAACGTACCCATCAGTTGAAGCGATCCCGGTTGACATTGATCTGGCGGTCATTGTGACGCCTGCTGTGACCGTGCCGAGCGTGATCGACGAGTGCGTTGCAAAGGGCATTGAAGGGGCGATCATCATCTCGGCGGGCTTCAAGGAGATTGGCCCCGCTGGCGTAGAACTAGAGGAGAAGATCCTCGAAAAAGCCAAAGGCAAGATGCGCATCATCGGCCCGAACTGCTTGGGCGTGATGCTGCCGTTCTATGGGATGAACGCGACCTTTGCCGGCGGTATGGCGCGGCCCGGCAACGTGGCCTTCATCAGCCAATCGGGGGCCATCTGCACAGCCGTGCTGGACTGGTCATTTGAGGAAAATGTGGGCTTCAGCGCGTTCATCTCCATTGGGTCGATGTTGGATGTGCATTGGGGCGATTTGATCTACTACCTCGGCAACGACCCACAGACGCAGAGCATCGTGATCTACATGGAGAGTATCGGCAACGCGCGCGCCTTCTTGAGCGCCGCGCGCGAGGTAGCGCTCAAGAAGCCGATCATCGTCATCAAAGCGGGGCGCACGGCGCAAGCCGCCGCTGCCGCGGCCTCTCACACGGGGTCACTGGCGGGCAGCGATGAAGTGTTAGATGCGGCTTTCCGCCGCTCTGGTGTGCTGCGGGTGGATCATATCTCGGATGTGTTCTACATGGCGGAGGTGCTGGCCAAGCAGCCGCGCCCCAAAGGCAACCGCTTGACCATCGTCACCAACGCAGGCGGCCCAGGCGTGCTGGCGACCGACGCGCTCATCTTGGGCGGGGGCAAGCTTACGGCGCTGAGCGACGAGACGATGAACGAACTGAACAGCTTCCTGCCCGCCGCGTGGAGCCACAACAACCCTATCGACATCCTCGGTGATGCCGACCCAGAGCGCTACGCCAAGGCACTCGAGATCGCCGCGCGCGACCCCAACAGCGACGGCCTGATGGTGATCTTAACGCCGCAGGACATGACCGACCCGACGCGCACCGCTGAGGCGCTGCGCCCCTACGCGCAGATCGAGGGCAAGCCCGTGCTAGCAAGCTGGATGGGCGGCGCGATGGTGGCGGCAGGCGTTCAGGTGTTGAATCGAGCGAACATCCCCACCTTTGCCTATCCTGATACCGCGATGCGCATGTTCAACCACATGTGGCGCTACACCTACAACTTGCGGTCGCTGTACGAGACGCCGGTCTTTGCCGACGACGAGCGCCAGCCCGACCGTGACAAGGTGAAGGCGATCATCGACAAGGTACGCGCCGAGGGGCGCACAATCCTCACCGAAGCCGAGAGCAAGGCCGTCATCGGCGCGTACAACATCCCTATCACGCCGATGGAGATCGCTGCTGACCCGGAGCAGGCGGTAGCGTTTGCTGAGGCGATGGGCTACCCGGTCGTGTTGAAGCTCAACAGCGAGACGATCACCCACAAGATGGACGTAGGCGGCGTGCAGTTGAACCTCCGCAATGCGGATGAAGTGCGGGCGGCGTATGACCTCATCAAGCGAAACGTGACCGAGCGGCGCGGCGCGGAGCACTTTCAGGGTGTGTCTGTCCAGCCGATGGTGACGAACAAGGACGGCTATGAACTTATCATCGGCAGCTCGATTGACCCACAGTTCGGGCCGGTGCTGCTGTTCGGCACGGGTGGGACGCTAGTCGAAGTGTTTAAGGATCGCGCGCTTGGGCTGCCACCACTGACGACAACTTTAGCGCGTCGCATGATGGAAGGCACGAAAATCTACGAAGCGCTGCATGGCATTCGTGGGCGTAAGCCGGTTGACTTTGAGGCGCTGGAGAAGCTGATGGTGCGCTTCAGCCAGATGATCGTCGAACAGCCGTGGATCGCTGAGTGTGACATCAACCCGTTGGTGGTATCAGCTGATAAGATCATCGCGCTGGATGGGCGAGTCGTGCTGCACCCGCCGACAACGGCTGAGCACGACCTGCCACAACCGGCGATTCGTCCCTATCCGACGCAGTACATCCATACGTTTACCAGCGATGAAGGTGTGGAGTTTGTCATTCGTCCAATTCGGCCGGAGGATGAGCCGTATATGGTGGCCTTCCACGAGACGCTCAGCGAGCGCACGGTACAGCTTCGCTACTTCGCGCCGCTGACGCTCCAGCAGCGCACTGATCACGAACGGCTGACGCGCATTGTGTTCAACGACTACGCGCGTGAGATCGCGCTGGTGGCCGAGCGCACGCATCCTCGCACTGGCGAGAAGATTATCGCAGCGGTAGCACGCATGGCGAAGTCAGTCGTAGGCAACAGCGCCGAGTTCGGCTTGATCGTGAGCGATCGCTATCAAGGGCAGGGGCTTGGGCGCGAGTTGATGCGCAGCTTGCTTGAGATTGCGCGCATTGAGGGCATAGAAGAGCTGCATGGGCTGATTGCGCCGCAGAACACGAACATGCTCAACATCGTGCGCAACATGGGCTTCAGTCTTGAAGAGTCGAACAACGTGGTAGTGGCGCGGTTAGAGGTGACACACTAAAACGCTGACGTGACACTAAAACGCTGACGTGCGGGGCGATCCATCAGATCGCCCCGTGCGTGTAAAGCGGCTAGTACTTCGGTAGGGTAGGGTCGATTTCGTCTGCCCACGCGAGGATGCCCCCCGCCACGTTGAACATCTTGTCTAGGTCGTAGCCAACCTCGGCGAGGAACAGGATGCTGTCGGCGCTGCGCTTGCCGCTGCGGCAGTGAACGAGCAGGGTCTTGTCCATCGGGATTTGCGCTAGCACTGTTTCCTCGCGCAGTTTGCGGCCTGCTAGTACAGCGTTCTTCGCCGCTTGGATTTCCCCTTTTGGAATGCGCAGCGTGCCGTCAATGGCGGCAATTTCCCACTCGTGCGGGTCGCGCACGTCGAGCACGACGACGTCCGCGCCGCTTTCGATCTGGCGCTTCAGTTCGTGCACGTCGATCTCGTGCAGGCCGTTGGGCTGGTCGCTAGTTAGGCTGCTGTAGGTGCTGCGGTCGTGGGCAGGCATCCCACAGAACTGCTCATAGTCAATGAGTTCGACTTCGTCGGGGTGTTTGCTGCACACGGGGCAGTCCGGCGATTTGCGCACCTTGATCGTGTTGAAGCTCATTTCCAGCGCGTCATAGAGCAGCATCCGCCCGATCATCGGTTCACCAATGCCGAGGATGAGTTTGATCGCTTCAGTGGCTTGCAGCGTGCCGACTGTGCCGGGCAGGATGCCCAGCACGCCGCCCTCGGCGCAGCTTGGGACAAGGCCGGGCGGGGGCGGCTCAGGGAACAGGCAGCGGTAGCAAGGGCCGTGCTGTGCCCAGAAGACGCTGAGTTGCCCCTCAAAGCGAAAGATGCTCCCGTAGACGTTGGGCTTGCCGAGCTTGACACAGGCATCGTTGACGAGGTAGCGCGTGGGGAAGTTGTCTGTGCCGTCGATGATGACGTCGTAAGGTGCGAACAACTCAAGGGCGTTGTCGCTGGTGAGGGGCACATTATACTTGCCGATTTCGATGTTGGGGTTGAGGTCACGCAGGCGTTTCTCGGCGCTGTCGAGCTTGCTGAGGCCGACGGTGCTCATGCCGTGGATGATCTGGCGCTGAAGGTTGGTGTGATCGACCACGTCGTAATCGACGAGGCCGATCTTGCCGATGCCGGCGGCGGCCAAGTAGAGCGCGGTCGGGCTGCCGAGGCCGCCCGTGCCGATCAACAGGACGCTGGCCGCTTTGAGACGGCGTTGGCCTTCGATGCCGACCTCTGGCATGATGAGGTGGCGGCTGTAGCGGTTGATCTCGTCGTGTGAGAGTTCGCCCAATTGGTGAACGAGCGGCTGCATGGGGTGTGCCTCCTATGGGATGTTTAACTGTTTGCGCAGCAGAGCTTCATCGGCAAAGCCGTTGTTGACAGCAATCGGCTTGCCGCTGCGATCTAAGACGAACGTCGTCGGGGCAGTTTGCACCCCCCAGCGGTGGGCTGTGTCAGGGTGTTGGCTGGCGTCTACTTGGACGACGTGCAAGCGGCCTGCGAGCGCTTGCTGCAACCGCTGAAGCGCGGGCTGTTGAGCGGTCTTGCACGTCATGCAGCCGGGCGTGGTGAAGTACACGATCGTTGGGCGGTCTGGCGCGAGGTTGGCTAAGAGCGGGTCGGCGACTGAAGCGCGCTTGAGCTGGTTGATCTGGAAGCGTCGAACCAGCAGGTAGCCAATCGCTAGCAGCGCGAGCGCCAAGATCAAACGTTCAAGCATGCGACCCTCCTCGTTTAACGCGCGTTGAAACCGCGTACCCCTAACCGCCCCAAGCGATAGTACAGCCAGCAGCCCATGCAGAAGCTCAACCAGAAGTTGAGGTTGGCTAACACGATGACGATCCACACCGCCAGCCAGCCCAGCCCACTGCCGAGCGTCAGCAGCAGCCACCCCAGCGCGTTGACTCCTGCGCCCACCAGCGAGGCGAAGCGGTGGGGCTGTGGATCATCGCTGACGAGGTAAGTTCTGAGCAGGCCGCGCTGAGTAAGGGCACGATAGGCCCAGTCATACGGGGCGAATGGGCTGGCGATGCCCCCTAAGAACTGCGCTAGCGCGACGAGCAGCACCAACAGCGGCGCGTTCAAGACGAACGCCAGCACCAGCAGGGCAATCGTCAAGCCGTTGGCAAAGCGAATGCGGTGACGGTCGACGAGTTGGGTGTCATCCCCACCGGCGATGCTGGGGATGATGCGCAGCTTGGCGTCAGGGCTGATGGGCGTGTCGACGCCTTGCAAGAAGCGGACGTCCTCATCGCCTAGAAAGACGTTGACGAAGTTACGCAGCTTGCCATCTGAGAACAGGTGGGGTTTGAGGTCAGGGTGGGCAGCTACGAGGGCATCGAGCGCCTCGCCCACGGTAGCCCCGCTGACCTGCACCTCGGCTAGGTTGCCCGTGTAAACGCGCAGAGGGGTTGGAATTTTGACGCTTGCCATGAGGTGTTACTCTCCTTTTGAGGGCTTGGCGAGAAAGCCGCTGACGATCTTGTGCATTGTCTCGACTTCGACGAGGAACGAGTCATGACCGAACGACGCGATGACGTGGTGATAGTCCACGCTGCGCCCTAGACGCTCTAATGCGTCTACCAACAGGCGAGCTTGCGCCTCGGTGTAGAGCCAATCGCTGCTGAAGCTGACGACGAGAAACTCGGCCTGGGTTCGGGCGAGCGCCGCGTCAATGCTGCCGTAGTCGTCGGCGACGTTGTAGTAGTCCAACGCTTTGGTGATGTAGAGGTAGCTGTTGGCGTCGAAGCGCTCGGTAAACTTTTCACCTTGATAGTGCAAGTAGCTTTCCACAGCGAACTCAGTGTCAAAGGTGTAGGCAAGTTGGGGGCGATGCTGCAAGCGCCGCCCGAACTTCGTTTCGAGGCTGTGCTCGCTCATGTAGGTGATGTGCCCGATCATCCGCGCGACGGCAAGGCCGTTGTTAGGCGGCTCGTGGTCGTAGTAGCTGCCGTGGTTCCAGCACGGATCCGCGTAGATGGCCTGCCGCCCGATCTCGTTGAAGGCGATGTTCTGTGCGGAAGAGACGGGGGTGCTGGCGATGAACAGCACCCGCGCGACGCGCTGCGGGTAATCGACTGACCATTGCAGCGCCTGCATCCCGCCCATGCTGCCGCCCGCGACCGCGTAAAGGCGTTCGATGCCGAGCGCGTCGATGAGCGCCGTCTGCGCCTTCACCATGTCGGCAATCGTGACGAACGGAAAGCGCAGCCCATAGCGCCGCCCGTCGGGGTCGAACGAGGACGGGCCAGTGCTGCCTTGACAGCCGCCGATCACGTTGGAGCAGATGACAAAAAAGCGGTTCGTATCGAACATCTTGCCCGGCCCGACGGCTTCATCCCACCAGCCGGGCTTTTCGTTCGGGTCGTCGGTGTAGTAGCCTGCCACGTGCGAATCGCCTGAGAGGGCATGGCAGATCAAGATGGCGTTGCTGCGCTGCGGGTTGAGCGTGCCGTAGGTCTCATAGGCTAACGTGTAACGCTCCAGAACGGCCCCAGATCGCAGCTTCAACGGGGTGTCCACGTCCAGATACTGGCGGGTGACGATCCCGACAGAGGACGGATCATAAGAACGTGTGGCGGTCATGGTGTTCATTGGCTGTCTTCACCCATGAGTTGCTGAGCCGCAGCCTGCCCGCATTGGGCAGGCCGCAAGCAAGCATCAGGCGAGCGCGCCGACTTTTTGCGCAGCAGCTTCTAGCGCCTGCGCAAGGTCAGCGATGATGTCGTCAACGTCCTCAATGCCGATGGCCAAACGAATGTAGTCATCCGTTACGCCAGTGGTGCGCTGCTGCTCTGGCGAGAGCTGGCTGTGGGTGGTCGTCGCGGGGTGGATAGCCAGTGAACGGCTGTCGCCGACGTTGGCGAGGTGGCTGAAGAGCTTCAAGCTGTCGATGAAGGCGCGGCCTGCTTCACGTCCGCCCTTGATCCCCAGCCCGATCACCGCGCCTGCGCCTTTGGGCAGGTATTTCTTAGCGCGCGCGTAGCTCTTGTGCGAGGGCAGCCCCGGGTAGTTGACCCATGCGACGTGGGGGTTTGTCTCCAGCCATTGGGCGACAGCGAGGGCGTTATCGACATGGCGCTGCAAGCGCAGGGCGAGCGTCTCAAGGCCGATCAAGTTCAGGAAGCTGTTGAACGGCGCCTGCGACATGCCGAAATCGCGCAGGCCGACGACGCGCGCGCGGGCGATGAAGGCGGCTGGCCCGGCGAAGTCGGCGATGACAACGCCGTGATAGGCTGGCTCTGGCTCCACGAGGCCGCGATGCCGCCCTGAGGCCTTCCAGTCAAACTTGCCGCTGTCGACGATGGCCCCACCGATGCTCAGGCCGTGGCCGCCGATCCACTTCGTCGTGCTGTAGACGGTGATGTCTACGCCGTAGTCGAACGCGCGGATCAAGTAAGGCGTGCCGAAGGTGTTGTCTAAGATGACGGGCACGCCGTGCTTGTGCGCCACGGCGACGATGCCTTCCAGATCAGGGATCTCAAGCTTGGGGTTGCCAATGATCTCAAGGTAGATGGCGCGGGTCTTGTCGTTGATCAGCCGCTCGTAGTCGGCGGGGTCGTCGCTCTCGACGAAGTGAGTCGTGATGCCGAGGTTGGCAAGGCTGTACTTCAACAGGGTGTAAGTGCCGCCGTAGAGGGCGCTGCTGGAGATAATCTCGTCGCCGGCGTTGGCAATCGTCAGCAAAGCCAGCGTCTGGGCGGATTGGCCGCTGCTCGTGACGAGCGCGCCGATGCCGCCTTCCAATTCAGCAAGGCGTTTTTCAAAGACGTCGTTGGTTGGGTTCATGATGCGGGTGTAGATGTTGCCCGGCTCTTGCAGGGCGAACAGCGCCGCCGCGTGATCCGTGTCGCGGAATTGATAGCTGGTGGTCTGATAGATGGGCACAGCGCGCGATCCGGTGGTGGGATCTGGGGTGTAGCCTGCGTGGAGGGCGCGTGTGCTGAAGCCGTGTTCTTGCGTCATGATGGATCGATCCTTTGATTGTCACTGGTTGTCAAATTGGCGACTGTCTGCGGCTACTTGGGCGACTATGGTGCGCGTCAGGAGGGGGGACGCTTTCGCCAGTACAGTCAAAGGTTGTTGATTATCCGGACGGCTCGATGTGGAGGGTGGCTTCATCGAAGGCGCTGCGATCCGCTTTCAAGAACCACACTCGCTGTTCGGCAGCACGTCCGTCTATCACCGATGTGATAAGATAGGTGAAGTTGGGCAGGGCGTGCACACGGTCAAACTCAGACGGGATGGCCGGCGAGTTGGGGTGACTATGGTAGTAGCCGATGAGGCTGAACCCCAATGCGTCGGCGCGGTCTTCCATCTCTGACCAATTTTGCGGCGTCATCGCGTAACGGTGATATTGTTCTTCCGTCGGGAAGACGTTGTCAACCGCGATCACCTCGCACACGTAGACATCTGCCCCGCGCTGCTCACCAATCAGGAACCCGCCACCTTCGTTGGGGAAGGTGGCTTCCATCTGTGTTAGGATGGTTTGTTGTAAGCCAGCGGGCATGAAAACTGCCATGTTTTTCCCTCAAAGTATAACAAAAAAGTCAGCCTGATTACGGCTGACCCGATGGGTGCGCTCGCTTGTCAACAAAACAGCACGATCCAAGCACCTACCGGGCAGGGGGTGTGACCGTACAACAACACATTGACACAAGATAGCTTATGGTTTCCATAACCCAGAGATTAACATAGGTTTTGAAGGATGGCAAGATAGTAAATCAAACAGGACAGGGCAAACACATCAAATTTATCTAGAAAACTATTAATGGAGAACAAAAAACTAGTAATCATTTTTTTATTGCAAGCATGTTCCTTATGATGTTTAATGACCTGTTGTGAAACACTTTTGATTTTGATGTGTTTATCCTGTTGCTTATGCGATCCACATTGATCCACTATCTGACGAGTGTTATACTCTGAAGAACTTTTTGAGAAGAGCTGTACAGCCGCATCATGCGGACAAACCAAGAGTTTCTTGAATCACACAGGAGAAAACGAAGATGGGCAAGGGTGGTTTGCAAGGGGTGGTTGTAGCGGACATTACCTCTAGTCTCGTAGACGGCGAAAATGGCCGCCTGATTTATGAAGGCTATGAAATCGAAGACTTGGCTGCCAATGCGCTGTTTGAGGATGTGGCGTTCTTGCTGTGGCATCATCGCCTGCCGAAAGCCGACGAGCTGGAGAGCCTGCGCGCTGAGATTGCAGCGGAGGCTGTGCTGCCGCAGGGGGTGATCGACCTGATGAAGGCGCTGCCCAAAGATGCCGTCCCGATGGCCGTCCTGCGGACGATCGTGAGCGCTCTTGCGCACTACGACGCTGACAGCGAGAGCATGGACAAGGCGGTGGCGCTCAAGAAAGCCGTGCGCCTGACGGGCCAGATCACGACGGTCTGCGCCGCGTGGGATCGCATCCGCAAGGGGAATGAGCCGATTGCCCCGCGCGCTGATTTGAACCTGTCTGAGAACTTTGTCTACATGCTCACCGGCAAGGATCCTGACCCGACGGTGGCAGCGGCCTTCAACGTGTACATGGTGCTGTTGGCCGAGCATGGCATGAACGCCAGCACCTTCGCGGCGCGCGTCATCACGGCAACTGGCGCAGACATGCACAGCGCTATCGTGGGCGCAATTGGCGCGCTGAAAGGCCCCAGCCACGGCGGCGCTAACGCCGAGGCGATGGAGCAGTTCCTTGAGATCGGTGAGGTGGAGAACGTCAAGCCGTGGTTTGAGAAGCATATCAAGAGTGGTGAGCGTCGTATCATGGGCATCGGCCACCGCATCTACAAGGCGCTTGACCCGCGCGCGCAAATCCTGCGCGACCACGCCAAGCGCTTGGCGGAGGCCTCGAACAACACGAAGTGGTTCCAGATCGCCGATGACCTCGCCAACCTCGCGCGGGCTGACCAGTACTTCATCGAGCGCAAGCTCTACCCGAATGTGGACTACTACAGCGCGATTGTGCTCTACACACTGAATCTGGACATCGACATGTTCACGCCGCTGTTCGCTATGTCGCGCATCGCCGGTTGGACGGCCAACGTGATCGATCAGATGTCTGGCCGCTTGATCCGCCCGGATGCGAACTACGTCGGCCCGATGGGCTTGAAGTGGGTTCCCGTTGATCAGCGTTAATGGACTAAGTTCTGCAATCGGGGCGATCCAACGGGTCGCCCTTTTTTTCTGCAACGCTTATTGAACTGCTGACGTAAACTGTGATATGGTAAATTGTGAAGCGTCAGTTGAAGTGGGCTAGTTATGATCCCCTATCGCGTTGTCGGCAAAACGTCGTTCCGTGCGTACACATCGTTCGCTTTGATCCTGGTCACGTTTGCTTTCTTCTTGTGGGAAATTCTGATTACCTCTCAGGCGGGGCAGCCGATTGAGGAACTGCTGCCGCAGTACGCCTTCCGCACGTGCGAGGTGGGCGAGCAGCCCGTGCTGCACATGCTCGGCGATGGGCTGCGTAGCTTATTCATGCACACGACCTTCCTCGCGTTTGCGACCAACATGCTCTTTTTGTGGA
>DAOUBS010000112.1:0-3864 GCA_034432435.1 Anaerolineae bacterium
AGTTCCGTACTCGGCAATGGAGACGCCCTGCGGCGTTTGAATAGAACTGATCAGCGGAAGCAGGTCAAATCCTACAGAAATGATCAAAGCAGTGATGAGGAATCCGATCACCTGCGAGATGACGATCACAACCAAGCGCTTAACGTTCAGTGGAGACATGCACCAACCTTTACCCAACTGACAACCTTCATAAGTTACCAGTGATTCTAGCGTATCCGCTCGACAAACTGCAAGTAACTAATTTCACGAAGTGGGGTTCTTATTCGCAAGCTAAGTTGAGCAACTGACAATTTGTGCTAAACTTATCTGAATCTAAATTCGAAGCGGCAAGCAGTAATGGGAGTGGACGCCTGTGGCAGACTTATTTGACAAGGTTAAAGGGTTTACAGCGGCCAAGGAAGCAATGGCGCTGGGTATCTATCCATATTTTCGCGCGTTGAGCCACTCGGAAGGGGTCACTGCAACCTTTGAAGGCAAGCGCGTTGTTATGTTAGGGTCTAACAATTACCTCGGCCTGACGACAGACCCGCGTGTAAAAGCCGCCGCCGCCGAAGCTCTCGAACGCTATGGGACAAGTGTTACAGGGTCGCGCTTCTTAAATGGCACGCTGGAGCTGCACCTTGAGCTTGAGCGCCGGTTGGCTAAGTTCGTCGGCATGGAGGCGGCGCTGGTTTTCTCGACAGGTTATCAGACCAATGTCGGAACCATCACGGCCATTCTCGGCAAAGGGGACTATGCCATCCTCGACAAAGAAGCCCATGCTTGCATCGTTGATGGGGTGATGATGTCGCGCGGAGAGATGAAGCGCTTCAAGCACAACGACGTTAATGATCTTGATCGCGTTCTGCGCAGCCTGCCCGCTGATGCCGGCAAGCTGGTTGTTGTGGATGGCGTCTACAGCATGGGCGGTGATATTTGCCCACTTCCAGAAGTCCTAGAAGTCTGCCAGCGCCACGGCGCGCGCCTCATGGTGGACGATGCACACGGTGTCGGCACAATGGGACAGGGGCGCGGCACGGCGGCCCACTTCGGACTCTCTGACAAAGTCGATCTAATGATGGGCACATTTAGCAAGAGCTTTGCTTCCATCGGGGGGTTTATCGCCGGTTCTGCGGATGTAATCCACTACATCCAACACCATGCGCGCTCACTCATCTTCTCGGCGGCTCTCCCGGCGTCAAACGCTGCCGCAGTGCTGGCAGCGCTTGACATCATCGAAACCGAGCCGCAGCATGTCCAGCGTGTGTGGGAGAACGCAGACTACATGCGCGCTGGTCTGCGCGAGTTGGGCTATAACACTGGGGCCAGCACAACGCCGATCATCCCTATCATCATCGGGGAACAGTACCTTACAGGGATCACGTGGGCCGCGCTTATCGAACAAGGCGTGTACACCAACCCTGTTGTGCCACCAGCCACACCGCCCAATGCCAGCTTGCTGCGCACAAGCTACATCGCAACTCACACGCGCGATCTGCTCGACGAAGCGCTGCAAGCCTTCAAAGTGGTTGGCCAAAACCTCGACTTGATCCCTGCTCGCCAAGCAGTCTAAGCCGTTCGTGCCACAGTGAGACAACAGGTCGCTCAAATCAAGCGGCCTGTTTTGCTCTGACTCAGCAGATTCTACCTTGACGATGCAAACTCGAAGCTGATATGATTCAGAACGTTGTGGAGGCGTGGTGTAGCGGCCTAACATGCCACCCTGTCAAGGTGGAGATCGCGGGTTCGAATCCCGTCGCTTCCGTGAAAATAGCTTACAGCAAGCGCCGAGCAAAAATGCTTTCGGCGCTTACTGTTTCTCAGCAGGAAGCAGTTGTCTTTCGCCGCAAAGAGGTCAGCGTCAGTCTGTTTTCTGAATCCAACATGCGCGGTACACTCGTTTGACGCAGGAGGGAGCCGCCCCTATGTATCGCAACTGGCTAATCACTGAGCAAGCTCACACGTTGTACCTCACTTTGAACCGCTCGGAAGCGCTCAACGTGTTAACAGTTGAGACGCTAACTGAACTGCGGGACATTTCCCATACCATCTCAAGCAGTCACCATCGCGTTGTTGTGCTGCAAGCTGAAGGCGCTCACTTCAGCGCTGGCGTTGACATCGCAGCCATTGCAGCCATGCGCGAACAAACTGAAGCCGATTTACAGCAACAACTGGCTAACTTACAAAATTGCATCGATACTTTTGAAGCCATCCCACAGCCGATTGTTGCCCGTCTGCGTGGGCACGTCATCGGTGGCGGCCTCATCCTAGCGGCTTGCTGTGATTTTCGCGTCGCTGATACGACTACGCGCTTTCACCTGCCTGAAGTCCGTCTAGGGATTCCGGTTATCATGGGCACACACCGCATCACACGGCTCATCGGTGCTGCGGTCACAAAAGAGATGATCCTGCTCGCGGAACCGTTTGACGTTGCTACCGCTCACCGCTGGAATCTGGTCCATCGTGTAGCAGAACCAGATCAGCTCGACGCAGTAGTAAGTGACCTTGTGGAACGCCTGCTCAGCTTCCCGCCTCTAACGCTGCAAAGCGCCAAGCGCATCATCGATCAGGGTCAAAGATCGCTACTAGACGCAGCACAAGCGCTGGAACGGGTAGAGCAATCCAAACTGCTGGCTACGCGGGACTTCGCAGAAGCGCTTGAGGCTTACTTATCTAAACGAACGCCCAACTACACCGGAAGTTAAACGTATGGTAGATGAACCATCAGCAAATCAAATTACGTTTGACGATTTTCTCGCTGTCGATATGCGCGTCGGGACGATCCTCTCCGCAGAGTTAAACGCCAAAGCAAACAAACCCGCGTACACGCTGCAAATCGACTTTGGGCCGACCATCGGCACTCGCACCAGCTCTGCGCAGATCACTGTCAACTATACGCCGCAGCAGCTTGTTGGCATGCAGGTAGTTGCAGTGATCAACTTCCCACCAAGACGCATCGCAGGGGTAAAGTCAGAAGTATTGGTGCTGGGTGCGATGGACGCTGAGCGCAGTGTGATCTTACTCACGCCGTCGCTACCCACCGACAACGGCACTCGTATCGGCTAAGACGTCAAGGAACTAACATGAAAACCATCCCCAACACACACACAGATCTAGTGACCCGCCCCATTGTCGCCAGCCTTGTCACACAGATGCCTAACGGCTACCCGCAGGCAACGCCCGTTTGGTTCAGTTACGACGGAGAACTGATCTGGGTGAATACTGAATCTTCACGCCGCAAAGCGCAAAATATGCGTGCCAACCCAAAGGTTGCCTTTCTCATTGTTGACCCTGAAAATCCCTATCGCTATTTGGAGATTCGCGGTGACGTTGTTGAAGAGACAACTGATGGAGCTGTTGAGCACATTCATCACCTATGCTCACGTTACTTCGGGCGTGAAGATTTTTATCAGAATTCACCTCACCTACGCGATGTGGAAGTGCGAGTAATTTTCAAAATACGCCCTGCCGCAGTTAACTCATACTAGTACGCCATTCGATGCTGCGTTGCAAAAAAGTTGGCAATAACGCAAAATTAAGCAGTGAAAATAAATTTCATAACGCATAAAGATCGGATCATACCATGCAGCCCCACCCTGATGCACTCGCAGCGCTCGCCTACGCTGACCACGGCGCACCAGCTGACATTCTCGGATGCCACACATACGGAGAACACACAGTCTATCGAGCGTTCCGCCCCGACGCCGTACAAATGCAGCTTGTCATTGAAGACGCTGCGCCCATCGACATGAAGAAAATCCACGACGCCGGCATCTTCGAAATTGTGCTGCCAACGAGCAGCAGCCGTTATCATTACATTGCCACCAACCACTTTGGCCAGACGTTCACGTACCATGATCCTTACAACGCACCTTCTGTGTTTGG
>DAOUBS010000113.1:0-2755 GCA_034432435.1 Anaerolineae bacterium
ATGACTGCGCGCGGCCATGAGGTTGCAGGGGCGGATCTAATGCTGCGCCGCGAGTGGGTAGCCGAGATGCAAAGTGACAGTGCGATTCCGATTGCCAGCCGTGAGGAGCGCATCGCGGCGTTTGAGCGGCAGTTTGGCAAGACGATTGATTTTCGTGTCGGCGATTTGTGCGATTACGAATTTGTTACTGAGTTTTTCGACACCTTCAAGCCAGATGCCATCGTCCATTTGGGGCAGATGCCCTCAGCGCCATACTCGATGATGGATCGCAATCACAGCGTGTGGACACAAGTCAACAACATCACCTCCAACATGAATTTCCTGTGGGCAATGCGTGAGGTTGTGCCTGATGCACACTTGGTAAAGCTGGGCACGATGGGCGAGTATGGTCAGCCCAACGTAGACATTCCAGAAGGGTTCTTTGAGATTGAATATCGTGGTCGCAAAGACCGTCTGCCTTTCCCACGTCAGGCGGGCAGTTGGTATCACCAGAGCAAAGTCCACGACTCGCATAACACCCATTTTGCCTGCAAGATTTGGAAGCTGCGCGCCACGGACATCATGCAGGGCGTTGTGTTCGGCACGCGGTGGCCGAACATGGGGACTGATCCGGCGCTGCGTACTCGGCTGGATTTCGACCAATGCTTCGGCACAGCGATCAACCGCTTCTGCGTACAGGCCGTGATTGAACATCCGCTGACGCTGTTCGGCGCGGGGACAATGCGGCGCGGTTTCTTGCCGCTGCGCGACGCGCTGCACTGCTTGACGCTCAGCGTGGAAAACCCTGCCGAGCGGGGTGAATATCGTGTGTTCAACCAGTTTGCTGAGGCGTACAGCATCGTCGAACTAGCAGACATGACGAAAGAGGTTGCTTCGGAATTCGGCTTGAACGTGGAGATCAAGAACTACGACAACCCCCGTGGCGAATTGGAAGAGCACTACTACAACCCAGACCGCGAAAATCTGCTCAAGATCGGCTATGAGCCGTCGCAAGACGTGCGGTCAGAGATGCGCATCATGATCGAGGATTTGATCCCACATCGTGACCATTTGATGGAATACAGCCATGTGATTGTGCCCGACATTCGTTGGGACGGCACACGGAGACGCTCATCGGAGTGGAGCCACAGCACCGCGCAGTAGATTCAGCATGAGGTTGAGAAGCGCGGGGCCAGCCTGCGCTTTTTGTTTTCTTCAGGAGTGAAGGTGTAATGGTACAGTATTGGAAACGAAGCAGCATTGACACGGACGATTTGAAGAAACTCTTGCGCCGAGCAGAAAAAGACATCCGCGACCTGTTCCCGCTTGCACAACAGGTCATCGACCACGTGCGCGCCGAGGGTGACGCGGCTGTTGTGCAATATGCGCGGCAGTTTGACAGTGAGGCGTTTGAGTCGTCGATGTTGAAGGCAAGCCCACAGGATTTTGAGGCAGCCCGCAGAGCGCTCGCGCCGGAGGTCATCGCTGCGATTGAGCTTGCACACAAGAATATCTTACACTTTCATCAAGAGCAGATGCCTGAACAGATGTGGTTCAAGGAAGTCAGTCCGGGCGTGCTGGCGGGGGAGAAGATCACCCCAATTGCGAGTGTTGGGCTGTACGTGCCACGCGGCAAAGGGGCGTTTCCTTCGGTCATGTTGATGTTGGCTACCCCAGCCGTCGTTGCGGGGGTCAAGCGCGTGGTGGTAGTCACCCCACCGAGGCCAGACGGTAAAGCGGACGATGCGTCACTTGTCGCGGCGGAGGTCGCGGGCGTCCATGATGTGTACGTCGTGGGAGGGATGCAGGCCATCGCTGCGCTGGCTTATGGCACGGAGACGATCCCGAAAGTGGACAAAGTCATCGGGCCGGGCAGCAGCTACGTGAGCGCAGCGAAAAGACTGCTCTATGGGACGTTTGACGTGGGTCTGCCTGCTGGCCCCAGTGAGTCGATCATCCTAGCCGACGAGACGGCTAACCCGTTTCTCGCGGCGCTTGATCTGCTGGTAGAAGCTGAGCACGGCCCAGATTCCGCGGCCATACTAGTAACACACAACCAAGAGGTGGCCGAGGCGGTGCGCGATCATCTGCCAGCGCTTATCGACGAGCTACCGACATGGCGTCAAGAGTTTGTTCGGAACGTTCTGTCAAACTACGGTGGCATCATGCTGACGGACTCGTTAGCCGACTCGATTGAGTTTGTGAACGAATATGCGCCGGAACATTTAGAGCTTCTCGTCCGTGAGCCGTTCGTAGTGTTGAACAAAATCCACAACGCGGGTGAGATCCTGCTCGGCGAGATGACCCCCATTCCCACGGCTAACTACGCGCTTGGGTTGAACGCAATTCTACCAACGGGCGGCTTCGCGCGGACGTTCTCCTCGGTCAGCGTTTGGGACTTCCTCAAGCGGACAGGGGTCGGCTATTTGTCGCGTGAGGGATATAACAGCTTGCAGCAGGCAGTGGCGCTCCTAGCAGACTATGAGGACTTTCCAGCACACGCGATGGCTATTCGCAAACGCAAAGCCATCCTCGGAATTGAATGAACGACACACTTCAGCAAATTCGTGACCTGCAATTCAGCGATAAGAGCGAGGCCGAACGCCTCCTCTTATCGTTCCTCAAACACCAGCTTGATCTTGACGTGGTCTCTGTGCGGTTGACGCCCAAGCCAACCTCGTTGAACTCGTTCAACGGCTTCCTAACGCTTTCCGATGGCACTGAACGATTCTTCAAGACACACACGGAAACGCACACCGTCATTCGTGAGTACTAC
>DAOUBS010000114.1:0-2592 GCA_034432435.1 Anaerolineae bacterium
CGTCATTAAAGGATGCGTTAGCTTATGAAACTGACAATTATCGGCTGTGGCGTGCGCACGCCGCGCCTGATGCCTTCCCTGGTGCGCCGTGCTCCACGACTGCGCCTGACTGAGCTGTGGCTGATGGACACCGACGCCGACAGGCTCGCGCTCATCGGCCACTTGTGTGAGCAGATGGCCGTCGACGCGCCCTTCACCCTGCACTTGACCACCGACGCCCGTGAAGCCATCCGTGGCGCGCATCACGTCATCACCTCGATCCGCCCCGGGCTGGAGAAAGGGCGCGCCGTAGACGAGCGCATCTGCTTTGAGCACGGCGTGTTGGGTCAAGAGACGACCGGCGCCGCCGGCTTTGCGATGGCCATGCGCAGCGTCCCCGCCATTTTGGAGTACGCCCGCCTGATCGAGCAGATCGGCGCGCCGCGCGCGTGGCTCTACAACTTCACCAACCCCGCCGGGCTGGTGGCGCAGGCGCTGCACTACGCGGGCGTGGAGCGCGTCGTGGGCATCTGTGACAGCGCCAACGGGGCACAACACGCCGTCAGCCGCTTCATGGGCATCCCGCTCAAGCGGCTGCATCACACCGTCTACGGCTTGAACCACCTCTCGTGGACGCGCAGCGTCCGCGTAGATCCTGACCCCGACGGCAGCGGCGGCGAAGAGGTACTGCCCGGCCTGCTGCACGATGAGCGCTTCATCACCGCCACCCACCTAAGCACATTTCATCCCGGGCTACGACAGTGGCAGGGCACATTCTTGAACGAGTACCTACACTACTACTACCACCGTGATGAAGCGCTGGCCGCCCTGCTCCAGAAAGAGGAGACGCGCGGCGAGGAGACGCTGCGCCTGACGACGACCCTGCTCGAACGGCTGCGCCAACACCGCGATGACCCCGCTGCCAGCCTTGCCGCCTATCACGAGATTATGGGGCAGCGCAGCGCCACTTACATGGCGCACGCGCGCGCCGGCGCAGACCGCGTCAAGATGCCGCCCGTGGGCGAAGACGAAGAGGGCTACGCTGCGGTGGCGTTGGGCTGTGTGGAGGCCATTCAGAACAACGTCCTGCACTACACCGGCCTGAACGTCCCGAACCGCGGGGCGATTGACGGCATGGCAGACGACGACATCGTAGAAGTCGGCTGTTGGATCGACGCGACGGGCATCCGCCCCGAACGCGTCGGCGTGATCCCGACGCATCAACTGCTGCTGATGCAGTCCGTCAAGCAATATGAGCGGCTGGCAGCGCGCGCCATCCTTGAGCGGCGGCGCGATCTGGCGGTGCAGGCGCTGGCGGTGCACCCGTTAGTCAGTTCCTACCCACTGGCCGAGAAGCTGGTGGACGCCTTCCTGAGCGCACACGCGGATCTCGCGGGCGAGTGGGCATGACCCCGCAGTACGATGTGCTGATTCCGGGCAGCTACTACTGCGACCTGATCTTCACCGGCCTGCCAGCGTTCCCCGCGCTGGGGACGGAAGTCTTCACCAGCGGGCTGACGGCTACCGTCGGCGGGGTGATGAACAGCGTCGTCGCGCTGCGGCGGCTCGGCGTGGAGGTTGGCTGGGTAGGGCAGGTGGGCACAGACTTCTTCAGCGCGTTCATCCTCCAACAGGCTGAGCAGGAAGGCGTGGACACGTCGCTGCTAGAACGCCTCGATCACCCCTTCCAGCGCGTCACCGTGGCGATGTCTTACCCGCATGACCGCGCCTTCTTAACCTACGTTGACCCCGCGCCGTCGTCGATTGCGCTAGTGCGCCGCGTGCTCGATCAGGTGTCATTTCGACATCTACACTTCACCGGCTTTCAAACAGACCCCAACACGCCGGCGCTGCTGGCCGAGGTCAAAGCGCGCGGCGTGACGATCAGCATGGACTGCCAGCACCGCGTCATCGAGATCAACGATCCGCTGGTGCGCGCGGTGCTGTCGCAGTTGGACGTGTTCATGCCCAACCGCGCCGAGGCCAAGCAGCTCACCGGCGAGGATGACCTGCACGCCGCCGCTCAGCATTTCTGCGCGCTCGTTCCAACGGTGATCATCAAAGACGGCGCCGATGGCGCGCACGGCTGGCACAACGGCCAGCACTTCTATCAACCGGCCATCACGATTGAGCCAGTCGACACGACCGGCGCGGGCGATGTGTTCAACGCGGGCTTCTTGGCAGCGTGGCTGCGCGGCCTGCCATTTGACGCGGCGCTGCGCTGGGGGGCGATCAGCGGCGGCCTCTCGACGCGTGGACACGGCGGCGCGTCGCGCGCCCCGACGTTGGACGAGCTGGCGGCGTGGCTGGCGCGCTAGCGGATGCGGCGGCTGAAGCGCGACACAGTGTTAACCTTGTGAAAGCCGCACGCCTCATAAAACGCGATTGTGCCGCTGTGCGCCGTCTGGCAGCAGACCGTCGCGCTGGTCATGCCCAGCGCCTGCAACCGCCGCAGCCCTTCCCACATGACCGCTCGCCCCAGCCCCCGCCGCTGATGGCAGGGGCGCGTGCCGACCGGCTCAAACTCGCCGCGGCGCAGCGGCGCGTCAACCCACGTCAGGGCGAAAGCTGCAAAGCGCCCATCTGGCCCGACCACGACGACATCGCGCGCGG
>DAOUBS010000115.1:0-58558 GCA_034432435.1 Anaerolineae bacterium
ATTTTGAGCAGATGGTCATGGTGCCATCCTGCGCGTAACCGCACACCCGGCAGATAAATCGTCCAGGTCTGGCAGCATCGTCTTATGACAGTGCCGCACAAATGGTCAGCGTCAGACTGTCACTCAGCACACGCCGCTTCCCTTGATCGCGGCGCGGATCTTTGACATCGGCAAAATGGGTCATCAGAGCAATTTTCTCAGTCATCGTTTTTGCTTCTGAGTTTACCTCATTCCTTTAGAACGCGTTTGCCCTGCCTACTTGCTCGATTAGCCTTGAAATCCCCGCCTAGATCAGTGGTACAATCAGAGGGTAGAGCCACAGAACAATTAGGTTGTGCCTATCATCCGCTCGCTGCTGCTCATCTCACGCTGCCCACCCTACCCGCTGCACTTGGGTGATCGGCTCATCATCGGTAACCTCGCTCTAGAGTTTAAGGCGCGCGGTGTCGAGACGGACCTGATCGCCCTCTGTCCGCCAGAACCAAATCAGAGCCGCCAAACGGCCTATCAACGCGATTTGGCGCTTGTGCCGCAGTACCGCGACCAGTACCGCAGCGTGACGTTGCTGCCCGAGCCGCGGCGCTCGGGGGTGTCGTATGTGCGGCGGCTGCTGAATAAAAACGCCCGCTTCCCCCAGTCGGCGGCGCAAGCGTGGTCGCCCGCCTTGTTCGAGCAGGTGCGGCTGCACCTCGCCAGCCAGCCCTACGACGCGATCTGGCTGTTTGGCAGTGTGCAGGTCTACGAGGTGGCGGCGGCGTTGGATGGGCGGCCAGCAGTCATCACGCCCTATGAATCCTACGCGCGCTTTCTAAACACCGTGTTGAAGCAGGGCTTCACGCCCAGCGCGTGGCTGCGCCAGCGGATGGCCGCAGCCTACGAGTCGTTCATGTTTGCGCCTTATCCGCGGGTGGTGGTGCTGACCGAGCCAGACGCGGCCATGCTGCGCCAGCTTGCGCCGTCGCTCACCGTAGAGGTCATCCCGAATGGGGTGCGGCTGCCCACGCTCGACCCCGACGCGCGCCGCCCCGACGTGCTGCTGTTCGCAGGCAACTTTGAGTATGCGCCCAACGTCGAAGCGGCTGAATACTTAATAGAAGAGCTGCTGCCCATCGTGCACAAACGCTACCCTGAAGCACAGCTTTGGTTGGTAGGCAACGCGCCCCCGCCGGAGCTGCGCCAGCACGCCAGCTCGCACATTCGCGTTACAGGCTACGTGGACGACATGACGATGTATATGGAACAGGCGGCCGTGTTCGTTGCGCCGCTGACGGTGGGCACAGGCCTCAAGAACAAAGTGTTAGAGGCATTAGCGCATCAACTGCCAGTGGTGGGGACGCAGCTCAGCGTGGACGGCATCCACGTCGTGCACGAAGAGAGCGCCCTGATTGGCGACATGGACGACCTGCCTGCGCTGGTGCTGCGCGCGCTGGAGGACGACGGCCTGCGCCACCGCATGGGGCAGGCCGGGCGTCAACTAGTCGAACAGGAGTACAGTTGGGCGAGCGTCGCCGAACGCTACCTCGCCCTGTTTGAAGTGCTACGACCTAATGGCGGGCGAACGAGTACTCCACCGCCCCTGCGCCCAGGATGATCTGCGGCACCTCTCCCTCACCTCCCTCACGGAAGCGCAAGATCACCTGCCCAGCCAGCGGCGCGTCCGCTGTGACGTAGATCGTCTCTGTGCTAGAGGTGGCCGCCTGGATGACTTCCCATACGCGCGATTCATACTCGCCAAAGTCAACGATGACATCAGCGCCGTCCACCCGCAGCGTCAGATCGCCCAGCGGGTCGTTGTGCCACGCGCCCACGAACGGCTCGAAGAGGCTCACGTCTAACTGCGCTTTGAAGCGCGCGTCGTTCGGCGCGAGCGAGTTGCTAGTCTGTTCAGCAGCTTCGGCCAGCGCAGCAGTCGTCTCATCCGGTTGGTCGTAGACCAGCTCCAGCGCGCGCGTCAGCACCAAGTTGGGCAGCGGACTGTAGGCGGCATTAGCCAGCACAACAACGCCCACGCCCTGCTCTGGCAGAAAGCCCATCACGCTGGTGTAGCCCAGCGCGTTGCCGTCGTGGAAGATGAGTGGGTTGCCCGCGTATTCGCCGAGGATCCAGCCTAGGCCATACGACAGCGTCGCGTTGATCTGGATCTGAGGCTGCCATGTGTGCGTGTAGTTGCGCTCGCTGACGAGGCGGATGCCGTCTAGCTCGCCCTTGTTAATCACCATCAACAGGTAACGCGCCATGTCGTTAACCGTTGACCACACTCCACCCGACGGCGCAATCGAGGCCACCCACGCTTCTCCGCTCAAGTCGAAGCGCTGTAAGCCCTCTAGCGACTGGCCATGCGGCTGTGCCACGTTGCCCAGCGCGTCGAGGTCGTCAACTCGCAGCGTTGAGCGCATCATAGTTAGCGGGACAAACAGATACTCGTCCATGAGCTTAGCAAAGTCCTCGTTGAGCGTCTCCAGCGTGCCGCTGCGCGCCAGCGCCGTCAGATAGCCCGCCGCCGCCACCAGCTGATTGCTGTACTGGAATGCCTCACCGAAGTCGGTAAAGAACTCAAACGTCGCCAGCGAGTCGATCATCTGCGCGGCGCTGAGGGTGTTGAAGATGATCTCAAAGTCGCGCCGCGGGACGCCGCTGCACGCGCACACCAGATTTTCCATCGTGATCGTCTGCGTCACGTCAGGGTCAGCCACGGCAAATGTGGGCAGCACGTCGATCACGGGTGTCGTCCAGTCAAACAGGCCATCGTCCACCGCCTGCGCCATCGCAAGCGTGGTCATGCTCTTGCTGAGCGAAGCAATCAAGAACACGGTATCCGCGTTGACGGGGGCATCTCCGGTCGAGCCGAAGCCCTCTGCGAACACGATCTGACCGTTCTGCACGACGGCCACCGCTGCGCCGGGCACGTTGAGGTCTGCCAGCGCCTGCCCGACAAACGCGCGCAGGTTGGCGGCCATCGTCTCATCCCACGGCTGAGCCTGCTCCGCCCCCTCAGCCTCACGGACGGTGCTGGTGGCGCGATAAGACTGCGAGAGGATCAAATACTGCGAAAAGCGCCGCTGCAGCGCACTAAGCGTAGTTAGAACAATGCTGGGGTAGGTGCGCCCGTCTAGCTCATAGACGCCCGCGACAATTAGCACGCCTTCTGGTCCTGTGCCATCCGCATAGATGAATGACTTGCCTGAAGAAAAGCCTTGCAGTTGATTCTCGGGCACGTCTTGAATCGAGATCGGCTCGCCAGGCTCATTTTCCGTTTCCAACTTCTCCCACAACCGCTGGAGGGCTTCTTCGAGGTCGGCTGTGTCCTCAACGCTAAGCAGCACGATGATCTCATCATTGGGCGCGTTGACGAACACGTAGCCAGGCATCTCCATAAGCGACCAGCCCGTCGGCAGTTGAAACTGATAGGAACCCGTTGGGTCAACGTAGAGTGTCTGCGCCGATGTCAGCATCGGCAGCAGCAGCACAATCAACACCATCCACCATTTTTTCTTCAAACTCTCCATCATAGCTTTCCTGTTCTAGGATACAAGTTTTGCTAATACGCTGATCAAACAAACGAAACAATTCGTGGCCACATAATACATTAAAAGTGTTTTTTTAACGATAGTCAACAGCGTTTTGAAGATGAACAGACAGTCACAGGCCTCATCCTCCCATTGGCTGTGGGAAACTCAGACACGCAGCCCGCCCCTAAGCCTCCGGTTGATTCCGCTGAGGCGTGGGTGTAGCATGGCAAAGCAGACAATGTAAGGAAAGACGCATGATGCAGCCGTTTGACGATACGCAGCCCACCGTGACAATCCAACCCGAGCCGACGCCCAAGCGCGGCGGCGCGTTGGGGCTGCTGCTCTTGATCGGCGCGGCGGCGCTGACGGGCCTCGCGGTGGTTGTCTTGCTGCTGCCCACAGAGGCCCCACCCCCGCCGACTGAGCCGACGCTTGACTCCGTCGTCCAACTGCCCACAGACGCGGCGCTGCCGCAGATCACCAGCACGCTGCCTCAGCTCCCACCCAACACCGAGCCGCAGGTGATGGGGCCAGCGCCCACGCTCAACGCCGAGCGCATCGCCCAACTCTTGCAGACGCCGGTCGCGCAGCTTGCCGAGCCTGACGCGGGCGAGCTGCTCAAGTTCAACCCGTTCACGTTCATCCCAGAGCGGCCCCGCAGCGAGTTCGTCGAATACACGGCAGTATCGGGGGACACGATCGACACGATCGCGCGGCGTTACGGCCTGCGCGCGGAGACGCTGGCATGGTGCAACGATCGGCGTATTGTGTTCGTGCTGCGCCCGGGCGATGTGCTGCGCATCCCGCCGGTGGACGGGGCGTGCCATGTGGTGTTGGGCACACGCCAAGAGACTATCGCCCGCCTCGCCGAGCAGTACAAAGTGCCCGTCCAGCAGTTGATCAACTCGCCTTACACCAACTTCTTTGACATGTCGCCGGATACGGTGCTGCCCGGCGGCCTAAACTTGTTCATTCCGGGGGGAGAAGGCCCGCTCATCGCATGGAACCCGCCTAGCGAGGTCGAGACTGACGCACAGGGCAACATCCGCACGGTGTCGTTTGCGAAAGGCCTCGCCGGGAGCTGTGGCCAAGTCGAGCCGGGCGGCGGGGCGGCGTGGAACAACCCCCTGCCCAACGGAACGTGGGTGCGCGGCTTCAGTGTCGGCCACACCGGCATTGACCTCTCTGCCGCGGTCGGCACGCCGATCTTCGCCGCCAACAGCGGGCCGGTGCTGTTCAGCGGGTTCAGCACGTGGGGCTACGGGGAAACAGTCGTGCTGGCGCATGGGCCGTTCAGCACGCTCTACGCGCACATGTCTCAACGCAACGCGCGCTGCGGTCAGTTCATCAACGTGGGGCAGGTCGTCGGCTTGGTCGGCAGCACCGGCAACAGCACCGGCCCGCACCTGCACTTCGAGATCCGCTTCAACGATCAGCCGCAGAACCCTTCTGGCACGCCGGGCATCGGGTGGTAGCCTCACATCTGAATGAAGGTGATGGCGATCACGCCCACATAGGCCGCGAGGATCAGCCCGCCTTTCACCCGCCCGATGATGCGGTTAAGACTGAGGAGCAGCATCCCCACGGCGAACGCCAGCATGATCGGAAACTGCAAGCTGATGAGCGTCTGTTCGACGTTGATCGGACGGACGATAGCGGTCAGGCCGAGGATCGCCAGCAGGTTGGAAATGTTCGAGCCGACCACGTTGCCTACGGCGATGTCGCTATGTTTGCGGACGGCGGCCACGAACGACGCGGCAAACTCTGGCAGGGACGTGCCAATCGCAACCAGCGTCAGGCCGATCACCAGCTCACTCACGCCGATCTGACGGGCGGCGCCAGTTGCGCCGGTCACAGTGAGCTGCGCACCCACGACCAGCGCCGCCAGCCCCGCCAAGAGGCGCAGCATCTCCACTGAGCGCTTGATCTGGCCTTCTTTCTCGCCTAATCCCTCAATTTCGGCTAGGTCAGGGGATTTGTGGCTGCGCTTGTAGCGCACGATGGCGTACTGCATCAGGTTGTAAGTCAGAAAGCCGCCGAAGAGCAAAATGCCGTCTACAGTGCTGATGACCCCGTCCAGCGCCAGCACGAACGTCGCCGCCGAGACGGCGATCATGATCGGCATCTCGCGCACGATCAAATCCCAGTTGACGCGAATGGGGAAGATGAGCGCCGACAGCCCGATGATCAAGCCGATGTTCACAATGTTGGAGCCAACCACGTTGCCGATGGCAATGTCTGACGAGCCTTGGATGGCCGCGCTGACACTCACGACGAGTTCGGGCGCCGAGGTGGCCCACGCAACCACCGTTAAGCCCACCAGCAAAGCCGGCACGCCGAACGATACCGCAAGCCGAGAGGCTGCCTTTACTAGGAAGTCACCGCCAAACCACAACCCCCCAATGCCTAAACCGATCATACCCAGATAGAGAAGCATACCGCCCCCGCAGCCTTAACTATGTGATTGATAGAAGGTGGAAAATGTTCAGCTGGACGCGCAAAACGTGGCACATTCTAGCGCAGGCAAAACGTGGCACATTCTAGCGCAGATCGCCCATTTTACGCAGGGCAATCCCCTGTGTCTTGGGGGGAGATCGGGGATTATGTGAGCAAGGGCTAAGTGGGGAGAAACGGCGGCGTGGGGGTGCGCGGAACACCCTGCTTGCCGCCAGCCGCCCTCACTCTGATAATGGTGTCAAAGTAAGGGAGAAGCACACTGTTGTTTCGGAGCGTGTGGCGGGGCATCCTGATCCTGACGCTGGGGCATGTGGGGCTGCTGCTGCTGGCGTCACTTGTTGGGGCGCTGCTTGGGGGCGACCTGATCGCGTTGAGTCGTGACACGCCAGCTGCCGCCCCGCACCTCGTGCTACGCGACGTGCCCCGCGGGCTGGACGTGCGCCTCACGCGCGATGAAGACTATCACAGCCTGCCGATTTGGTCGCCGGATGGCGCGTGGCTGGCGTGGCTGCGCGGCAGCAGCGTCGCCTACTGGATGCTGCTGCGTTGGGATGATCTAAGCGTGCAGCCGCTGGCGGGGGTGCTCTCTAGCGGAACGCTGCTGGCGTGGTCGCCAGATTCTCGGCAAGTCGTGTTCGAGCGGACGACCGCGAGCGGCGAGCGCCGCCTGATGCTCGTCGACGTGCCCGCGGGCACGCCGCGCCTCCTGCTGAACAGCCCCGGCCTCGACCAGAGCGCGCCGTCGTGGTCGCCGGATGGACAGTGGATCGTCTATCAGATGCAAGCTGAAGATCGCATCAACCGCGTCGTGCGTTACAATCTAGTGAGCCAGCAGAGCGTCCTCATCCCGCGCGATGGCGCTTATTACCCGATGTGGTCGCCCGATGGCCGGCGAATTGCCTACTTGGTCGACGAGGGGCTGACCCTCGCGCTAGCCGTGTATAAACTGGCAGACGGCAGCGAGCGCCTGTATGCCCTTGATGCTCGGCTGGACTTCAACCCGCCGCAGTGGTCGCCTGATGGGCGTTATGTGGTTTTCGGGAGTGGGATGAGCCAAATCTGGATGTTGGACGTTGAAACAGACGTGATGGCATGCCTGACCCCGCCGACACAGTTCCAGTATGCGCCGCGTTGGTCACCCGATGGGCAAGCGCTGTTGGTGAGGGAGTTGAGTCCCGCCCGGTTGATGGCGATTGCGCGCATCGACGTCCACACTGGCCAGCAGCATCGGCTCAGCCCGCTCAACCTGACCGCCAACGAAATGATGCCCATATGGAAACCGTAAAGCGCAACATCCTAATCTTGACCTCTGATCTTGGGTTCGGTCATCGCAGCGCGGCGATCGCTATTCGTGAGGCGCTGTTGATCCGCTACGGCGAGGCCTATCATCCCGTCGTCGTCAACCCGATGAAACACCCCAAAGTGCCGTCCTTCTACCGCGAGAACCCCAACATCTACGACCTGTGGGTGCAGAAACTGCCTGAGCTGTACACGCTGAGCTACAAATCGATCGATACGCCGCTGGCCAAGCCGGTAATCGAAAACTTCGACACGGCGATGCTGCTAGAGGCGATGCTGGATATCATCCGCAAGGTGAAGCCCGCCGTGATCGTCGTCACCCGCGACAACTACCTGAGCACGCTGGCGGCTGTTCGCCAGCTTACGCGCCGCCGTCTGCCCATCGTGAGCGTCGTGACCGATCTAGGAACGGTGCATCGGCTGTGGTTTCATCGCGTGTCAAGCATGCTTTGTGTGCCGAGCCAGCGCGTTTACGACATGGCGCTGAGCGAGAAGGTCCCCCCTGCGCAAATTCGCCTGACGGGCATCGCCGTTCACCCGGCCATCGCCCAAGAGACGCGCAGCAAGGCCGAGCTGCGCGCGCTCTACGGCTGGCAGCCCGCCATGAAGACGGCCTTCGTCGTCGGCAGCAAGCGTGTCCGCACGGTGATCGAGGCGGTGCGCGTGCTGAACCATCTGCACGTGCCGCTGCAGCTGGTGATCTCAGCGGGGGGCGATGAAGCGCTCTACGCGCAGCTTCAACAGATGGAGTGGCATCAGCCGACGCACCTCTACCCCTTCGTCCGCGAGATGCCGCAGTTCCTGCACGCGGCGGATGTGCTAGTGGCGAAGGCGGGCGGCTTGATCGTCACCGAGGGGCTGGCGGCGGGGCTGCCGATCCTGTTGATCGACGCTATTGAAGGCCAAGAGACGGGCAACGTAACGCACGTCGTAGAAAGCGGCGCGGGGGCGTTCGCCCCGCCGCCCTACGACCTGCTGGAAACGGCCTACGACTGGTTCCGCGACGATTTTCGAGAGACGGAGCGTTTGGCGGCCAACGCGCGCGCGCTGGGCCATCCTAACGCCTCGTTCGAGATCGCTGACTTGGTGCACGGCTACGCGACGGGCCAACTGCTGATGCCGCTGAGCCGCGGGGCAGTGCGCGCGCGGCAGGCGCGGCGCAGCATCTACGAGCTGCGCGATTGGCTCAACCGCCTATTAGGCGACGGTGAAAGCCTATAAGGACTTGAGGCCGCGGTAAGGCGTTGCCATGCCCTGTTGAGCTGTGGTTTAATGGGGCGCATGCTTTCGAAAAGTGCTTCTATGTCACGCCCCTTTGAGTGGCATCATGCAATCGCGGCGCTGCTGTGCGCGCTGGCCTTCTGGCTCAGCTTATTGGTGAGCGACCGCGTGTTTGAAGGGCTGCCGCATCTGGAGGATGAGGTGGCCTATTTGTTTCAAGCACGAGTGTTCGCAGCGGGCGAGTGGGTGATCCCGTCACCGCCGGTGCGCCAAGCCTTCACGCAGCCCTTCATCGTCGACCACGCCGGCAGCGGCGAGATGCGCCGCTTCAGCAAGTATCCACCGGGGTGGTCGCTGCTGCTGGCAGGCGGGCTGGCGCTGGGCTGGGGCGCGTGGGTGAACGCAGCGTTTGCGGCGGCGGCGGTGGCGCTGGTGTATCGGCTGGGGCGCGCTTTCAACCCCCACCTGGGCGTGATCGCTGCGCTGCTGCTGGTGTTCTCGCCGGCGGCGCTGCTGCTCAACGGCAGTTTGATGGCGCACAGCGCGGCGCTGGCGCTGGCGTGCGGCTTCTTGTGGTGCGTGTGGAACGCTGAACAGACGGGGCGGCGCTGGCGGTGGGCATTGGCAGCGGGCGCACTGCTGGGCGTGCTGCTGCTGACGCGCCCCGCGCCTGCCGTGGCGGTTGCGCTGCCGCTCATGGCATGGCTGAGCGGGCGCATGGGGCGCATGATCGGCCTGCGCTGTAAAAAGCCCCCTCTCTACTGGAGAGGGGAGTTAGGGGTGAGGCCCTTCTTGGCAGCGTTCGTCGGCCCCTACGTCGGCCTTGCGCTGGTCGCGCTGAGCTTGCAAGCGGTCAACATGGCTTATAACGCCGCCGCGACCGGCGACCCGCGCGCCAACCTCTACACCCTCGTGTGGAGCTACGACCGCATCGGCTTCGGCGAGTGCTGCGGGCGCACCGGCCACACGCTGGAGAAGGCGATCCGCCACGTGCGCTTTGATATGTCGCTGGCGGCGGCGGACTTGTTCGGCTGGCAGTGGGGTGGGTGGCGCGTGGGCGACGATCTGCCGCCGGAGCTGCGCGAGCACCTGCTGACTAAGGCGACCTACTGGCCGCCGCTGGGGCTGAGCTTCGTTCTGCTGCCGTTCGGGGTGCTGATCGGCGCGGCGGGCGGGCGAGCACGGCGCATGTGGGGCGCGGTGGCGTGGGCGCTGGCGATGGGCGCGTGGGCTGTGCTGCCGGTCGTGGCCTTCCCATTAGAGGCGCTGCGCGACCCTGCCATGAGCTGGGCTTGGATCATCTTAGGGCTGCTGCTGGCGCTTGCCCCGGCGCTGGCCGTCCCGCGTAGTGCGCCGCCGACGGTGGCGCTCACGTGGCTGCTGGTGAGCTTCACCGCCTGCATCGTGATCTTCCAGATGACTTACTGGGTTGGAGCGCAGCGCTACAGCGCTCGCTACTGGTATGAGGCTGTCGGCGCGGCCTGCGTCCTAAGCGCGCTGCCGCTGGCCGCGCTGGGGCAAACTCGCTGGCGCACCCTCGTTTACGCCGTGCTGTTGGGGCTTGTCCTCTATGCCCACTACGCCTACAGCATCCCGCGGGTGAGCGTGCTGCACCAGTTCAACAACGTCAGCCGCGCGCACATCGCCCAACTCAACGCGCGCCGCGATGGCCGCCCCGCGCTCGTGCTGGTGACGGGCCCATCGACTGGCGACTACCGCGTGACGTGGCGCGCGTTCGGCACGTACACCGCGCTCACGTCGCCGTTTCTGGACAGTGAGATCGTGGTGGCGCGCCTGTCGGAGGGGGACGCACAGCGCCGCGCGGAAGTGCTGGCCTTGTTCCCCAATCGGCAGGTGATCGAGATGCGCGCCCTCGCCTCGGAAGCGTGGTTTGTCGATCAACCGTAAGCGTCGGCTTAGCCAGAGGGGTGCCCTGACCGACCGCGCGCCTCATGCGACCTTTGCGCATCTAATACGTAGATAAGTGTTACCACAAATAAGCACAAATCATCTGTATAATGGCATAGATTGTGAAAACGAGGACAAACATGCGTGTTATCGTTCACACGGGTAAAGGTGGTGTGGGCAAGACCAGCATCAGCGCAGCGACAGCCCTGCACTGCGCTGAGCTAGGCCTCAAGACGTTGGTGATGAGCACCGACACAGCGCACAGCTTGGGCGATTCGCTCGACAAGCAGATCGGCCCCGAGCCGATAGAAGTCTACCCCAACTTGTGGGCGCAGGAAGTCGATGCACGCTACTCGATGGACAAATATTGGGGGCGTGTGCAGCGCTACATGGTCGCGCTCTTCAGCCGTAAGGGCGTTGAGGACATCGTGGCCGAAGAGGTGACGATCCTGCCCGGCTTCGAGGAAGGCGCTCATCTGCTGTGGATCAACCAGTATTTCAACAACAAAGACTTTGACGTGCTGATTGTGGACGCCGCGCCCACCGCTGAGACGCTGCGCCTGCTCAGCCTGCCAGACGTCACGCGCTGGTGGTTTGAGCGCGTGCTGACGCTGACGCAGGGGGTGACGAAGGTCATCCGCCCGATCAGCAAGCTCATGCGGCGCGGCGACGCCGTCCCTGATGACGATGCGTGGGATCAAGTGCGTGACTTGTTCGACATGCTCGACCGAGTGCGCGCCCTGCTCTCTGACCCCGAAGTGTCGTCGATGCGCCTCGTCGTCAACCCTGAGCGCATGGTCATCAAAGAGACGCAGCGCACCTACACCTACCTCAACCTCTACGGCTACGCGACGGATGCCATCCTCGTGAACCGCATCCTGCCCGATGAGGTGACAGACCCCTACTTCGACGCGCGCCGCGAGCGCCAGAAGGAAAACCTCGCTTTCGTGCAAGAGGCGTTCGGCATGATGCCGATGCTCAAAGCGCCCCTCTTCAGCGACGAAGTGGGGGGCCTTGAGGATCTGCGCCGGCTGGGCAAAGCCCTCTATGGCGACACCAACCCCGCGCGCCGCATGTTCGACGGGGTGACGCACAAGATCGAGAGCTACGGCGACAACGGCGAATACATCTTGAAGGTGCCGTTGGGCTTTGCCGACAAAGCCGACATTGACCTTTACCGTTCACGGGATGAGATTACGCTGCGCGTGGGGCCGTACCGCCGCAACATCGTGCTGCCGTCCGCGCTGCATAATCTGGAGATCGCAGATGCAAAACACGTCGAGTCCAGCCTCCACATCCGTTTCTACAACCCCGACCCCACCCCCACCGCCAAAGGCCACTAACGGCAGCGCCACGGGCCGCGTCGGAGTGCGTCAGCCGGTGCAGCTGGACGATGTAGCGGTTGCGCCCCCCGCTGCCCCGCCTGTCAATGGCGCGGCGGCCGTGCCCGAAACGCCGCCGGCGACCGTCAAGCCGCCAGTGATTCCCTCGCTGAGCGATGTGCAGCGCCGCGTGAGCGCGGCCAACACCCCGACCGAGACGGTCGAGCAGCAGGTGAACCGCCTGCGCCCGCGCGCCTTGCGCTTGCAGCTTCGCTTCCTACACACGGTGATCTTCGCGCTGTGGCTGTTCGGGCGCTTGGTGGCGTGGCAGGTCTACGTCGCCAACTACTTCCCGGGCTATGTGCGCCGCACCAACACCCGCCGCTGGCGCAAGTACGCCCGCGAGTTCCGCAAGTTTGCCATCCACATGGGCGGCGTGATGATCAAGGCCGGCCAGTTCGCCAGCACGCGCGCTGACATCCTGCCGGACGAGGTCATCAGCGAGCTGGCCGACCTTCAAGACAAAGTGCCCACTGTGCCGTTTGAACAAATCCGCGCGGTGCTGCAGCGCGAGCTGGGCGACCTTGACGCGCGCTTCGAGTGGATCACGCCAGAGCCGATTGCCGCAGCCAGCTTGGGGCAGGTGCACCGCGCCAAGCTGCGCGGCGGGGATCGCGTGGTGATTAAGGTGCAGCGCCCGAACGTGCGCGCCATCGTCTACACTGACATGGCGGCGCTGTTCGTCGTCGCGCGCGTGGCCATGCGCTTCGCCTTCGTCCGCCGCCGCGCGGATGCCGTTCTACTCATTGAGGAGTTCGGGCGCGTCCTGCTAGAAGAAGTCTCGTACCGCAAAGAGGTGGAGAACGCCCAGCGCTTCGCCCGCATGTTTGCCGACAACGCGGGGGTGTATGTCCCGTCGATCTACACCGAGCACAGCACCGACCAAGTCATCACGATTGAGGATGTGACCTCGATCAAGATCGACGACTTCGAGGCGCTGGCGGCGGCGGGCATCAATCGTAAGGACGTGGCACAGCGCTTGATGGACACCTACATGAAGCAGATCTTCGACGAGCGCTTCTTCCACGCCGACCCACACCCCGGCAACCTGTTCGTCTATCCGCTGCCAGTGGAGAATCCACAGCAGTACGTGGCGCAGGGCGGCGGTCGCCCGTTCTACTTGATCTTCATCGACTTCGGCATGACCGGCACGTTGACGAAAGAACTGGTCAACGCACTCATCAACACGCTGTCGGCGGTCATCACCCGCGACGCGCGCAAGCTGGTGGCCAGCTACAAAGAGCTGGGCTTCCTGCTGCCCAACGCCGACGTGCGCCGCATCGAAGAGGCGACGGAAGCTGTCTTTGATGAGGTGTGGGGCCTGAGCATGTCCGACATTAACCAGATCGACTTTGATGTGATCGCCAACATCGGCAAAGAGTTCAGCGATCTGATCTACGAGATGCCCTTCCGCATCCCACAGGACTTCATCTACTTGGGGCGCACAGTGAGCATCCTCTCGGGCATGTCTACTGCGCTTGACCCAGAGTTCAACCCATGGGTGAGCATTCAAGAGAACGTGCAGCACCTGATCAAGCCTGAGGACGAGACGCAAGCCCTGCGCGAGGCGTTCGCCACGTTCCTTGATCCGCTTCAGCAGTTGATGGCGGGCAACGTACAGGGGTTCTTGCTGGCGACGCGCCGCCTGCTGGCGACGTTCCAGCGCCCCAACCGCTCCGAGCAGATGCTCCAGCAGATCCTCAGCGGTGAGGTGCAGATCGAGACGAAGCTCAGCCCCTACAATCGCAAGCAGCTTGAGCGCGTCGAATCGCAGATGAAGGCCACCAACCGCATGTTCCTGTTCGGCTCGCTGCTGATCGTCGGGACGCTGCTCTACACCAACGGCGACATGCAGCTGGCGACGGCGGCGTACGCGGCGTCTGGCGGGGCGTTCCTCTGGTGGTTGCTGGGGCGGTGACGCAGGGACGCCCCAAACCGGGCCGCGCAGGCGCTGTCGCTTCTATCCGTTTTCTAATACGATTTGCATGAACATCGATGTATCAGAGCGCCTTTGACGGGTGTTATAATGATTGCTTAACATACACACACTCTCTGAAGCCTAGCAGGAGCTACTCCACTATGAAAAAACCGATTCGTGTCGCCATTGCAGGCGTTGGCAACTGCGCGTCGTCGCTGGTTCAAGGCGTTCACTACTACGCCGACGCGCAGGAAGAGGACTTCGTGCCGGGTATCATGCACGTCACTCTCGGCGGTTATCACATCCGCGATGTGGAATTTGTGGCGGCGTTCGACGTGGACGCGGAAAAGGTCGGCCAAGATCTGAGCGTGGCGCTGCGCAGCGGCCAGAACAACACGGTCATCTTCGCTGAGGTTCCCCCGCTGGGTGTGACGGTGCAGCGCGGCCCAACGCTCGACGGCCTCGGCACGTACCTCGCCCAGAAGATTCAAGAAAGCCCCGCCGAGCCGGTCGACGTGGCGCAGGTGCTGCGCGACACACAGGCTGACATCCTCGTGAACTATCTGCCCGTCGGCAGCCAGCACGCCACCGAATACTACGCCGAGCAGTGCTTGAAAGCGGGCGTCGCCTTCGTGAACGCGATCCCGGTGTTCATCGCCAGCAACCCCGAGTGGCAGGCGCGCTTCGCAGCCGCGGGGCTGCCCGCGCTGGGCGACGACGTCAAATCGCAAGTGGGCGCGACCATCGTACACCGCGTGCTGACCAACCTCTTTAAGGCGCGCGGCGTCAAACTCGAGCGCACCAGCCAGCTTAACGTTGGTGGCAACATGGACTTCTACAACATGCTCGACCGCAGCCGCCTCGAGAGCAAGAAGATCAGCAAAACGAACGCCGTCGCCAGCCAGATCGACTACGAACTTGCGCCCGAGAACATCTACATCGGCCCGAGCGACTATGTGCCGTGGTTGGAAGATCGCAAGTGGGCGCACATCCGCCTTGAGGGGCGCACCTTCGGCGACGTGCCGCTGAACGTCGAACTTAAGCTGGAAGTGGTGGACAGCCCCAACAGCGCCGGCGTCATCATCGACGCGATTCGCTGTGCCAAGATCGCGCTGGATCGCGGCCTCGCAGGCGCGATTGAAGCCCCAAGCAGCTACTTCTTCAAAACGCCGCCCATCCAACCCGAGGACACCGAGTCGCGCACGATGCTAGAGGCATTCATCGCCGGCCAGCCTTACGAGTGGCGCGGCGCAGATCGCACCGTCGGCACAGCGCGCCACAGCGTCATCCGCCCCAACGGCGCGCACTGAACGTTGGGATAGGCCCCACCCCTCGTCTCCGACACTGGCCGCAGGCAGGCCAGCCCGCTGGCCGCAGGCAGGCCAGTTCAAGAAGGGGGATTCAACTGCGGGGCTGGCGGTGTCCTGACTATGACCTCTGGCGGCTTTCTGTTATACTGCACGGGCAGATTTGAGCATCTACCAGAGGGACCGACATGCAAAATTTCCCCCCAATTCGATGGGCGCTGACGCATCCGCGGCTGGCAGCGTGGATCGTGCTGGCAACCTTTATGTGCGTGCTGCTGGCGATTGAGGCGCGCGACGTTGGCTTGCTGCCCACGCAGTGGATTGCGCTCTTCACGGCAACCACGCTGGTGGCGGGCTTGTGCGTGTGGATCATCAGTTGGGAAGACAACAGCCCCGACGAAGCCCAAGCGACCACCGAAGTGGAAGCGATCCGCGTCAACACGCCCGACAAGTCGTAGGTGCACATGACCAAACGACTGAAAGACCCTCAGCCCCTGACGCTGACCGTCGTCATCCCCTGTTACAACGAGGTGAACACAGTTGAGCAAGTGCTCGACGACGTGCGCGCGGTTGGGTTGGCTAATGAGATCATCATCGTGGACGACGGCAGCACAGACGGCACGCGCGACGTGCTCCAGCGCATCGAGGAAAAACGCTTCCCTGAAGTGCGCATCATCTATCACTCGCACAATCAAGGCAAGGGCGCGGCGGTTATCACCGGCTTTAAAGCGGCCACAAGCGACGTGCTGCTCATCCAAGACGCCGATTTCGAATATGACCCGCGCGAGTACCCCATCCTGCTAAAACCGATCCAAGAGGGCATCGCCACCGTCGTTTACGGCTCGCGGTTTTTGGGCGGCCCGCGCAAGGCGATGAACTTCTGGAACATGGTGGCCAACAAAGGCCTCACGCTGGCGACGAACATCCTCTACAACGCCATCCTGAGCGACATGGAGACGTGCTACAAGGTCTTTCGCGCGGAGGTGGTGAAGGACATGCGCATCCACGCGCGCCGCTTTGAATTTGAGCCAGAGGTGACCGCCAAAGTGCTCAAGAAGGGCATTCGCATCTACGAAGTGCCCATCAGCTACAACGGGCGCGAGTACCACGAAGGCAAAAAGATCAAATGGACGGACGCGCCCATCGCCCTGTGGACGTTGATCAAGTATCGCTTTGTGGACTAGACGGTATGACGGAACGTTCTGACCTGCTGCGTCAAATCCGCGATGAGTTGATCGCCGCGACGGATGCGCCGCTTTACGCCTACCGCACCGCCAACGGCTACTACCCAGTTGCAGGGATGGGCAACCACTACGCCAAGATCATGTTCGTGGGCGAGGCCCCGGGCGAAAACGAAGCCAAGCAGGGCAGGCCGTTCGTGGGCGCGGCGGGGCGCTTCCTCGATGAGCTGCTGAACTCGATCCAGCTCAGGCGTGAGGACGTCTACATCACCAACATCGTGAAAGATCGCCCCCCTGACAACCGCGACCCGAGCCGTGAAGAGATCGCCTACTACGCGCCCTTCCTCATCCGCCAGATCAACATCATCCAGCCGCAGGTGATCGCCACGTTGGGGCGCTTCAGCATGACGTGGCTGCTGACGCGCTACAACTCCCCCTATCAAACGAAGAAGATCGGCGAGCTGCACGGCAAGGTCATCCCGCTGGACGTGGACTACGGTCGCATCAGCCTCGTGGCGCTCTATCACCCGGCGCAGGCGCTCTACAAAGCCGCTGACCGCCCGATCCACCTCGCCGATTTCAAAGTGCTGGAGGCGTTCAAGTAGGGGCAGGGCCTGCCCCGTCTGTGGGGGAGACCTATGACCGATGAAGCGAGTCTGTTTATCTTTAGACACTCACCGATTTGTGGGGTGGTTGACGCTTGTGAGGCCTCAAGCTATAATTCCATATAGCTTCTTGCCAACACTTCAACCGCGTCTTAATCCTTCAGGGGGCGTCGATGCCACTACAGGGAAACCTCCGCGATTTCAGTACGACCCAGTTGCTGAACCTCGTTAACTTGTCTAAGCGTACTGGGCTGCTGACCATTTTTGATGGCATCAACACCAACGAGTTAGACGCGATGAAGCAGCCCAAACAGATCCCAGGCGCAGAGCGCGCGCGCATCGCTTTCCATCAGGGGCGCTTGGTTTATGCGTCAGCAGCCAATCAAGACAGCAGCCTCGTTGCTGTCTTGAACAAGGCGGGCAAGCTCAACAACGAGCAGGCGCGCCAACTGCGCGAGCGCATGGGGTCGCTCAGCGATAAGGGCTTAGCCATGCGCTTGATTGGGGCTAAGTATGTGACACAGGGCGATATTTTAGCCGCTGTGAAGCAGAACATCCTCGACATTGTCTTCAACTTGATGACACTCCAAGAGGGGCCTTTCCGCTTCGATGACAACCAATCGCCCGGCAGCGATGTGATCCTCGTCCCGATCGAGCTAGAGCCTGTCATCATTGAAGGTGGGCGGCGCATTAAAGAAGCCAGTGAGCTAGACAAGATCATCGACAGCCTCGATGTGTCCTTAAAATTTGCCGAAAACGCCAAGCAGAAGTTCAAAGGGGTGCATTTGACTGTCGACGAATGGAAGATTGTGCCCTATGTTGACCCTAAAAACACGCTTCGGCAGATCATGAAGGTCGTCAACATGAGCGAGCTTCAGATCAAACGCATCGTCTACAGCCTCAATCAAGCCGGCTTGATTGAGATTGTGAACACGGCCAAGCCTCAGGTGGTGCCACAGCGGCCTAACCGTCCTATCAAACCACCGTCTGCCCCGCAGAAGCAGGTGGTGCTCAGCATCATAGAAAAACTCAAGTCTATGTAAGGCCCGTCAGGGCGCAGCGCTTTCGTTCAAACGGCAGTCATGTGAAAGAAGCGGGTATACTATGCAAACAGTAAAGATGGTGGTTACGGGGCCTTTTAGCTCAGGCAAAACCGAGTTCATTCGCTCAATCAGCGAGATTCAAGTGGTCTCAACTGAGAAGAGCCTCTCTAAAGACACAGCAGAAGCTGCTCAGAAAGAGGCAACCACGGTAGCAATGGACTTTGGCCGTATCACGGTGGACGACGAGCTGACACTCTTCCTGTTTGGCACGCCCGGCCAACGCCGCTTCGACTTCATGTGGGAGATCCTTGCTGAGGGGATGCTGGGCTTCATCGTGATGGTTGACAGCTCTAAGCCTGAGACCTTCCGCGAAGCCAAGACCATTCTCGAGACCTTCCGCGCCTATGCCCCCACGCCCTACGTGGTGGCGGCCAACAAGCAAGACCACCCAGACGCTTGGAAGCCCGAAGACCTGCGGATCGTGCTGCGCTTGGATCCTGAGGTGAAACTGCTGCCGTGCATCGCCAAAGATCGTGACAGCGTGCGCCAAGTGCTGCTTGAGCTGTTGTACACTATTCTGGAAGAGATGGAAACGAACTAACCTTGCAGCGTTCGTTTGCCATACCATGCCAACCCTCGTAACAGATCAGGGAATCGTCCACTACCAAGTGTTTGGTCGTGGTCGCCCTGTGATCCTGCTGCACGGGTGGTTAGGGTCGTGGGCGCTGTGGCGCAGCACCATCGAACACCTCGGCGCAGAGTACCGCACCTATGCGATCGACTTCTTCGGGTTTGGTGAGTCGCGCTCGCAAGAAGTGAGCGTTGACCTGTACATTGACCTCGTCAACCAGTTCATGTATCGGCTCGGCATTCAACGCGCGGCGTTGGTGGGGCACTCAATGGGCGGCACCGTCTCGTTAGGCGTCGCAGCCCGTTATCCTGAGCGCGTGGCCAAAGTGACGGTCATCGGCTCGCCGATTGTTGGCTCGTCGTTGAACGTCTTCCTCAAACTGTCAGGCTATCCGCACGTGGCCAAGCTGTCCTATAAGCTGCCGCTAGTCAAAGACAGCCTCATCTACCTGCTGACGCGCTTCGGCGGCCCCAACGGCGCCCTGACCTATGAGATGGTGCGCGAGGACGCAGCCAAAGTCGCGCCCGATGCGTTCTTCCAGAGCATCGGCACGCTGGCGCAGGTGGACCTTACGCCTGATCTGCCGCGTTTGAAGATCCCCATCTTGGGGATGTACGGACGGCGCGATCTGATCGTCAAGCCCGATCAAGGCAAGCTGCTAACCAAACACGCCCCCCACGCCCAAGAGGACTGGTACGAGAACGCCGGCCACTTCCCGATGATGGACGCGCCGGATCGCTTCCGCGCGACGCTGCGCGGCTTCTTGGCGCAGCCTAACCACCTCAGCTAGCGGTGTTGAGCACGGGCTAAGCAGCAAAATTGCCCCCATTTGTCCTTAACTGTATACTAACAGCTATCACTAGATGACAGGTGGGCGCATGTATCGGTATATTATCGAAGATCGACGTTTCGTCCCTCCGTTTAATGAGCCAGCGTCCCTGCTGACTATCGGCACGATTCCGCTCAAGCTGCACCATGAAGAGCTGCTCAACAGCTACTTCGGCCAAGAGCTTGAACTGCGCGGCGTGTTCGAGGACAGCCTCGAGGTGGGCGGTGTACAGGGCGAGTGCATCGTCTACCGCGATAACCTGTGGTTTGACCGCGAGTTCCTCGACTACTTCATGAAAGAGGCGCGCAAGACGGGTAAAGCCTGCCGCGCCGCCTTCAACGCCGACGATGTGGGCTTCCGCACTTACGCGCTGCCGCTGGCTAAAGACTACACCTACCAGCGCGACCGCAGCGGCACAGTCCTCTACCTGATGGACTTGTGGTACTTCCCCAACGGCTATCACCACGACGTGCAGCCAATTGTCGTGCCGAGCGAGGCGCGCGAGATCGGCTTCTACAGCGTGCCGGACTACATGACGCTCCAACGCGGCAACCTGACGCACTACGCCTGTATGCGCGCGGCAGTCAGCATCGAAAGCTGGGTGCACGTCTACTTCGCCAGCATCATCTTCGGCAACTTCGCCCGCGCCGGGCGGCTCGACCGCGCCATCGACCGCTCGCTGTTCACGAGCCTGCGGCTGCTGTGGCACGCTCTGCTCGAGCAAAAACAGATCCTCAGCGCCTCAGGCGCGGTGGAGATTGGCACAGGCTGCTCGATCCACCCCAGCGCGATCATCACCGGCCCGGCCAAGATCGGCAACAACGTCTCCATCGGCGCGGGCGCGATCATCGACAACTGCACCATCGGCGACAACTGCAACATCGACGCCGGCTGTATGCTCTACCAGACGACGCTCGGCAACAACTGCTTCCTGCCGTTTCGGGCGTCGCTTTATCTGACAGCGGTGATGGAAAACGTCATCGTGGCGCAAAACACCTGCTTGCAGATGTGCGTCATCGGGCGCAATAGCTTCGTCGGCGCGGGCAGCACCTTCACCGACTTCAACCTTGTGGCCCAAAAGCCGATCCGCGCGGCCAACCGTGACGGGGAGCTAGAGGATGTGGGGCAGATCGTGCTGGGCAGCGCCATCGGCCACAACTGCCGCATCGGCAGCGGGATGGTGGTCTTTCCAGGCCGCATGATCGAGAGTGACACCGTGCTAGTCGCTTCGCCGCAGCGGCGCGTCATCACCCGCAGCATCACCTACGAAGAGAGCGACCATCACTTCATCCCCGGCGGCGAGCTGCACAAACGCTTCTATCCCCGTCAAGACGAGCGCGAAGAAATCGAAGAGGGGTGGTAGTCGTATTGAGTTGGTGAAATGTGACACACTACAGCAAACTCTCGGCCGTCACGTAGCGGAACGCGCTGTAAAGTGTCAAGGTCATAAAGCCCGACGATCACCTGAAATGCGCTACCTGGGGGGACTGCTGTTCGCAGCGAAACTGGGCGCCCACGGATGGCAGCATCTTCCATTTCCCACTCGAGCATTGGATAATCGTCCGACGCGGCAGGTTGATCCACTTGCTGCAAGATTCTAGACGACCCGACGGGTGTCACATGTAGGAACAGTTGTAAGTTGGTCGCTTGAGGCTGCTCTGTGCGCCAGTAGGGAGCAAGGTTAACGCTTAACACGCCATTTTCTTGTTTGCAGTGCCGCTCTGCCCATCCCATGATTTGTAAGCCATTGTTAAAAGTGATCGCGTCTGGCTGCAGATCCACTAACTCATAGATGTATACGTCTATACCATCCCATCCGCTGTGCGGATACGCCCGAAAGTGGCGCAGCAGGGTGATGTGATCAAAGTATTCAGGATGAGACTCGGCGATTGCATTGCGGCTTTCTGGATACATCCACACGTAGCGAATGTACATATCGCGCCATGTCGAGATCGATTGATCGCTTAACACGCCGCGATACCACGGCGGCAGTTTGCCTTTATACCCGCTGTATTCGCGGTCAAAATAAAACCAAACCACTTGATAAATATCGTTCGAGATGAGCAGCGTCTCGTCGTAGTAGCGATTCTGAAGCCAACTAACTACTTGATGTTCGATGCGTGGCAAGTTATGTGGTTGAGCCAACCAGCGGCTGATCGGCTGTGACATCCAAACGGTTGTAGCCAAGACCAATAATGCCGTTCTAAAGGTGGGGGCCCACTGCTTGCTGTGTGTCAGATGCTGAAAAATCCTATCAACGCCGATCAAAACGCCCTGAAGCCCCAGCCCAATGCTGAGCGTAATCAGCACCGTGAGCGGGATGAGATACCGATTGACAAGCGCCCAAAAGATAGTGTACATGAGGGTCACCACGGCAAAGCTGATGATCACAATCCCAATCATCACCAATGCATATCTTTGCCAGCTTGAGGCACGCGGCAGCCAGAACGCGGATGCCGCGATCAGCCCAATGAGCGCCATTTGGTTAGGCAGCGTAAACTGCTTAGCGACAGTGTAAAGCATATCCAAAAACGAAGCCCAATTCGTGTAGGTGACGTTTCCACCTGATAAGAAGTTGTTCGGCTCTCGTACGCTGAGCAAGTAACGCGCGTCGTAAACAAACAGCAGCAGCCCCGCTATTCCGCCAATGATCAGTACTTGCATCACACTACTGATGATTCCTTTACGCCGATTGTGTATGAACAACCACAGTGCCGCAGACATCCCCAACCCGAGGATGGGGAAGTTAGAATATTTTGCTGCAACAGCTAAACAGCCCAGCACAGCGCAGATCACGCTTGCTCTCACGCTTTGATCTCGCATAGCTATGAAAAACGAGACGAGCGTGCCCGCGATGAACAGCAACTGCCAAGGCTCTGTGATAGCATTCGTGCGCTCTAGGATTATAAGCGGTGATAGGATGAAAACTATCGTGGCTGTCGCGGCCACCGATATCGACACAAAAAAGCGCAGCGCAGCATAGATTAGCAGCGTAGCAATGGTCGCAGGCAAGATGGACCACCAACGCATCAGATTGATCGCTTCAAGCGCGTAGGAGGCGTTCCAGTCACCCGCCGGGATGGCAACTGCAGCGTGGCCTAGCCAGTGCACAAACAGCACAACGGGCGGGTATCCGGCAAGACGGCGTTGGCTGGCGGGCGTGCCGTGGAAAACTAGCTGACGCATTTCGTAGTAAATACCGATTTCATCTATATCCGTTGCGTTGAAGGGGTCATACCAAGCTCTCACATAGCTAGCATGATACACTACACTCAGTGCGACGATACACAGGAGCACGCCCCATTCCACAACGCTGACTTGCCGAACGAGAGACGCGACGCGCTCTCTGAGTCTCCATAAACCGAGCATGGTAATTCTCTAGTTTGCGACAACCTAAATTCACAAGTGTTGCGTACAATTGAAGGAACACCTACATTTGCAAAAGGTCTGGCGATGAGCGAGCATACGTTTGCGTTTATCATTCACCCCATCACCATCCGCAAGGACGTCAACCGCAAGTTCCCACCGCTGGGGACGATTCTGCCAGAGCCAGTGATCCACTGGGCGTCACAGTTCTTCCCGCCGCTGTACATCAGCGAGATCACGGGCATTCAATCGGCGGCGACAGGCGTTACCGCGCGTGGGTGGTTCCTCGCTGTGCCGTTCACTCCGCAAACTATGATGCGGTTGCCCGTCGAAAAAGTCTACAGCAAAATCGTGGCGGCCGGCCACAAAGCCGAAGCGCTCGGCGCGCGCACGCTCGGGCTAGGAGCGTATACCTCCGTGGTGGGCGATGCAGGCGTGACGATTGCGCAGCGCCTAGACATCGCTGTGACCACCGGCGACAGCTACACGGTGGCGATTGCGATTGAGGCGCTGGCTGAGGCGGCGCGGCTGATGGCAATCCCGATGCGCGAGGCGGTGACAGCGATCGTCGGCGCGACGGGGGCCATCGGCAAAGCGTGCGCGCGCATGCTGGCCGGGCGCGTGGGCGAGCTGGTGCTGATTGGGCGGCGCGCCGATGCGACAGAAGCGGTGCGCGAGCTGTGTGAAGGGCGTGGGTCGAACTTGCGCGTTTCCACCGACGTAACCGACGTCTATCAAGCGGACCTCGTGCTGACTGTCACCAGCGCAACGGATGCCGTGATCGAGCCGCGTCATCTACGCTCTGGAACCGTGGTGCTGGACGTGGCGCGGCCGCGCGATGTGAGCGTGCGCGTCGCCAAAGAGCGCGACGATGTGCTGGTGATCGAGGGCGGCATGGTCGAAGTGCCCGGGCCAGAGGCTGACTTTCACTTCAACTTCGGCTTTCCGCCGCGTCACGCCTTCGCCTGCATGGCCGAGACGATGACGCTGGCGCTGGAAGGCCGCTACGAGGACTACACGCTGGGGCGCGACCTTGACCCCGCGCGCATCGACGAAATCGCCGGGCTGGCGAGCAAACACGGCTTCAAGCTCTCTGGGCTGCGCAGTTTCGAGTTCGCTGTGACGGATGAGACGATTGCCCGCGTGCGCGAACGAGCGCAGCAGCGCCGCCGCGCCGCCGCGATCACCCGCTAAGCTGCTTGCAGGACGGGACAAGATGGAACTTGTGTGGGTTGTGATCGGCTCGTTAGGGTTGATCGTGCTGTTTTTCTTGTACGTGTTCGCGTTTCGCGTGCCCGCAGCGCAGATCAACGCGCAGGCCGCGCAGAAGCTCGCCGAGCTGTACGCGGACGACGCCCCCAACGTCGAGCGCTCGACGCTGCTGCTGCGCTCCAAAGAGCCGCGCCCCGGCGAACTCAGCGCGCTGGTGATCTGGCTGAGCGAGTATGAGCGCATCGACCCTACGCGGCAAATCCTGCCGACGGCCTTTGAGGATTACTACGAGGGCACGCCCGAGCGGCTGCGCTTCCGTGAGGCGTGGCCGGCCGCCGACTACGACAAGGTGCAGCAGTCCAGCGCGCAGGCCTTTGAGCACAAACTAGCCGAGCTGCAATCCGAAGGCTGGGAAGTCGTGTTCGACCTGTCGTTCAGCCGCGTAGATCATCTGGTGTATCTGCGGCGCGCCTCATAGTGGCAGTGATTGCCCCAGCACGCGCAGCCAATTCCCGTGGCAGATCAGCGCGATGTCAGCATCGGTGTAACCCATCGTGCTGAGCGCCTCTGGGATGCGTTGAAAATCAGCCACGGAGTCGATCTCAGCGGGCAGGTGTTCCGCGCCAAAGCCCCCGTCGACGTCGCTGCCGATGGCGGCGTGCTCGGCGCTGCCGGTCAGTTGGCAGACGGTGTCGATGGCCTCTGCGTAGCGCTGCACGCCGAGGTTGGCCTTCTGCGCGGCTAGCTGTGCGTCGTCCATCAAGAAGCGGGTGTAGGGCACGAGACCGATGACACCGCCGACCGCCGCCAGCCGCTGGATCATGTCGTCGGTCAAGTGTCGGTCAGAGCTGCGGAAGCGGCGCGGGTTGCTGTGGCTAGCGATCATCTGACCGGGGTAGGTCTCCAGCGCTTGGTAAAAGGCCTGCTCACTCATGTGCGAGAGGTCGAGAAGGGCGTTGGAGCGCGCCATCGCGGCTATGAGCGCGAAGCCGTCGGCGGTGATTGGCCCGCCGCCGTGCCCCTTGATGATCGTGCCGCCGGCGTAGCGCGTGTCGCTCCACGTCAAGCCCACGACGCGCACCCCGTTCTCGTACCAGAAGGCGAACTCGTCGGGCGTGCGGATGGGGTCAGCCCCTTCCATCAGGATCACCAGCCCGACGATGCGCTCATCTTCAGGTCGGCCCCATGTGGCGCGCACTTGTTCAAGGTCTGCTCGTGTTTTGATGATCTTCAACTGTGGATGCATCGCCAGCGCCTCATAGTAGGCGAGCTGCTCTAGGGCTTGGTCGTGGGCTTCGTCTGGCGTGTGGTAGGTTTTGCCGAAGCCGCCCCACGGCGGGCAGACAAACAACGTCCCAAAGATGAGGCAGACCCCGCCGGTCAGGGCCGCGTCCAGCGCGTTAGAGGCGGTGCCGTTCTCCGCTGGGATGGCCGTACCGCGTTCACACTCGCGTGTGTCGGTTAGCGACGTGCGAAAGTCGCGTTGATAGTTGACAAAGTTGTAGGCGATGTCTTGATGGGCGTCGATGATCGGGATCATGATGTCAGTTGGGGGATAGTGGTGTATCAATAAAAAGGCAACCGAAGACAATGAACGATAAACTATACGTGACGATTGCAAATAATACACAGTATTTGAAACCGCGCAACTCATGCCACGCTGTATCGTCGGAACGCGACAGGTCGCGCTCGTGAGGCCTCTGTTCAAATCTAGACACTTCCTAATTCTTCAAAAAAACATGCATCCTGCACCATCCTGATGTATAGTTAGGAAGATGTGATAGACCCTTTGTGGCCGCTGGTCAGGCGAGGCTAGTTATGAGCAAAAATCGTGTGATGGTTGTTGAGGACGATTCGGATATTTCTACCATGCTGCGGATCTATTTGACCGGGCAGGGGTACATCGTCGACGTCGCAGCGCGCGGGGGAGATGCGCTGGCGATGACGAAGCGGCATCTGCCGCAGTTGGTCGTGCTGGACATCAACCTGCCCGACATGAGCGGCTATGACGTGTGCCGTGAGCTGCGCACAACCACCCGCACCAGCCACATTCCGATCATCTTCCTTACCCAAAAGGACGAGCGCAGCGACAAGCTCATCGGGCTGGAGTTGGGCGCGGATGACTACATTACCAAGCCGTTTGACATCGAAGAATTGAAGCTGCGCATCCAAAACGCGATCGCCACTGCCCAACGCGGCAAGCAGATCGACGCGACCAGCGGCCTGCCGTTAGGTGGGCTGATCGAAGAGCACCTGCGCTCCCTGATGCAGTCTGACCGCGATTGGACGTATGTCGACATCAAGCTGAACAACTTCAGCATGTTCAGCGAGGTCTACGGCTGGACGGCAGGCGACGAGGTAATCCGTTTTGTGACATTGCTGCTGAGCGAGATGATCGACGCTTACGGCACGCCCGATGACTACCCGGGCCATCCGGGGCGCGATAACTTCGTGCTCATCACCCACAGCAGCCAGATCGACACGCTGTTGGAACACCTCACCAGCCGCTTTGCCCACGACATCAAGCAGCACTATTCGTTCATCGACCGCGAGCGCGGCTATATGCTCGTCCCGAGCGAGAGTGGTGAAACCCGTGTTGACCTGATGAGCATGTCGGTCGGCATGGTCGGAACGCGCACACACCAATTTTCCGACATCCGCGAGGTGACTGAGCTAGCCGCAGAAGATCGGCGGCGGCGGCGCAGCGGGGACTTCAGCGCCGGAGCACAGGACACCAGCTTCCTGACTTCGTGGTAGATCCAAGCCAAGCGGTGATGATGAGGTTCACAACATGAATGGGTTCGCATTTTTGGCGCTGGCGATCGGGGCGCTCACGCTGTTGGGGCTGTACCTGCTGCTGCGCCAACTCGAGCGCGGACGGCAGCAAAGCGCGCCTGCCAGCCTCCCACGCACTGTCAGCGGCGAGAACGACAGCGACGCCGTGCTGGTCATCAGCGAGGTCGGGCAGGTGCTGCACGCCAACCCACTGGCGCTGGCATGGCTGGGGCTGGAGCCAGACGGCATCGACCTTGAGACCGTGGCCGAGCGCATCGAACCTGCGGACAACTTCTTTGCACTGCTGATGGGCCAAACGAGCAGCACGTTTCGCATCGGCAATCGCTATGTGAACGCCAGCGTTTTCTACATCCCCGACGAGAGCGGGGTGCGCGCAGTTGTCACCATGCGCGAGGCGGGGCAAACGCTCATGCGCACCAGTTCGGTCAACGTCTCGCAAGCCATTGAGCTGATCAACAAGATCAACGCGACTGTGACGGCGGGCATGAGCGTCGAAAGCGTGCTGCAAGTGCTGCTCGACCTCATCACCCACACCGTGAACTGCGACGCAGGCGAGATTTGCCTGTGGGATCCGCAGCGCAAGTTTTTGACTCAGCGCGGTTGGGTGGGCGATACAGCCTACGTGCTCGCGCTGGCTGAGCAGGGGGGCGGCTACCGCAGTGGGCAGGGGGTGGCTGGCTGGGTGCACAAGATGCAGCGCGCCTTGCTGCTGAACAACAGCGGCGTCAACAGCCGCGAGCTGCTCGTAGGCACCCCGTTCGTTAGCGCAGTCGGCGTTCCGCTCTCACAATCGGGCCAGTTCATCGGCACGCTGACACTCTTCAACGCCCGCTCTATTTACTTTGACGAGAGCCATACCGCCCTGCTGGACGCTGTTCAGAACGTCGTCAGCACTGCCATTGTGAATGCTCAGCTCTACAATCAACAAGAACGCCGCCTGAACGACTTGGCCAGCCTGCAAGAGGTGACCGAACAGGTCGGGGATTTGAACCGCGTCAGTGAGCTTTACCTGCGCTTGAACGCGCGCATCGCCAGCATGCTAGAAGTGGAAATGTCCGGCGTGTTCCTCTACGACCCGGATCGCGGTGAGCTGCTGCCACAGGTTCCATTCTACGGCTTGAACGACAGCGTCGCCAGCCGCATTGTGATCCCGCTGCCCCCCAACAGCCCACAGCACGACATCTGGAGCAGCCAGCCTTATTGGGCGAGCAACGCCCTGCTCGATGAGCCGCTGGTAGAAGCGCTGGGCTTGCGCAGCCTGCTCGAAGTGGCGGGCATTCACAGCACTCTGCTCGTGCCGATGAGCGTCGGGCAAGAGCGCATCGGCTTCATCGCCGTCAGCAACAAACGCAGCCGTCAACCATTTTTGCCCTCCGACATTCAAAGCCTGCGCGTCCTGAGCACCCAAGCCGCCGCCATTGTCGAGAATATCCGCCTGCACGAGCGCGGGCGCTTGATCGACAGCGAACTAGTTGGCTTGCAAGAGATGACCGATGCCATCAGCGCTGTGCGCCACGTGGATGAGTTCTACGCCAGCGTGACCGAGCGCATGGCGCGCTTGATGCGCTGTGAGATTGCAGTGGTGCTGCTGTACGAAGAGGCCACTAAAGCGCTGCAAGCCCAGTCGCCAGCTTATGGCTTGCCTGAAGAAGTGGTGCGCGCCTATCGCGTGTCGCTCGCCGAAGATACGATCCTGCGGCGGGTGTGGAGAGAGAGCGATTGGTGGCTTTCGAACCGGGCCGACATCGACACGCTGGTTTATGAGGCTGGCCTCGACAGGATGGTAGAAGCCGGCGTGCGCAAGTTGATATTTGCCGTGATGCGGGCGGGCGGGCGCAAGCTCGGCATGGTGCAGGTGGCGAACCCCGTTGATGGGCGCGACCTCGGCGACAGCGATGTGCGCCTGCTGCAAATCTTCGCCACACAGGCCAGCGCCGTGATCGAAAACGCGCGCTTATACCGCGAGGTGGCCGTGCGCGCCGAACAGGCCGACGGCCTGCGCCAGGTGGCCGAGCTGGCCAGCGCGGTCATCACGCCCGATCAACCCTTCACCCCAGTTCTAGAGTCAATCGCGCGCTTCATGACCAGCCCCGTCGTGTTCATCACCATCATCGATCACACGACGAACAGCCTCATCTCTTACCCACGCTATATCTACGGCGTGCCGAACGCTGCCCCACAGATGTACGAGATGAGCAGCAACCCGGACCTCAAGTACGCTGTGGCGCTCACCAAGCGGCCCTTCTTGACTAACGACCTCTTGAACGACAAGCGCGTCATCTCCAACTATCGTGTTACAGCTCAGCGCTATGGCTTCTATCGGGCGGTGGTTGTGCCGCTGTTGGTGGGGGATCGCTCCATTGGCGAGTTGGGCGTGGCCAACCGCAACAGCCTCTACGATGAGCAGGACGTGGTGCTGCTTAGCACCGTGGCCTCACAGATCGCCGCTGCATTGGAGCGGCTGCTGCTGTACGAATCGACCGGCGAGAACCTGCGCCGTCGTATGCGCGAGCTGGACGCCATCGCCCGTGTGAGCAATGAGCTGGCGATGACGCTCGACCTGGACGCCGTGCTGGAGAAAATTCGGCAGGAAGTGCGCACGACGCTGGACTGTCACGATGTGACGATCGTCTTGCTGCGGCCAGCCAAAACATGGCTGCGTCCAGACGAACCGCAGATGGAGCGCCGCTTGGGGCTGGCGACCCTCACAACGCTCGCTCCGATTGAACTGAAAGCCATCATGCACTCTTCTGAGCCAGTGATGGTGGCTGACTATCAGCAGCAGGTGATCCTAGAGCCGCGGCCCACCGACGCGCGCTCAGCCATTGCCACCACCATCCATTACCTTGAAGAGGTGGTAGGGGTGCTGCACGCTTACGCGCTCAACGCGCACCACTTCGACGAGGAGAACGTGGCGTTCTTGGTCACCATCGCCAGCAAAGCCGCGCTGGGCTATCAAAACGCTGCTTACTATCAGCAGCAGTTAGAGCGCGGCAACAGCCTACGTCAGCGCGTCGACCAGATGAACCGCATCTTTGAGCTGGGGCAGATGCTGCAAACCAGCACCGACCTTGAGAGTCTGCTTGAAGCAGTCGCCTACAGCGTGCAGCAGTCCGTCGGCTACGACACAGTGATGACGCTGATGGTCGATGAGGACGCCAGCGTGCTGCGGCGCACCGCGCAGGCGGGCATCCCGATTATGGAGTTTGAGCGCTCACGCGGCCAGACGACCACGCTCGACGCGCTGATGGACTTCTTGCGGCCAGAGTTCCGTGTAGGCGAGTCATACTTCTTCCCCATCGAACGTGAAGCCGAGTGGTCAAAGCCCGGCCTTGAAGCGCTCGACTTGACCCACTCGGCGCTGCGCACGGTGCAGCCGCGCGGTAAAGACGACTGGCACGACGGCGACCGCCTCATCGTGCTTATCAGTGGGCAGGGCGGCAACTTGATCGGCGTGATGGCGCTGGATCGGCCTTATGACAACAAGCGCCCTGACCGCAGCCGCCTAGAGGTGCTCGAGATCTTTGCCCATCAAGCCTCAACTATGGTTGAGAACACCCGCCTGTTCATCGAGAGCCGCCGCGCCGCCGAACAGGAAGCGCAGCTCAACGCGATCATGAACGCCGTCGCCAGCACACTTAACCTCAACGAGATCGCCCGCGCTGTCTCTGACGGCATTCGGCAGCTCGTCCCGCTTACGCGCCTTACGCTAGCGGTCGCCAACCCGCTCACGCGAGTGTTTGACTACCTATGGGTGAGTGTTCAGCCGGACGGCAGCCTGCAAGTGACACAAGAGACACGCCCCTCGTTGGAGCGCACCGCGCTGGGCCGCAGCTATGAGCGCCGCCAAGCCGGGGTATACAACACGGGGGAGGCTGAAGTGGCTGTGTGGGACGACGTGCGCGAGTGGCATCGGCAGGGGGAACGCGCCACGATCATCCTGCCGCTGGTGGCGGGCGGCGAGTGCTTGGGGGCGATCCACTTTGGCAGCGCGCAGGAACGAGCCGTCACCGCGCACGAGATGCGCTCACTGATTGAGCGCGTGGCGCAATTGGTAGCCGGGGCGCTGCAAAACGCTCGCCTCTTCAACCAAGCGGTCAACCTACAGGTGCTGAATCGCAGCGTGGTCGAGTCGATCCAGCAGGGCATCGTCGTGCTCGACAACAGCGGGCGCATCATCAACGTGAACGAGTTCATGCGCGAGGCCTACGGCTGGGACGACAGCGCCATCCAACAGGACTTGTTCGCCTATCAGCCGGAACTAGTCGACGTGTTGGGCGATGCCCTGAGCGCCGTGCTGGCAGACGGCCAACCGCGCGAACGGCACGGCTACACCAGTATCAACCTCGACGGCAGCCTGATCGTGCGCGATCTGTACTTGTATCCGCTGCGGGCGGGCGAGAGCATCCGCGGGGCGGTGCTGCTCGTGGACGATGTGACCGAGCGAACGCGCATGGAGCAGTCCATCGAGATGCGTGCCAACCAACTGGCAGCGCTGACGGAGGTCTCGACGCGCATCACCTCGCTGTTAGAGCGTGAGGAGATCATCACGCTGGCCATCGAGGAGATGGCATGGGTCATCGCCTATGACACGATGAGCATCTGGCGACGCGTAGGGTCGTTCATGGTGTTGGAGGGGGCGCGCGGCTTTGCCAACAGCCGCGACCTGCTGAACACGCGCTTGGCCATCTCAGAGTCGCCGCCCGTGCAGCAAATCATCGAGACGCAGCGCGCGCTGGCGCTCAACGCCGACGCCGACTTCAGCTCGCTGCCTCTGCCAGCAGATGAACCGATCGGCAGTTGGTTGGGCGTGCCGCTCGTCACACAGGGGAACGTAGTCGGCCTGATGATGCTGACACGGCGCGAGCCGAACGCCTACCAGACCCGCGAGGAACAGCACGTTGTGTTCGCGTTTGCCTCGCAGGTGGCGATTGCGCTCTCCAATGCCGAGCTGTTCGAGCAGACGTTTGAGCGCACGAACGAGCTGGGGATGCTGCTAGAGGCGGCGCAGGCCACCTCGCTCAGCCGCGATTTGAAAGAGGTGTTCCGCACGGTGGCGCAGCTCATGTTCAACGCGCTTGAACAAGAGAACGCGACGATCCTCACGTGGTATGAGGTGGACAACGAATTGGTCGTTGACTTTACCACCAGCCGCGATGGCACGCCCAACGCGATCATCACAACCGGCAAGCGCTATGACCTGCGCCAATACCCGGCGCGGCAGCGCGCGCTTGAGCAGCGCGATGTGGTCGTCATCATCGACCATGCGCAGGAGGATCACCCGCCGCAGTACGACCTTGAGCTGCAAGAGCTGCGCGCGATGGGGCGCGGCGCGCGTATGTTTATCCCGTTGGTGGTGTCAGATCGCACGATTGGCTTGATCCAACTCGAGCAGACCTCCAACGAAGAGCAGACCATCACACAGCAGAAAGTGCGGCTGGCGAAGGCGCTGGGCGCGCAGGTGGCCGTGGCGATTGAGAACGCCCGCCTTTCGGCGGAGGCGAGCGTCCGCTTTGAGGAACTCATCACGATCAACTCGCTGTCACAGGCCATTTCCTCAACGCTGAAGCTGGAGGACATGCTGCCCATCATCCGCGACCAAGTGCCCGCCGTGACGAAAGCCGAGGAGATGTACCTTGCGCTCTACGATGAAGAGCGCCAGCAGATCACCTTCCCGCTGGCAGTGCGCGAGGGGCGCAGCTTCACCATGCCGCCGCGCCCGCTAGGTGATGATGAGGTGTCTTACATCATCAAACGGCGGCGCACGCTCAACTTAGGTGCGGACTACTTCGGCATCGACGATCTGCGCCGCAGTTTAGGGATCGTCAACGGTGAAGGCGACGCCAAGAGCTACCTCGGCGTGCCGCTCATCAGCGGCGAACAAGTGCTGGGGGTGCTGGCCATCCGCAGTAACACCCGCTCGCGCGCCTTCAACGTCAACGATGACCGCATCCTCACCACGGTCGGCTCACAGTTGAGCGCGGCCATCCAGAACGCGCGCCTGTTCGAGCGCGTCAGCCGTTTTGCCGACGAGCTGAACGCTCTCGTGCGCCGCCGCACCGACGAGCTGCAAGAAGAGCGCGACCGCCTCGACACGCTCTATCGCATCACCTCTGAGCTGGCGCGCACCCTCGACATGGAACAGCTTCTCGACCGCGCCCTGCGCATGGTAAGCCAAGCCGTGGGCGCGGAGGACGGCGTGATCCTGCTGAGCGACCCGGCGACGGATTCGCTCTACCCGCGTGCGTGGCTCGACGACTCGAAGTTGGTCTACGACAGCAGCGGCAAGGTCGTCTCGCACCCGGCCATCGGCTTTGCTGAATGGTTCCTGATGAGCGGCATCGAGACTGAGAAGGTGATGATGGTTCCGGACTTGCTGGCCGAGCCGTACTGGCAAGGCCACGAGCACACCAACATGCGCAGCGCGATTGCCGTCATCTTGGAGAACAACGAAGACCCGATGGGGGTGATGGTGCTGCTGAGCGAGCGCGTCGGCGCGTTTACCGAGAGCCACATCAAGCTGCTCGTCCCGGCGGCGAACCAAGTCGCGGCGTCGATCAACTCCGCAGACTTGTACCAGCTCATCCGTGACCAAGCCGAGCGCTTGGGCCGCCTGCTGCGCGCGGAGCAGGAAGAGGCGCAGAAGCAGGGTGCGATCCTCGAAGGGATCAACGACGGCGTGATGTTGGCGGATGCGCAGGGGCGCGTCGTGCTCTTCAACAGCGCTGCCGAGCGCATCCTCGGCCTGCCGCGCAACCAGATCCTGAACTACCACGTCAGCCGGTTGGGTAGCTATTTTACGGCTGAAGCCTATGAGTGGCAGCGTTTCGTCAAACAACTGAGCGACAACATCGACGGCAAGATGGTCGAGGGCGCTTACGTTAGCGAGCGCGTCGAACTCAACGAATACTTCATCACCACCTACCTCACGCCGGTCTCGTCTAACGATCAGTTCCTCGGCGTGCTGGCTGTGTTCCGCGACGTGACGAAAGACGTCGAAGCCGAGCGCGCCAAGAACCAGTTCATCACCAACGTCTCGCATGAGTTCCGCACACCCTTGACGCCGATCAAGGGCTTCACCGACCTGCTCTTGATGGGGGCCGGCGGCAGTTTGAGCGATTCTCAGCAGCAGATGGTTGAGACGATCAAGCAGAACGTCGACCGGCTGACGCTGCTCGTGAACGATGTGTTGAACATCTCGAAGCTGGACAGCCGTGACCTCGTCACGACGATGCAGATGGTCGATCTGGGCGAGCTGCTGCGCGAGACGTTCAGTACCGTCGCTGGGCGAGCGGCCAACGTCCAGCGCGGCTTCAAGACCTACACCGACATCGCGCTTGACCTGCCGCGCATCCGCGCTGACTACGACAAGCTGATCCAGATCATCAGCAACTTGGTGGATAACGCCTTCAAGTACACCCTGCCGGGCGGAACGATCACCGTCGGGGCATCAGTCGAGCCAGATCGGCAGCACGTGCTGATCCGCGTGCAAGATACGGGTGTCGGCATTCCAGATGAGTTCAAAGATCGCGCGTTCAACCGCTTTGAGCGCTACGACAAGCACGCCCTCGAGCTAGATGTGGCCGGCACGGGCCTCGGCCTTGCGCTGGTGAAAGAGCTGGTGCTGCTGCATCATGGTGAGGTTTGGTTTGAGAGCGAAGAGGGCAAAGGCACGACCTTCTTTGTGCGCTTGCCCGTTGAACAGCCTAACTACATCACCGGCACGCTGATGGCCGTCAGCGGCGAGCCGCAAACAAGGGAGTGAGCGCATGGCGCATATCTTGGTAGCCGATGATGACCGCGACATCCGCGAGTTGGTCACGTTTACGCTGATGTTCGTCGGGCACACTGTGACACAAGCGACCAACGGTGAGGAAGCCCTGAAGCTGGCGCAGCAGATCAAGCCCGACATGATCTTGACTGACGTGCGCATGCCGAAGATGAACGGCTATGAACTGTGTCGGGCGCTGCGCGCGCTGGATGAGTTCCAGAATACGCCCATCATCATCCTCTCGGCCAAAGGTCAGGACGAGGAGATCGAGATGAGCAAGCTCTCGGGGGCGACGGAACACATGTTAAAGCCCTTCCCGCCCAACGTGCTTCAGCAGCGCGTGGCAGAGCTGCTGGCGCAGCGTGGGCCGGTGGATGATCGCAAATGAGCGCCATCACGATTGAGGGGAACCTCATCCACTACGAAAAGCTAGGGCGTGGCCGTCCGGTGATCCTCGTCCACGGTTGGATCGGCTCATGGCGCTATTGGATCCCGCTGATGCAGCAGCTTCACGTGCGCTTCAGCGTCTACACGCTGGACTTGCTAGGCTTCGGCGACAGCGCCAAGGACGCCGAGGGGTATTCACTGGCGAGTCAAGTCGAGCTGCTGCATCGCTTCATGGAGCAGCTCGCCATCCCCAAAGCGGCCATGATCGGCCACGCCTTGGGGGCCATGGTGCTAACACACTTCGCCCAACGTTATCCCGAGCGGGTAGCGCGGATGCTGCTGGTGAGCGCGCCGTTGTTCGAGGTGAGCAGCCTGCGCGGCCAACCGGCGTTGCACCCTACGGACAGCGCCAGCCCGCGCGTGGCCACGCCCTTTGCCACGCCAACCGCCCCCCCCAACCTGCTGGCGGAGATCATCAACGAGCGCTCCATCTATCTGCTGTTAGAGAAGTGCTTCAAAAAGACGGACCCGACCTACGAAAAGCTGCGCGTTGACCTCGACAAAGCTGATCCCGCCGCCATCCGCGGCAGCGTTCAGGGCTTCGACAGCGCGGCCTATCTACACCAAGTGCGCAGTCTGGCCTGCCCGACGGTGGCCGTGCACGGCGTCGATGACCCTGTAATCCCTGCGCCTTCGGACGACGTGTGGACGCACCTCACCGCGAATCGTGACGACCGCTTTGTGCCGATCCCGCTGGGCGGGGTGCGCCACTTCCCGATGCTGGAGCATGAGCCGTTCATTCGGCTGGCCGGGGAGTTCCTCGACGCGCCCGACATCAGCAAGCTAGAAGTGCGCGAACGCTGGCGGCGGCGCAGCCGATAGACCGATGACGCAGTTTTTGATCTTTGCCAACGGCGAGCCGAACGACGGCCCGATGGTGCAGCGCGCGCTGCACGACGGGGCAGATGCCCACGTCATCGCCGCCGATGGCGGGGCGCGCGTGGCCCGCTTCTTCGGCCGCCGACCAGACACGCTCATCGGCGACATGGACTCGCTGCCCGCCGCCGACGTTGAACGCTTCGAGCGCGACGGCGTGCGCGTGCTGCGCTACCCCGCTGAGAAAAACGAGACCGACCTTGAGCTGTGCCTGCTGTTCGCCGCGGAGCGTGGGGCGCGCTGGGTGCGCGTCATCGGCGGCATCGGCACGCGCTTTGACCAAGTGCTGGCTAACGTCCTGCTGATGACGCTGCCCGCGCTGGCGCAGTGCGATGTGGAGCTGGTGGCAGGCAAGCAGTCGATCCGACTGCTGCAAGCGGGCGAACACGCCATCACGGGGGACGTGGGCGACACGGTGTCGCTCATCCCGCTGGCGGGGGACGTGCATGAGATCGTGACGGAGGGGCTGCGCTACCCACTGCGGCGCGAGACGCTGCGCTTTGGGCCAGCGCGCGGCGTCAGCAACGAGTTGGCTGCCCCCGCGGCGCGCGTGGAGGTCGGCGCAGGGCTGCTGCTGCTCGTCCACACGCAGGGCAAGGCGGAGTGACGTGCAGATCATCAAGCGCGACCTGAACCAGCGCGAGACGCTGCGCTACCGCGGCGAGCTAACCTACCGCGACGCCACCAGCGCCTGCATCCACGCGCGCTTTGCCTTCCCCACGCGCAATCTGGGCTATCTGCTGCTCAAAGAGGGCGATCTGTTCGTCGAGTGGTTCTACACCGACCGCTGGTACAACGTGTTCTTGATCTACGACGTGGACGATGGGCACTTCAAAGGGGCGTACTGCAACTTTACCCTGCCTGCCACGATCACCGACGAGACGATCTATTGGGACGACCTCGCGCTGGATTTGTGGGTTGATCCGCTGGGGCAGACGCAGCTTCTCGACGAGGACGAGTACGCCGCGCTGCCGTTAGACGCAGCGACGGCGCAGGCAGTGGCAGCGGCCCAGCAGCAGCTCCGCGCTGAGATTGACTGCCGCCGCCCCCCGTTCGACGCCCTGGCGCTTACTTCCCCGGATGAATGATCATCACCGGCACGTCGACGCGGTGGATTACCTCGTTGGCGACGCTGCCGAACAGCATCCGCGCAAGGCCGGTATAGCCGTGGCTGGTCATCACGACCAAATCGGCATCCTCAAACGCGATGTACTCACACACCAAGTCCGCCACGTTGACGCCTTCCACCCACTGTACGCGGCAGTTGATTCCTTGATCGCGCAGTTCATTTCGCAGGCTGGTGAACTTCCGTTTGCTGGCGTCGCGCGCGGCCTGCAACTGCTGATCCTGCCCCGCGATGGCGATCACGTCTATGAACTCGTGCGCAGGCGGACGGAACACGTGCAGCAGGATCACCTCACTGTCGTTGGCGCGGGCGATGTCAATCGCATGGGGCAGCGCGGCCTCGCTCCATCCGCTGCCGTCCAACGGCACGACGATCTTCTTGTAACGTGAGGTCTTCATAGCTGTTGACTCCTGTTTACCGCCCCTAACTATAACATCAGATGAGTGAGAACGCTTATGAGAGTTGTCAAGGTTGACAGATGACAAATCACACTCGTATAATCCCAAAAAATCTACAGAATTCTGTGTAAAGGTATGTAATGGCTGAGATTCCTGTAGGAGTGAGTGTGGACACGGTAGACGACAAAAAGCCAACGGGCAACCTAACGATGGCGGCCAACCTCAAGCTGGCCATTTTTCATCTAGGCAGCGGGATAGCCGACGTGCTGACGACGGGTGTTTGGAACCGCGTGATGGTGACGGATCTCAAGTTCGCGGCGACACCGATTGCCTTGCTGGTGGCGCTGCGCTACTTCCTCGCGCCGCTGGGCGTGTGGGCTGGGCGCATGAGCGACACGCAGACGCTGTTCGGCTTTCGGCGCATGTTCTGGATCGGCTTAGGGCGCGGCCTGATGGTGGCCAGCACGTTCATCCTCGGCTTTACCACCGTGGACATCGCGCGCGAGGGCCTCGATGGGCAGGCCTACCCGCTACAATGGGCGCTGTTGATCCTGTCGTTCTTGATGTTCAGCTTTGGCACAGCCATCAGCGGAACGACCTTCCTCGCGCTGGTATACGACCGTTCGCCAGAGCATCAGCGCGGGCGCACGGTAGGCATCGTGTGGACGTTCCTGCTGCTGGGCTACACCTTCGCGGGCATCTTGTTCGGGGCGCTGCTGCCCTCCAACGGCGAGAGCAACCGTCTGCTCTACAGCATCGACGCACTGCAAACGCTGTTCATCGTGGCGGCGGTGCTGTGCGGCCTGATTTGGTTCATCAGCATGTTCGGTGAGGAAACGCGCCAGAGCAGCGCCGCCGCGGTGGCCGCGCACGTCCAAGGCAACGAGAAGCCGCGCAGCCTGAAGCAGGATTTGCGCCTCGTGTGGGTCAGCCGGTCGATGCGCTTCTTCATGTTCTACTTGGCGCTGTCGATGTTCTTCGCCTTCTCACAGGATTTGATCCTAGAGCCGTTTGCGGGGGATGTGTTCGCCATGCCTGCCAGCGTCACCAACCGCTTCTCAGCCTACTGGGGCACGACCGCCATCGTAGGCACGCTGTTCTTTATCTGGTACTCGCGCAAGGACAAACGCCTGACGAACCATGTCATGTCGCAGATCGGCATGGGCTTCCTCGCCCTGACGTTCGGGCTGCTGGCGTTCTCTTCGTTCATGGAAATTCGCCAGCTCGTCACGCCGTCGCTGATCCTGTTGGGCGTGGGGCTGGGCATCTGGAACGTGGGCACGCTGGGGCTGATGATGGACATGAGTCCGCTGGGGCGCGCTGGGACGTTCCTCGGCTTCTGGACGTTGGTCGTGACCTTCTCGCGCGGGTTTGGGACGGCCTTCGGCGGCATCGCGCGCGACGTCTTCCTGTTTCTGACAGACTCAAAAGCGCTGACCTACGGGCTGGCGTTCAGCGTTGGCCTCCTGGGGTTGATCCTTGGCATCGTGTGTCTGACGCAGATCAACATGGCGCAGTACAAGCGCGACGAACAAGCCGACACGGCAGCCATGTTCGCCGGCGCGATGGATTAAACCGTAGAGAAGGGCCTGCCCTGTCCGTTTTCTTCATCCCCACGGGCACGGCAGGCCGTGCCCCAGCCACCCCACCCGCCAGCGGTCAAACTTCAGCCTATTCACGCGCGGACGGCGTCCCTATAGTTGAACCACCACAGCAAGCGGAGGTTGCAAGGTGCAACGATTGACACGCTGGCTGGCATGGTGGCTGCTGCTGCCCCTCGCTGCTGGGTGCAGCGCGCTCACCCCGAATGCGCCAGCGATCCCCCTTTTCAACATGAACGCCCCTGATGAAGTCGCGCGCAGCTTCCTCGATGCGTGGAACGTGGGCGACTTAGGCGCGATGTACAACTTGCTGGCGGTACGCTCGCGTGAGCTGTACCCGCTGGAGCGCTTCCAGAACCGCTACACCGTCACCGCCGAGACGATCGGCCTGACGGGCGTCACCTATCGTATCCACAGCACCCTACGACAGGGCACGACTGCCGCCGTCAGCTACGATCTGACGCTGCTCTCGTCTACGTTCGGCAGCATCGACGATCCCAACCGCACGCTCTACCTCGTCGAGGAAGGCGGAAGCTGGCGCGTGGCGTGGTCGACGATGGACATCCTCAACGGCATGGCGGAGGACGTGAGCCTCATCGTCAGCAGCACGTTGCCGCGCCGCGCCAACCTCTACGACCGCAACGGCAACCCCCTCGTGGAGCAAGACCGTCCGATCAAGTGGATCGCCGTCGTCAAGCAGGACATGCCCGACCAAGAAGCCTGCCTCCAACTGCTGGCGCGGCTGCTGCTGCGCCCCGTGCCGCAGCTTCGGCAGTACTTCAACCAATACAACCCAGAGACGCTGTTCCACGTAGGCGAGTTGGACGTAGAGGTGTTCAACGCCAACGAAAGCGAGCTGAACCGCGTCTGCGCGCTCGATGCAGGCGGGTTCCGCAGCGGGGAGTACACCTCGCGCCATTATGTCGGGCAGGGGGCGATGACCCACGTCACCGGCTACATCGGCAGCGTGCCGCTGGAACAAGTGGAGACCTACCGCGCCCGCGGCTACGCTGAAACCGACCTTGTGGGGCTGGCTGGCATTGAAGCGGCCTTCCAAGACACGCTGGCCGGCAAGCCGACGCGCGTGCTGCGCTTGGTAGAGCCGGGCGGGCGCGTCATCCGCGAGTTGGGCGGCAGCGCTGGCGCAGACCCGATGCCAATTCAACTCACGATTGACCGTGACCTGCAGATCGCTGTGGCGCGCGCCTTGAACGATGCCTTCAACTACGCTGAGATCAACTGGGCGAGCGTCTCGACGGGGGCCGCCGCTGTCGTGATCGACGTGCGCACTGGCGAGATTCTCGCGCTGCAGAGCTACCCCACCTTCGACCCGAACCTCTTCAACCGCAACAGCAGCTACACTAACGCGCTGCCGCTCATCGCCCAACTTAACACCGACCGGCGTACACCGCTCTCGAACAAGGCCGTTTCACAGCAGTACGCGCCCGGCTCGATCTACAAGCTGCTGACAGCTATTGCCGTGACGGATGAGGGCATCTGGCCGCCGGATCGTATCTTCGACTGCACGCTGACTTGGCGCGGGCAAGAGCGCTTCGGCGATGCGCGTCCGTTTCGGCAAGATTGGCGCGTGGCCGACGAGATGCCAGCTGCAGGGCCAGTCAACACCGCTGAGGCCATCGCCACCTCGTGTAACCCCTTCTTCTGGGAGACGGGCGCACTGCTCTACCAACAAGACCGCAGCGCCCTAGCGCGCTACAGCGAGATGTTCGGCTTGGGGCGGCGCGTTGGATTACAAGTGCTCGGGCCAGAGGCGGCCGGCAGCAACGCCTCGCCCAACAACCCTACGGCAGCCATCAACAACGCTATCGGTCAGGGCGATGTGCAGGTGAACCCGCTACAATTTGCGCTGGCGGTGGCGGCCATCGCCAACCGCGGCAGCCTCTACAGTCCGCTGCTCGTGCGGCAGGTGGGCGGCTTCGACGGCACGCCCGTTCAGCAGCGCAACGAGCCGCAGCTGCGCGCGACGATCACCTTGTCTGACCTCGTGTGGGACACCGTGCAGGAAGGGATGTGCCTTGCGGTGACACATCCCACCCTTGGGACGGCGCGCGGCGCACTCGGTGATGCCCCCTACACGAGCTGCGGCAAGACCGGAACCGCCGAGACAGGCAGCCGCGGCAGCAACAGCCCACCGCACGGGTGGTTCGTGTCGTTCAGCCCCGCCGACGACCCCCAGATTGCCACCGTGGTAGTGGTGACGAACGGGCGCGAGGGCAGCGAGACCGCTGCCCCCATTACGCGCCGCATCCTCGACTTCTACTACAACGCGCCCGCCGCGCCCTTCCCGCGCTGGTGGGAGGGCAACTACATCCCCGTGCCATCGCCGGAGGGCGTCTTTGGCTAGGCGGCGTGACTAGCTGCGGCAGACGTAGCTCGCGCGCAGCGGCCCCGTGTAGCCGCCGTTGGCGTGGCTGATGAGGACGGTGTAGGTTCCTTCTTCGGTGATGACGAGGTCGCTGATGAGCGAATCTAGTTCGAAGCGCCCCAGCCCAAAGTCGTCATCGCCCGCGACGGCGCGCCCCTGCGGATCCAGCACGGCGATGAGCGCGTCCACGCCGACTTCGTCCACGTCCACGACGCGGATCGTCGCGCGGCTGCCGACGGGGCAGGTCATCGGCATCTCATCGACGACGCCGTAATCCATCTCAGAGATGCCGCCGTTCTCGATCTGAGCGCGCTGGCGTGTTGTGTCTTCTAGGAGGGTGATGCGCCGCAGGAAGTCTTCGCCCGCACCGATGATGTTCCCCTGCTGGCGGTAGACGATGCCGCGCAGCAAGTAGAGATCGTGCATGTCCTCGAAGAAATCCATGCCGAGCGTCGCATCGCGCGCGGCGGCTTCAAGGTCACCCTCGGCGAAGCTCACCAACCCGCGCATGTAGTAGGCGTAAGCCTTCAGGATGTTATCGCCGCTGATGATCTCCAGCGCTTCGTTGAAGGCGCGGCGCGCCGCGGTGGTGTTGTTCTGGAGGTAGGCATCGACGCCGCGCGCCATCAGCTCGTAGTGGCGGGCGCGGTCGCGGTTACCCAAGCCGTTGTAGACGCGCGCCAGCGCCGCGTAGCCTTCGGCGTAGCGCGGGTTGAGGTCGATAGAGGCCTGATAGTCGTTCAGGGCGTCGTCGGCCTGCCCCATCGAGAGGAACACGTCGCCGCGTGCGAGGAAGAACGACCATTGATAGGGCTGAAGGCTGATCGCGCGGGTGAAGTCGTCGAGGGCGAGCGTTGGGCGCGCCAGCGCTTGATACGAGAAGCCGCGCAAGAAGTAGCCCTCAGCGTTGTCCGGGTAGCTGAGCAGCATGCGACTGAGCGTCTCGACCGCCAGCCCATAATCCCCGTTGAGGAATGCTTGCAGCGCTTGTTCGATGTATTCATCTTGCGTCAGTGGGGCGGGGGTGTCTTCCTCAAACGCCCAGACGGGCACTACCAACGTCATGCACAGGATTACGATCCACCAGAGCCGCTTGTTCATGCTTTGTCCTTGTCATCGTTGCAGTCGACGCTATCACCATATCATGAATTGGGCGGTGCTGGCAACGGGAGCAGCCAAAGCAGCCCGACACTGTAGGGACGCGGCGCGCAGCCTCATCCCCCAGCCCCTGTCCCACGGGAGAAGCGCAGGCAGGCCATGTGCGAGATGGGGGCTTGGCGCGCCCCAGTGCAGTGCTTGCGCTCTTATCCTTTAACCGAATGGGCCGCGCAGTTATAATGTCAGATGTTTTATTGACTCACGGGACGCCGACTTGCCAATTATCCGAGAGAGTGAACTCGACATCGTCAGCTACAGCGCCGACCAAACACGGGCGCTGGGGATGCGGCTGGGCGCGCTGCTGCGCAAAGGTGACATCATCTGCTTGATTGGCGACATGGGCGCGGGCAAAACGGTCTTCACGAGTGGTCTCGGCCTTGGCTGGGGGGCAACCACCCCCATCACCAGCCCCACCTTCAACCTCGTGCACCAGCACCGCCGTGCGTCAGATCGCACCGTCTTGTATCACCTCGACTGCTACCGGCTGCGCGGCGCTCAAGATACAGACAGCATCGGCCTTAATGACATCCTCGACAGTGAAGGCGTGGTCGTGCTGGAGTGGGCTGAGCGCATTGAAAGCGCCTTGCCCAAAGAACATCTGTGGATCGAGATCCGCGTGCGCGAGGAGAACCGCCGCAACTTGTTGATCGAAGCGGTCGGCGCGCGCTATCAAACCCTGCTGGACGAGTTTCGCGCCAGCCTCACGAGGATGTGACGTCATTCATGGTGCTGATTGCAATCGACACGGCCACTAAAGCGCTCGGTTTGGCTTTCTACGACGGCAAAACGCTGCTGGCTGAACAGATGTGGGTGGCTAGCAACCAACACAACCTGCTGCTTGCGCCCGCCATTCAAGCGTCCCTCGCCACGCTTGAACTCACCCCACAGCAGCTCAGCGCGGTGGCGGTGGCCAACGGCCCAGGGTCGTATACGGGCCTGCGTATCGGCATCGCGCTGGCCAAAGGGCTGGCCGCTGCCCGCCGCATCCCGCTCATTGGGGTCAACACATTAGACATACTAGCCGTGCCACAGCCTGTCAGCACCAAGTTTCATCTGCTGTGCGTGGTGCAAGCTGGGCGTGGGCGGGTCATCGCCGGCCAATACGTGACGCGCAAAGGCCAATGGGTCGTTGACATGGCCCCCACGATCACCGATTGGGCGGCGCTGCTGCCGACCTTGAGCGCGCCGACCCTCATCACGGGTGAGATCGACGAAGAAGGCAGCGCGCAGATTGCTGCTCAGAACAATGATTCGCTGGTAGTGGTGACGCCTGCGCTGCGGGCGCGCCGCCCCGGAATCCTCGCCGAGGAGGCATGGCGGCGCTGGCAAGCCCATCCCGCCCATGATTACTCGGTCAATAGTGTGATGCCACTTTACCTACAGACGCCATGACCACTGTCCTGCACATCATCAAGGCCACCCGCTTCAGCGGCGCTGAGCGCCACCTGCTCATCTTGCTGCCCGCCCTGCGCCAACGTAGGATCGACGCCCGACTGATCGTCCTGACTGAGCCAGATAAGCCGATGGATGACATCGCCGCCGCCGCAGACGCCGTCGGGGTGCCGCTGCGCCGTATGACGATCCGCCGCGGCCTCGACTTATCGACTGTGCCGCGCCTTGCCGCGGAAATCCGCGCGCAGCAGCCCGACATCGTCCACACCCATCTGATCCACGCAGACGTGTTCGGTTTTCTGGCGGCGCGTCAGGCGGGGGTGCAGCACGTGATCAGCACGCGCCACAACGACGATTCTTTCAGGCGGCGTTGGCCGCTGCGCCTGCTGCATGCGTGGCTCTGGCGGCGCATCAGCGCTGGGGTCGTCATCAGCCGTGCGCTGGGCGAGTTCGTGCGCCAAGTCGAGTTTGCCCCGCCGGAGCGCGTCCACGTCATTCACTACGGGATGGCCAACCCGCGCCCATCTGCGCTGGACGTTGAACTAGCGCGGCGGCAGCTTCGGCTGGATTTGGGCCACCTCCCCTATGAGACGCAGCTTATCGGGATCGCCTCGCGCTTGATCGAACAGAAGGGCATCCCCTACGCGCTGGAGGCATTCCAGCAGATCGCCGAGGAGTTCCCTAATGCGCATTTGGTCATCGCTGGCGACGGCGACCAACGGTCAGCGCTCGAAGTCCAAGTGCAGACGATGCTGCTGGGGGATCGCGTCCACTTTTTGGGCTGGCGCAGCGACCTGCAGTCGGTCCTGCGCGGGCTAGACGTGCTGCTCATGCCCAGCCTGTGGGAAGGCTTCGGGCTGACGCTGCTCGAGGCAATGGGCGCGCGCGTCCCCGTCGTCGCCAGCCATGTGAGCGCCATCCCTGAAATCGTCGTGCACCAAGAGACTGGGTTCCTCGTCGCCCCGCGCGACCCCGAAGCCATCGCCTACGCGCTGCGCCTGCTGCTAGCTGACCCGCTGCTGCGCAAGCACATGGGGCTGAACGGCGAAGATCGGCTTGAGACGCACTTCAGCCTCGAGCGCATGGCCGACCAGACCGCCGCGCTCTACACCCGCGTGCTAGGCCAACAGCCCCACAACGCCCTCCAAGATCAAACGCGCGCCGAAAAAGCTGAGCAGCACGATCGTGAAGATCAAGATGCGCCGCGTGACGCGCGGTGAGATGCTGCCGAGCCGATCGAACAGCAGCACGAGCAGCGCCAGCCCGCCTAAGAACGTCCCGTAGAACGCCAGCAAGAACGCTAGCGCCAGCCACAGCGACTCGCGCAGCGCCGCGACCAGCGTCGGCCCGTTTAGCGCCCCCCAGAAGATGTACGGCCCCGGGTTCAGCAGGTTGATCAGCACCGCCTTGAACAGCACCGCACGCACGCTCTCCAGTTCGACGTTGCCGTCTGCTCTGAAGGTCGCCCCCGCGCGGATCTGCTGATAGGCGTTGTAGGCGAGATACCACAAGAATAGTCCTCCGCCGATGCGGATGGCGTTCAGCCCGGCATCTGGCAGGCTGCCGAGGATGACGATCATCAAGAAGGCGATGGGAACGTCCGAGATGAGCGGCGAGAAGATCGTCACGATCCCGCGCTGCCAGCCAAAGCGCAGCGTCACGTTTAAGATGTTAGTTTGCAGCGGCCCCGGAATCGACACCGCGCTCAAGGCGTATGAAAACCCTGTCGTCAGATAGTATAAGACCATGAAATGCTTTCACGAGTGGATCATTGCTGTAGTGTAATCAGCTTGCGGATGCAGCACAACGTCCACCTAAGCCTGCATGGCGTGCTGAGACCCCGCGGATGCTCCAACACGCAGAGACAGCGCCTGCCCTGTTTTCGTTTGGTTCGTTTGCGTGGGCTTGGCAAGGTCCCTTCTCGCACAGGAGAAGGGGCCCTGCCGTCCCTCTACACCCTAGCCACACCCCAGCCATCTTGCGCTATACTATAATTGTCGCAGACATCATCTCTCGTTGAGGACACTATGAGCTACACTGATCTCTCGCTGGACGACTACCTGACGCAGTTCAAAGGGATGGATTACTACTTGATTGACGTGCGCGAGGTAGACGAATACGCCGACGGCCACCTGCCCGGCACGGTCAACCTGCCGCTGAGTGAGCTTGAGGTGCGCTATCGCGAGATCGGCACAGATAAGCCGATCGTGCTGGTGTGCGCGCGCGGCGGGCGCAGTGCGCAGGCGGCGGAATATCTCGCCTATCAGGGCTATCAGAACCTCTACAACCTTGAGGGCGGCACACTAGGCTACATGAAGGCGGGCTATCCGCTGGAGAAGTAGCGATGAGCCGCCGCTACGAAGTCCTAGAGCGCGTCCTATCGCTCGATCCACAGCGCGACTGCCAAGAGATCGTGCGCTTGGTCGGGGCGTATGAATCGCCGTGGTTGATGCAGAAATCGTTGGAGTTCGCGCTCTTCCGCACCTATGCCGTGCCCAGCATTAGCGGGCTGCTGGCGCAGACCGGGCGCTTCCAACACGCGGGGCAGCGCCGCTACGACGACACCACGCTGCTCATCAGCGAGTTCGTGGAAGAAGGCCTTGACAGCCCGCGCGGCCGCGCCGCGCTGCGCCAGATGAACCGCCTGCACGGGCGCTTCGCCATCAGCAACGAGGACTACCTTTACGTGCTGTCCACGTTCATCTACATCCCGATCTACTGGCATCGGCGCTTTGGCTGGCGTCCGCCGACGCACCACGAGAACCTCGCCAACTACTACTTTTGGCGTGAGGTCGGGCGGCGCATGAACATCAAAGACATCCCGCCCACGTTCGAAGCCTTCGAGGCCTTCCACCAAGCCTACGAGCGCGAGCGCTTCGTCTACGCCGACACCAACCGCCAAATTGCCGAGTACACGATTCAGGTGTTTTGCAGTTGGTATCCGCGGTTCCTCACCCCGTTGATCCGACAGGTGATCTACACGTTCCTAGACGCGCCGCTGCGCCGCGCCTTCGGCTACCCTGACCCGAACCCCATGCTGAAGCTCATCACGCACGGGGCGCTCAAGCTGCGCGGATTTGCGCTGCGCTATATGCCGCCGCGCCAAGCGCCTTACTCGCTGCGCGCTCAGCCCAACCGCAGCTACCCGCAAGGCTACGAGATCGAACAACTCGGCATCGATGCGTGAGGGCGAGGCACGCCCCGCCCTCTGTCTGCGGTTAGCTGCCGGTGATCGTTGGATCGTTCAGCCAGATGTCTTGACTGAAGAGCGTCAGCCCTTCCACAACAACATTCGTGCTGTAGCCATAGGGCAGCTCGAACACGTTCAGGCCGTTGAAGGTCGAGATGATCGGCACGGGCACGCCGGTTGACAAGTTCAACACCGAGACGACCGGCTCGCACGTGATCTGCGCGTCGTCTTGGCAGATCTCCAACGCCACCTGTGCGCGGCCCGGGCTGCTGTTCTGCGCGACATACGTCACGCGGATGCGGTTCCAGCTCACGAGCAGCTTGCCGGTCGCACTCACGTTTTGGCCCGGGGCGATGGTCGCGGGTGGCGTGGCAAACGTGATCACGTCGAACAGGACATCGCCGGTGGGGGTGGGGGTGCTGCGCGGGCCGTTGCACCACGACGCATTGCAGAACGTCAGCGGGCGCACGCCGTCCAACGTGGGCAGGCGGCTGAAGGCGGACTCGGGGAAGGTCGTCCAGCGACGGTCGATGAACACTGCGAAGTCGTCCCCACTGACAAACATCATGTTGCTGCCGCCAAAGTTGCGATACCACGCGCGGAAGCGCACGCCAGCTGGCATCTCGCCCATGAAGAGCGTCGCCGCTGGATCAAGATAGGCGAAGGCGATGCGCGACTCGCCGATGTTGCGGTTGTCGTCCTCAGTTTCGACGCCCAGCACATCAGTCGGCGGATTTTCCGCCAGCAGGTTGGCTTGTGTTTCAATCTCGCGGCAGGCGTCTTCTGTGGGCAAACCGGGCGCGGGGTCTGGCACGAAGCCGTAGCGCAGCCGCACGAGGTCCACGAGGCCTTGAACGGCGGGCGTGCAGGATTGCAAGGGGTCGATCCCTTGCCAGCCGCGCGGGCGCACGCCGACCCCCTGCGTGGCGTCCGCCAGCGCCTCAAGGTCAAAGCGCAGGTTGCGGAAGGCCAGCGCGGGCACGCTGCTTGGCTGGCCGATCCAACCCGCGGGGCGTACCCCCGGCCCGAGCAGCGTGTCGGCGAGGCTCTCAAGGTCGGTGCGGTTGTCTGCTGCCAGCGCCGGCGAGGTCAAGTCTTTGTTGGCGATCCAACCCAGCGGGCGGTTGTTGAGGCCCAGCTCTTCGTCGGCCAGCCGCTCTAAGTCCCCGCGCACGGCCAGCGTCAGCGCGGCCCAGTCAGGTGCTTCGGCTTGCGCGTTGATGATCGACGGCAAGAGCTGCGTTTGCAGTTCGCCCGCCAGCGCGCCGCAATAGTCGAACACGGTGAGCAGCGTCGTCGGGCGGACGTTGTAGAGCGTTTCGAGCAGGCGCACAGTGTTCATGATGGTGCGCGAACAGCGGAACAAGCGCGGGCCGCCCGTCCAGTTGGGGGGGCGCTGATCCGCTCCGAAGACGGCATCCGCCGCCAATTCGAGGTCATGGCGCACGTTGCGAATGACGATGAAGGCGTTGCTGCTGGTCGCGCCGATCCACACAACGGGGCGCCGCCCCGCGCCGAAGACCTCTTCAGCGATCTGTTCGTTGTTGAACCAGCTATCCGCGACGATGCTCGGCGAGCTGACGTCCCTGTTAGGCACCCACGTCGCTGGGCGAGACCCGCCACCGAAGACGAAATCCGCGATGACTTCTTGGTCTGCGCGGATGTCGCTTAGCAGCGCCAGCAAGTCTGGCGCTTGGCTGGTCGTGCTGACAGGCTGCTGCTGCGCCAGCACGGTTACTGCCAGCCCCAGCAGCAGCGCGCTAAACGCCAGCCATTGAACCCATTTTGCTTTCATGAACCGCCCCTGATGAACAACCACCACACATCAAATTATACATCGGCTGCGAAATTTAGCTTGAGGCGTGGTCATCCTGCTCGGCGCTTTGATCGAAGACGTTGAGCAGCCCCTCCATCATCAAGGGCATCAAGCGCAGGCAAGCCGCTGCCAGCTGCGGATCCTCGCGCAGGTGCGGTTCAATCGCGTCGAGCAGAGCGATCTGCGCCTCTACTTGGAGCAGCATCAAGGCGATGGCGCGTTCCAGCACTTGGCTGAGCGTCCGCGCGTCCGCCTCACGGTTGAGCACCAACCACGACGCCCCCACCATCATCGGCATGGCGGCCACCATCGAGAGCGACAGGCTCTGCATGATCTGCGCGCGCAGCGCGGGCGGCAGCGCCTGCAGGCGCGCTTGTAGCTCAATCGTCTGCGCCAGCCGCGCCATGATCGTGACTGCGAGCCGCTGCGGCGCGCGCATCTGCGGCGCGCTGCTCAACAAGCTGTCAACCGTCTCGAGGCGCGCAAACTCGCGCGCAGCCTCGGTGTCCTGTCCAAGTTGCTCCAGCAGGCTCTGTGTCAGTTCCTCGCTCAGCACCCCGTCGAGCTTTTCCTGCATCTGCTGTCGTAACGGATCCATGCTCCCCTATCCTTCCAATAAACGACGGTTCTCTGAGGCTTGATCGTCGATGTGGCCATATCGTTCAGCAAGCATCTGCCGCGCGCGGAACAGGCGGCTCTTGATGGCGCTCTCAGTGGTGTTGAGCGCAACCGCAATCTCGCTGTAAGAGTAGTCATACCAGTAGCGCAGCACGACCGCCGCGCGGTAATCGGGCGCGAGTTCGTCCAACATGCGCTGGATCATCGCGCTGCGCTCACGCCGCAGCAGCACATCTTCTGGCAGGGGGTCGCTGCTGGCAATCTCTAACGCATTGCCGCTTGGCAGCGGGGCATCCAGTGAAACGAGCGCCATGCGACGCTTGCGGATGCGGTCAATGCAGTGGTTCGACGCGATGGAGAGCAGCCACGTCTTGAACGAGCGCTCCCGATCGTAGCTCTCAAGATGGTTGTAAGCGCGGAGAAAGGTCTCTTGCGTGGCGTCTTCGGCTTCGGGGGCATCGCCCAACATGCGATAGCACAGATTGTAGACGGCATCGGTGAAGCTGTAGACGATCTCGGCAAATGCTTCCTGATCGCCTCGGCGTGCTGCGTTGACCCATCCCAGCAAAACGTCGTCTGGTTCTGCCACGTCGCCCTTCCTGCGTCGGCTTGATTTGCCCCGAGTATACCTGAAAAGGCTTGCGCTGTGCTGCTGGTCTGTGTCAGGCTTGAGGGGTGCTCACCTTGTGAGAGGACGCCCCCTGTGGACGACGCCGCTTATAATCGCGCGACGGCCTACCTTGCCAAACTCTACAGCCTGCCGCTGTTCGAGCAGGGCGGGCGGCGGCATCCCGTCGTGTTTTACGCCCCTGACCCCGACCAAGTGGCCGACGTGGACAGCGTGCTCGGACGGCTGCACCTCCAGCCGTCCCCGCTGGCGATCTACGACTACGGCCACCTGCACAGCCTGCAAAACAGCGGGCGCACCCTCTACAACGGCGACACCTACGCGCTCCATAGCCTTGAGACCCACCCGCTGCGCGTCCACGCGATGCTCGGCCAATACTTCGACATGCTGGCCACCTGCGACGCGCTAGAGCGTGAGCTGAGCCTTGCCGCCAGCAGCAAGCTGATCCGCCTGCCGCTGCGCCAGCAGCTCCACCGCACGCTGCCCGTAGCGCAAGCCGGCTGGCGCGGGGTCGGTCGCAGCGCGGCGTTGGGCGGCGCGTGCCTGATCGTGTTCAACCAGCGCGGCACATATCACGCTCTGCTGGCGCGGCGCAGCGCGCGCAACGCCTCAGATGTGAACCGGCTGCACGTCATGCCAGCCTTCATCGTGCAGCCCGTGCGCGGCCAATGGCAGGCCGAATGGCGCTTCCGCGACCACGTGATCCGCGAATATTTAGAAGAACTGTACGGGGTGGAGGAAGGCGCAGACGGCCACGAGCACCCAGCCCATCAGCGTTTGATGGCCATGATGGCAGCAGGCGACGCGCAGCTTTTTCTAACTGGGGTGGCCTACAACCTGCTGACGCTGCGGGCGGAGATCTGCGCGCTGCTGTTGATCCACGATCCGCAGTGGTGGGAAGAATCAAGCACAGCCGGCGGCCCGTTGACTTTCAACGCCCACAGCGAAGCCCAAGACGGGCGCTTGCTCACCGCGCCGATCACCACCGACGACGCGCTGCTGGCCGGGCTGCCCCAGCCGCTGCACCTTGCGATGCCGCCGCAGGCTTACACGGCGCTATGGCTAGGGGTTGAGCGAGCGCGCAGGGTCATCAGTGGGGGCTAGCTGCCGCCATCGACAGCGAGCGCCGCGCCGGTGATGAAGCTAGCGGCGTCGCTCAGCAGGAACAGGGCGGCGTTGGCTACCTCTTCCACGCTGCCCATGCGCCCCAGCGCGTTCGGCGGCGTGAGGACTGCCGGCATGTCCTCCTCAGCCACATGGCCCAGCAGCAGTGCGTTCACACGCACGCCGCCGCTGGCCAGCTCGCGGGCGGCTTGGCGCACCATCCCCACTAGACCTGCTTTGCCCGCCACATAGCCGATCCCCTTCTCAAGGGTGTAGGGGTTGCCCGCCGTGCTGGCAAGGTGCAAGATGCTGCCGCCGCCCTCGTTGCTCATCACGCGGGCGACCAACTGCGTACAGAAGAACGGCCCGACGATGTTCACTTCAATCTGACGCCGCCAGTCCCATTCGTCGATGTTGAGCAGCGGTTCCGCCTTGAAGATGCCTGCCCCGTTGACGAAGTAGTGAATGCGCCCGAAGGCGTCGCGGGCGTTTTCGACCATCGCCGCCACTTGAAAGCGGTTGGTGATGTCGCCTTGCATCCCCTCGGCGCGTCCCCCCGCCGCGCGGATGTCGTCGATGAGGGTGTCCACACGGTCAGGGTTTTGATCGTTCACAAAGAGGTTCGCGCCCGCTGCCGCCAGCGCCAGCGCCGTTGCCCGCGCCACGCCGCTGCCTGCGCCCGCCACGATGGCGGCCCGCCCGCTGAAGTCTACGCTGAAGTCTGGCATATTTTCTCTAACCACTGACGGATGTAATCGCTCGCCCCACGGTGAAACGCGCCGCCATGTTCGTACATCAGGCGGCGGTTGGTGTTCGGGGCGACATAGTACGAAGCCGGCCACTGCGGGTAGCGCGCTTGATGGGCTTGGGTGGCCTGCTGGGCGTAAAGCTGCCACGCATTCCAATCGTTCTTGCTGATGACCACCGCCACAGGCACATCCAAGCGCACAATAGCCCGATCGTCAAGCATGTTGCCAACGAGCACCACCCCACTCGGCACAGTAAGCGCTTTGAACTTCGCCCACAGGTCGTGCAGCACCAGCGACCCCTCATTTTGAGCGAGGATCACAACGCGCTTGGGGTCGATATTCGGCTGAGCGAGCGCGGCTTTGTAGGCGTGAAGCGCATCAGTCAGACCATCGCCGATACCGCTGCCGCTGTTGCCGGTGCCGCGCTTGTCCCAGCGGAATACCGCCGCCCCAGCCTCTGTGCCAAGCCGTGCGTAGTGCAGGTAGCCGCCGCGGTTGTTACAAGTGGAATGTTGAATGATGAACAGCAGAGGGAAGCCATTCGAGGGGATAGGCGCTGGGGGATAGTCCATCTGCCCAGCTAGCTGAACTTGATCACCCGCAAAGAACACATATTCGGTGGCCCCAAACGCCGGTTCGTGCGATTGAACGGAAAGTGACGACATGACGACCAACCTAAACCCTTCGAAGCATACGGCAGATCAGAAGCGGAAAACTATCAGTTTGAACGAAAAACGTGGAAATAACTATTCAGTGGCACAGACGATTATGGCACATTCACAAGGGATGTTCAATGATTGCGGCAAGTCGGTCTATTTTCTAATGACGTCTCTTTAACTTGTGTTTAACCATCTTTACAAAATACCCTCTTCATAAAGAGTCAGGGCATAAACGCTTACTTTGTGACATAATAAGATACACGCTTTTTGAGGTGATGGGTGTAGGTATGTTCAAGAACCTTCAGATCGGCGCACGGCTCACGTTGATCGTCTCAGCAACGTTCATCATCGTGTTGATCATCATCACTTTTATCGAAATTAGCTCGAGCGAAAGAGCGCTGCGCACACAAACCGTCGCACGGTTCACCGACAAGAGCACTCGCGTCATCGCACAGATCAACCAAGAGCTTCAACGGTTGAACGGCACGGTTCAAGCCTTTGCCAACGCTGTAGGTAACATGGGCAACCCCAACGCTGCAAACGAGCTGCGCCAAGTCGTGGCCAACTTCGTCGCCTCGGATGGGGATGTGCTGGGGACGCGCTTCAGCGTGCTGCGCCCAGACGGCAGCATCGGCACATTGAAGATGGTCAATCCGCTTGTCCCATCACAATACGAATGGCGCATCCGCGCCTCAGCAGCTGAAATCCCCAACCGCGATGACCCCATCGAAGGGCGCTTCTACGAGCCACTGCGCACAGGTGAGGTGGCGTGGTTCATCCAAGATCGCACGTTCTTTGACCCCGAACGTCAGCCAAGCATCACCATCGCCGCGCCCTATCGCGTCAACAACCGCATCGCGGGCGTGGTGTGGATGGACATCCCGCGCGCCTCTTTCCAACGCTTGCTCACTCAGTTCGCTAACAACGAAGGCCTGCTAGCCGATACGCGCAGCGGCTATATGCTGCTGGTCGATCAAACTGGTCAACTGGTCAACGTCCACAACTTGCAACTGCGCGGTCAAGCCCTAACAAGCGACCAAAGCCAGCGCATCATGCAAGAGGCCGACACCGGCCTCGCCCAAGTCGTTCAACGTCCTGACCCCATCCGCCAAGAGCCGAGCTACATGAATGTGCGCCGCTTCTCCATCAACGGGTGGCGCTACATCGCCACCTACCCTGAAAACGAAATCCCTACGCTGCCCTCGGTAGTCTTGGGGCCGATCTTGATCGTCTCGCTGTTTGGCGTGCTGACGCTGACGATCGTCATCAATCAGTTCATCGGGCGCAGCGTGGCGCTGCCCCTGCGCAACCTAGGCCGCTCTGCTCAAGAGATCGGGGCGGGGGACTTCCGCTATTTCATCCCCCACCGCGATCGCCGCGATGAGATCGGCAAGCTGGCTGAAGCGTTGGAGAACATGCGCGTCGGCTTGGAACGCTCCTACGACGAGTTGAGCCGCTGGAGCCGCACGCTAGAGCGCCGCGTGATCGAGCGCACCCGAGAGCTCGATCACGCCCGCCAAGAAGCCGAAGCTGCTGCGAATGAGCTAACCGCCGTCTACAACGAGTCTCTGTTAGTGGTGAGCGAATCGCAGTTGAAGCCGATCCTCGACGCGCTGGCCGCGCGCCTGCCCAGCTTGTTGTCAGCCAGCTACGCAGCGGTTTGGCTGCTCACCGACGAGCGCGACCGTCTGCAGCTCGTTGCCACTAGCGATTCCCAACAGCGCGAGGGTTGGATGATCCGCGTCGGTGAGGGCATTGCCGGGCAAGCTGTGTTGAAAGGGGAACCGCAGCTTATCGACGATTACGCTCAATACCCGCACAACCTCCTCGATCGCAGCGAGCGCACCAGCATCGACTTTAACAAAGCAATGGCCGTGCCGCTCATCTACTTGAACAAGCCCATCGGCGCGATCGTCGTCGGGCGCGGGCGCGCGCACTCCTCATTTGACGAAGGGGACTTGCGGCTGCTGTCGCTCTTCGCCAACCTCATCACCCCCTCCGTCCGCAACGCGCAGTTGTTCGTGCGCCTCAACAACGCGATCGAAGCCGCCGAGCGGGCCAACCAAGTTAAGACGCGCTTCCTTGCCAGCGTGACGCACGAACTGCGCACCCCACTCAACCTCGTCATCAACAACATGGACTTCATGCGCATCGGCGCGTTTGGCCCCATTACCGATGAACAAGCCGAGCGCCTCAGCCAAACCGTGCGCAGCGCCGAGCACCTGCTCTACCTTATCAACGACCTGCTCGACGTGAGCAAGATCGAAGCCGGTGAGATGCAGATGTTCATCCAAGAGGCCGACGTGTACACCATGCTTGACGACTGTATCGACAACATCGTGGCTTTTATCGAGAAGATCGACGGCAAGGCCGACGCAGTGGAGTTCGTGCCCGACGTCGACGACGACCTGCCGCGCCTGCCGATGGACGTGCGCCGCATTCGCCAAGTGCTGACCAACCTGCTCACCAACGCCGTGAAGTTCACCGAGCGCGGGACGGTGACGCTGCGCGTAGAAAAAGTGGCCGAAGGCGTGCGCTTCAGCGTGATCGACACCGGCATGGGCATCTCGCCTGAAGAGGCCGACAAGCTCTTCACCGCCTTTGAGCGCACTGAAACCGCCAAAGCCAACATGATCGAGGGGACAGGCCTCGGCCTGCCTATCTCAAAATACCTTGTTGAGCAGCACGGCGGCCAACTTACGTTCACGTCCGAGGTGGGCGTAGGGACAACGTTCACGTTTACCCTGCCGACGCAGTCCGTGATCGACGAGACGACGCGCCGCCCAGACTCATCCATCGCGGCGATGCTGTCATCCAAGACCCAGTAAAGCCAACAGCCCAGCGGGGTAAAGCCTAGCCTCGCCCCCCTGGAAGCGCGCCAGCGGCTGCCAGCTAGCGACCCCCAGCAGGCGCTCGCCGTCGCGCGCCTCGAGTGTGCGCGTTAGGTCGTAGAGCGCTGCATCCGCAAAGCGCGCCCGATAGACCAGCACTACCTCATGGGCGGGCTGCCCCTCATAGATGAAGATGCTCTCGCACAGGCCAAGATAGCGCACCTCGATCAAGCGCTGCTGAAGTTCTTCTTGAAACTCGCGCACGACGGCCTGAGCGCCGTACTCGCCGAACTCAATGCGCCCCCCTAACGGACGGTAGAAGGTCTCCCCCGTGACGCGGTCATAGCCCTCTGAGACAAACAGATGTCCCGCATGTTCGAGCGCAGCCAGCGCCAGCACCCGTATCTTGCCGTGTTTGGGCATGTGTCACTGGGGGCGGAAGCGCAGCAGCGCCACGTTTTCATCGCAGGTGGCGCGCGTCTGCAAGGCGATCACATCGCTCAGCGGCTGGCCGTCGAAGCCTAGGAGCTGCACCAAGAAAGCCGCTTCCATTGGCGCATCCCCCAATTGAAACTCAAATCCACCTGCGCCGAAGGCCGTTGCCGTGCCGCTGAACACGGTGGTGCTGCCCCCCTCGCCGACGATCTGCACGCGGTAGCCCGTCAGGCCTACGCCGCTGGCGTCTACGACGCTGCCCGCGATGCTTGCCCACTCACAAGCGCGATCGTTCTCGTTGGCGCGGTAAGTCACACCCTCCGCCAGCGCGAACGGAAAGACCAGGCTGCCCTCTGGCGTGGGCGGCAGGTCGGGGGTAGCGGTAGGCGGGAGGAAGGTTGCCGTCACCACGACGAGCACCCGCGGCGGTGGGAGCGGGTTCAGCCAGTGGTAGGGGTCTTGCCAAATCTGCGCGACACCCACCCACAGCGCCATCGTCGCTAGCAGCAGGCCCAGCGTCAGCAGGTTGAGGCCGGTTCGGCGCGGTGGCTGGGGGCGCGCGCGGGGCGCTGCGGGCGGTGCAGCTGCGGCCGGCGGCTCGTCGGGCGGCTCAATTGGCGGGAAGCGTTCCTCGGGCGGGGCGATCTTCAACGGGCGCGCGATGACGCCTTCTGGAATAGCGGCGAGCTGCTCCACGTCGTGCGTGTCGTCGGCGGTCAGCATCGACAAGTCGGGCAGGTCGGCTGGCATGTCCTGCTTGAGGAAGCGGCGGTCGGCTTTGATCTCGCGTTTGCGGTCGGCGCGCCGCAGCCGACGCAACGGGCGGTCGTCACTCATATGCTACTGGATCGGGCGATTCTGAACGAAGGTCACGATGGCGACGTTGCCATCACACGACGAGTTAAATTGAACCTGCACCGTCTCGCTGATGGGCACGCCGTTTTGGCTCTCAAGCTGGACGAAGTAGAGCAGGCTGTTCACGTTGTTCTCGACGCGGATTTCCCAACCGCTGTTCTCGCCGTTTGGCCCAGCGATGCCGTAGAGCGAGTTCGAGCCAATCAGGGCTTTGCCAGAGAAGTTGTTGTTGAAGACGTGCACGATCACATTGCCGACGAAGGGCGTGCCGTTCAGGTTGATGACCTGCCCGCCGACGCCCTGCCATGCGCACTGGGCGCTGTTGGCAAAGTTGCGGACGTACTGCACCGGCTCGCGCAGGCTGAACAAGAACGGTGACGGGCTGGCGGTGAAGGTGGGCGTGGGGCCGGTCGGCGTCGCGGTGGGCGTGGGCGTGTCGGACGCAGCGGGCGTAAACGTCAGCGAGGGGGTGAGCGTCGGCGCGGGGGTGTCGGTGATGGTCGCGGTGGGCAACGGGGTGGGCGTCTTGGTGTGGGTCGGCGTCGGGGTGAGCGTCTCGGTGGGCGTGGGGGTGAAGGTGGGTGGAAGCGGGGTGGGCGTAGGAGTAGGCGTCATGGTCGGCGTCCACGTGAAACTCGGCGTAATTGTCGGCAGCAGCAGCGCGGCCACCTGCGTTTGTTCCGCTGGGGTGATCTCGCGCGGGGGGGTGGTCAGCACGAGGATAACCGTACCGCCGATGACAAGCACCGTCCCTAAAAGGGCTAACACTGTAATGAAGTTGTACACGCCATCCGATGAGCGGCGAGCCATGTGATGCGCCTTCTTCAGTCAATCGATCTCAGGCCTAATCATACAGCAAGCGCCCGATTGTGCCAAAGGCGTGAGCGCGGGGCGTGAGCGTCTGCATTCGAACAGCCTCAGAGACGGTGGCCTCTGGTAACATGCTCTTTTTTAGCCACTCCCCGAAAACACCCCCATTAGAACTGTTGCCACTTTTGCGCTATACTAAACGCATCATAGCGTATCATCATGGTGGAAGTTAATCTCTGACGATCAGGAGCGTGTGTTGTGGGTCGCTTTCAGAATAAATATGTGATCGGCCTCACTGGCAATATTGCGACCGGCAAGAGCACCGTTCGGCAGATGCTGCAGCATCTGGGCGCGTATACGATCGACGCCGACAGCCTCGCGCATCAGGTGATGATGCCCGGCGCTCCCGCTTACAAGCCGGTTATTGCCACATTTGGCCAGTTCATCTTGGGGCCAGACGGTCGGATCGACCGCAGTATCCTCGGCAAGATCGTCTTTGGCAACCCCGCTGCGCTCAAAAAACTCGAGGACATCACCCACCCAATCATTCGTCAGGGCATCATGGCCCTCATCACCCGCGCGCAGCAGCGCGTCATCGTCATCGAGGCCATCAAGCTGCTCGACGGCGACCTTGCCAACATAGTCGACAGCGTGTGGGTCGTCGACGCCAGCCCGATCACGCAGTATCGCCGCTTGATCGAAAAGCGCAAGATGAGCGAGGCCGACGCCAAGCAGCGCATCCTGGCTCAGCAGGCGCAGGCCGAAAAGCTCAAGCACGCCAACGTGGTGATCAAGAACGATGGCAACGTTGAAGACACGTGGAAGCAGGTACAAATCGCCTTCAACGACGTGCGCAAGCAGTTGATGGGAGCCGCCCCTGCTCAACCGGCCGCGCAGGCAACCACCACAGCGCAGCCTCCCACGCGCCAGCTTGACGATCCGACCCCGGCGGAAGAGGTGGCAACGGCGGTGGTCGGCGTGGTCGTCAAACGCGGCATGCCCAACAACGCTGCCGATATCGCCGAGTTCATCAGCCAGTTCCAC
>DAOUBS010000116.1:0-4741 GCA_034432435.1 Anaerolineae bacterium
ATTTTGAGCAGATGGTCATGGTGCCATCCTGCGCGTAACCGCACACCCGGCAGATAAATCGTCCAGGTCTGGCAGCATCGTCTTATGACAGCACCGCACAAATGGTCAGCGTCAGACTGTCACTCAGCATATGCCGCTTCCCTTGATCGCGGCGCGGATCTTTGACATCGGCAAAATGGGTCATCAGAGCAATTTTCTCAGTCATCGTTTTTGCTTTTGAGTTGACCTCATTCCTTGTCCTCAAATTCCTCTAGCAGCGTTCGGAGTCCTTTCCGAACCATGTTGTGATCGTCAACGATCAACACCCGTATGTAGCTCATCCACTTGTCTGAGGTATTTTACTTGGCCGACGTCGTCGAACACGGGTGGCAGCACGCTTCGCACACAGCGCCACAACGGACGTGGCACTTGGAAGTAATCGACAATTTTCGGTTTTGTTGTAGGGTTGTCGCTCATGATGTATCAACTTAGATGGGTGTTTGGCGACTTCAATCTCAGTTTGATACATCTTATTTTTCAATTTCCAACTTGGTTTATGGATATCATCGGCGCTGCTTGCCTGTCATCCAGGGGCACATCCAGTAGGGGACGCTGAAGATCATCTAGGGAATCGAAGTGCTCAACGTGCGGTTGGTCGATGAGGGGGAACTGTGCCAATTTGACCCCGATTGCACCTCGTGCTTGAACCTCAACTCACCGCTTGATCTAGAGGCATTCCAGCGGATCAAAACAGGCAAGCAGATCAGACCATTGCCGACTGGTGACTGAGCGCGCGTAGGCACTAGTAAACACAAGCAGGATGTTCGCAGAGTTGCTCTACATCAGAACTCAATGCCTGCCCGCGCGGGGATGCCCGCGTCGTAGGCGTGTTTGACCTTCGTCATGTGTGTGACGGTGTCGGCGTAGTCGATGAGCGCCTGCGGCGCGTTGCGCCCGGTGATGATCAGGTTCAATGGCTCGGGCTTATTCGCTTTGAGCCAGTCGATCACCGCCATCGTGTCCAGCCAGCCGAAGTCCAGTAGGTAGGTGAACTCGTCGAGCACCACAAGGTCATACTGGCCGCTGGTGATGCGCTGCTTGGCGATCTCCCAACCGTGCAGGGCGCGCGCTTGCGTCTCGTCGATGTCCTTGCTCGTCCACGTCCAGCCGTCGCCGGTCTTTTCAGCCTCTAGCCCAAGCAGCGCCAGCGCGCGGATTTCACCCCACTGGCCGCCCTCGTGCTTCAAGAACTGGATCAGCGCGACCTTCTTCTTGCGCCCCAGCATGCGCAGAATGACGCCTAAGGCGGCGGTCGTCTTGCCCTTGCCGTCGCCGGTGTTGACGAGCACCAACCCGCGCTTGTCTCGCTTGCGCCGACCCTCACTGGGGCGTGCTGCGGCCTCGTCGTGCTGGTCGGGATGGGGGGGCGGTGCGTTATCGCTCATGGCTTGTCTCCGCTGCGGTATCCTCTAACTGTTCGAGCGCGGCCAGCAGTTCCGCGACGGTGTGACAGGCTCTCTCGCGGCCGCAGTGGCGCAAATGCCACGTCGGGCGATCCTCATCGCCGCTAAGGGCAACCTGCGGCGTGAGGCGGGCGTGGCCGTTCAGCCGTTCGACAGACGCCACCGCATACCCGGCGCGCTGGAGCGCTCGCCGCGTCCACGTGTGTGGGATGCCCTGCCCGTGCACCACGACAGTTCGCCGACGCTCGCGCGCCACGCTGAACGCGCCCGTTGCGCGGTCGAACGTGACGCCCTCGCTGTGGAACGCGGCTTCAAACGCGCCGCTGAGGACGAGATCTTCTGGCGCGCCCACGCGCACCTGACCGTCCGCCATCAGCCACAACGTGTCAGCGGAGCGCAGCGCAAGGTCGAGGTCGTGTGTCGAGAGCAGGATCGCTCGTCCGGTCTCGGTGGCGAGGTGGCGTAGCAGGCGCATTATCTCCGCGCGGCGTGGTAGGTCGAGGTAGGCGGTTGGCTCGTCCAGCACGATCAGTTCCGATTCCTGCGCAAGCGCCCGCGCGATCATCAGCTTCTGGCGCTGCCCGTCGCTCAGCGTCATCACCGGGCGCTCGGCGATGGCGTGGGCGTCCACAGCGTCCACCGCCCAGCGGATGACGGCCTCATCGTAGCGCGAAAGGCGTCCTGTCCAGTCGGTGTGGGGGTGTCGCCCGATGGCCACCAGTGCGTAGCCGTTGAGCAAGCCGAGGTTGGGCCGGTCGGTCAGCACCACGCTCAAACGGGCGGCCAACTGGCGCGGCTTCAGCGCGGCGATGTCCTGCCCGCAGAGGGTGACGCGGCCAGCGAGCGGCTTCTGCATCCCCGCAAGGGTGCGCATGAGCGTTGACTTGCCCGCGCCGTTTGGCCCCAGCAGGCAGACCATCTCACCGCCCCGCAGCGTCAAGTCGATGTCACGCGCGATGATAACTTTGGGCTGTCGCGGCGCAGCGTACCCGATCGTAAGCGCGTGCGTTTGCAGAACGGCCATACTCACCCTCCGAAGGACTGCTGCAAGTTGCGTTGGCGCAGGATGACGACGATCACCACGGGCGCGCCGATCAGCGCGGTGACGGCGTTCAGCGGCAGAATCAAGTTTCGCCCCGGCACTTCGGCGATTAGCGCCGCGATCAGTGCGACGATCGCGCCCATCAGGATCGTGCCCGGCACAAGCACACGATGATCAGAGGTGTTGAACAGGCTGCGGCACAGGTGCGGCACGGCGATGCCTACGAAGCCAATCGGCCCGCAAAAGGCCGTCACCGTCCCAGCGAGCACCGCCGTCGCGCCCACGATAGCGACCCGCGTCAAGCTGACGTTCATCCCTAAGCTGCGGGCGTATCCCTCGCCCAGCAGCAGCGCGTTGAGCGACTTGGTGAGCAGCAGCGCGATGCACAGCCCGATCAGCACGCCGCCTGCCAGAATGGGCATCTGCTCCCACGTCACGCCGCCGAAGCTGCCGAACGTCCAACTGAGGTAGGCTTGGATGCGCTCTGGAATGGCGAAGTACAGCAGCAGGCTCACCGCAGCTGAGACGAGATAGCCCATCATCAAGCCGAGGATGAGCAGCGTTAGGCTGCTCGGCAGGCGGCTGGCGAGTAAGATCACGATCAGCATCGTTGCCCCAGCGCCCAGCGCCGCCGCGCTCGCCAGCATCAGATCACCCGTCAGGCCGAAGCCTGCCAGCAACGTTCCGCCGACCGTTCCTGTCGCTAGTACCACTAAGGCCACGCCTAAGCTCGCGCCAGAGCTGACGCCCAACACGAACGGATCGGCTAGCGGGTTGCGGAAGAACGTCTGCATGAGCAAGCCGCCCACTCCCAACGCCGCGCCTGCCAGCACCGCGGTTGTCGCTTTGGGCAGGCGAAACCTGAGGACGATGTTCGTCCACGAGGCGCGTTCCGCCTCGCCGCCCAGCAGCACGGTCACGATTTGGTCGAGTGGGATGCTGACCGACCCCACCGCCAAGCTCAGCAGGAACATCGCCACTAGCCCACCAAGCAAGACGAGCAGCAGCCATGGGCGCAGCCCTAGATTAAGGCGCGGCAGTGCTGCATCTTCAGCGTAATCGATGGGGCGTGGAAGAGGTTTGAAAAGCGCTTGTGACATGCTTGCTCTACTTTATGAGGGGGCAGTCCATCGTGGCTGCCCCCCAACGTGTCCTAGTTGCCAGCGGCTGGCTCAAGGCGCAGGTAGAAGTTGAACTGGTGATCGGGCAGCAGCTCGGGGTAGAAGATCGCCACCAAGTCTTGCAGGATCAGGTGCGGGTTGGTGACGCCCAACTCAAAGTAGTTGTTGCCGCCGTTCTCGTTGACGTCAAGGTTGTTGTTCCAGACGTTGCCGGTCTTCACTGCGGTGAAGTCAGCGTAGCGGCTGTCGAGCGCAAGCAGATCGTCCAACGTGTTGACGCCAAACGCCCCGGTGATCCACACGTCGGCGTCCAGCGCGCCGTCGTAGACTGCCTCGAAGCTGAGCAGCGCGCTGTCTTGGGGCGCTTCCTCGCCCAGCGCGATCACCGCGCCCGCGTCGCGCAAGAGCGCACCAACGTAGGTCTCCGCGCCGGGGATGCTCCACGCGCCGCTGAAGCTGGAGAAGGTGTTCCACAGCACGGTCACGCGCTCATCCTCAGGGACGCCCGCCGCCAATTCCTTTGCGGCTTCATAGGCGGCGACGATCTCGCCGTAGACTTCTTCCGCCCGCGCCTCGGCGTTGTAGAACAGGGCAGTGTACTTGATCCACTCCGCGCGCGCCAGCGGGGTCGGTTCGCGCCATTCAGCGTTGAGCGCGGTGAAGATGCCCGCCTCGATCAGCACGGGATGCGCGTCCGTCGCCGGGTTGAAACCGTAGGTCATCACGATGTCTGGCTCGACGTCCAGCGCTAGCTCAACGTTGACCCCTGCGCCGCTGCCGATTTCCACGAGTTCGCCCGCGTCGATCCGCTCGCGCACCTCCGGCGAGCTGACGAACAGGAAGCTGTCCAGCCCGACGAGCTTATCCACTAATCCAAGCTCGGTGAGGTGGGGCAGTTGGGTGGTGGACATGGCGATGATGTTCCCCGCGGGCACTTCGATGAACTGCGTGCCTTCGGGGAAGTCGGCGGCGTCGGGCGCGGGCGTGCCGCACTGCACCAGCACGTAGGTGAACGGCTCTGCGCCGTCAAAGGCGTTGGTCACCTCAACAACTTTGTAGTGGTTGAAATACGCCACGCTGAAGTTGACCGCGTCGGTGATCGTCACTTTCTCTGGAAAGTAGTCGACTGTCGGATC
>DAOUBS010000117.1:0-11823 GCA_034432435.1 Anaerolineae bacterium
CTATCGTAAACAGGGGATGGAGCGCTGCGGTGAACGCCCCTCCACTATCTTCCCACATCAGGCGCTGGTTCTTATGCGCCTGCGTCTGCCATGAGGAGCTGCTGGCGGTGGAACTGCGTCTGATACAGCTCATGATAGAGGCCGCCCAACGCCAGCAGTTCCGCGTGTGTGCCGCGCTCGACGATCTGGCCGCGGTTCAGCACGAGGATCACATCCGCCGCCAAGATCGTGCTCAGCCGATGCGCGATCACGATGCTGGTGCGCCCTTGCTGCACGCGCTTGAGCGCCTCTTGGATCAACGCCTCCGATTGGCTGTCAAGGCTGCTCGTGGCCTCGTCCAACACGAGGATGCGCGGGTTCTTTAGGATGACGCGGGCGATTGCTAGCCGCTGCTTTTCGCCCCCGCTTAGCCGATAGCCGCGCTCGCCCACGATGGTATCATAGCCCTGCGGCAGCCCAGCGATAAAGTCATGAATGTTGGCCGCGCGGCAGGCCTCTTCTAACTCGGCCTGTGTCGCGTCTGACCGCGCGTAGAGCAAATTCGTGCGGATCGTGTCGTGGAACAGGTAGGTTTCCTGAGTCACCATGCCGATGTGCCGCGCGAGGTCATCCAGCCGCAGGGTGCGCAGGTCGTGCCCATCGAGGCGGATCGTGCCGCTGTCTGGGTCATAGAGACGCGGGATCAGGTAAGTGAGAGTGGTCTTGCCTGCGCCGGACGGCCCCACCAGCGCCACCAACTGGCCGGGTGCAATTTTGAAGCTGATGTGCCGCAGCGCTTGTTCGCGGGCTTGATGCTTGCCGTTGTCGGCTACAGTCAGCGCCCCGCTGAGCGCCGCGCCCACCTGTTCCACGCTGCCGATGCGCTCCACGTCGCTCAGCAGTTGGTCATCGCGCACCGTGTAGGTAAACGTCACGTCGTCAAACTCGATCTCGCCGCGCACCTCGGACAGGGGTTGCGCGTTCGGCTGTTCGACGATCTGCTGCGGCAGGTCGAGGATTTCAAACACACGCTCGAAGCTTACAAGGCTGGTGGCGAAGTCCACTGGCGCGTTGGTCAGCGCTTGCAGCGGATTGTAGAGCTGCGTCAGGTACGCTCCGAAGGCGACGATCGTCCCCACCGTGAACTCGCCGGAGAGCACCAAGTGGCCACCGTACCAGTAGACGAGCGCCGTGCCGATCACCCCGATAGAACCGATCACGGTCATGAACTGGCTGCCAAGCACGGCGCGTTTGACGCCGCCATCGCGCACGTCTGCAGCACGCGCCCCAAAGCGATCTACTTCATCTTGCCCGCGCCCGAACAGCTTCACCAGCAGCGCCCCGCTGATGTTGAGCGTCTCGTTCATCATGGCGTTCATCTGCGCGTTCCAGGTCATCTGGTCGCGGGCGATCTCGCGCAGCCTGCCGCCCAAGCGCCGCGCTACGAAGATGAAGAACGGCAGCACCCCCACTCCGAGCAGCGTCAAGCGCCACTCGATTGAGATCATCACGGCCAGTGTCGCCACGACAGTAATCAAGTTGGTGATGATGCTGATGAGCGTGTTGTTGACGGCGCTCTGCGCCCCCACCACGTCGTTGTTGAGGCGGCTCATCAGCTCGCCGGTTTTGGTGTTCGTGAAGAAGTGGAGCGACATCCGCTGCAAATGCTGATACAAGGCCATGCGCAAGTCGTAGATGATCCCCTCACCTACGGTGGCGTTCAAGCGGCGCTGCACGACGCTGATCACACCGCTGACGATGGGGATCAACACGAGCAGCAGCGCCAGCGCGTTAAGCAGTTCAGCGTTGCCGGGCGGCTGCAAAGCCACGTCGATCAACTGCCGCAGGATCAACGGGCTGACCAGCCCGAGCAGCGTCGTGAGCAGGATACAGATGAGCATCCCCGCCAGCAGCCAGCGATACGGCCAAGCATACGCCAGCACACGGCGCAGCAGCGCCCGCGTAATCGGGGGGCGCTTAGACTCCCCGTGTATGTAACTCATCCAGCCGCCGCCCATCATCATATGCTTGTCCCTCGCCTCGCTTCTCGTCTGTTCTCTTATGCTAACCCACAAGTTGGGCTGCGCGGCCCTAAACGATCGGGCAGGGTTATCGCAGGCTGTTCAAGACTGCGCGGGCATGCGAGAGGTCATCTGCGAACAAAATCTGCCGCCCGTTGAGCTTGTCGGGGAACATCTTCACGATCGCCGTGTAGCCCTGACGAACGACGTTGTTTGCGCCCACGACAATTCGGTTGCCCTCGTTAGCGCGCGCCTCGCCGGTGGCGATCAGCATCTTGGCCATGTTCATCACATCTTTGGGCAGCTTTGCGCCTTCCACGTCAATCAACACGTCCACCTGATGCTCAACGCTGATGATCATGGCATCCACGCGGCGGATGGCGTCTTCAAGGTCGCTGAAGCTCCACTCGGTTTCAAACTCCATCAGAATCGTGGTCTTGTCGCGGTTGTCCCAACGTGTGTTAATCCCCATAGAAGACCTCGCTTGTAATGACCGTTTTGCACAGAGTATAACCCCTTAACCGCCGCCTGCGTCACGTATGACGAAGCGCGCGGGGCTGCCGTTGGGCACGCCATTGATGGCGAGCTGCACGCTCCACTCGCCCGCGGTGAAGGCCACCTCAGACGGGGTGACAAAGAACCAAATGCACGCATCGCGGATCTCAAAATTGGGGGTGAAGTCGTAGCTGACGACAGGCTGACCGTTGGCCGTCCACTGTGAGCTGAGCTGTGTGCCAGGCGCGATGTTGCGCGCGCGCGCCACCACATAGATCGCGCTCGACTGCGGCGTAAACTCGGATGTGATGTTCACCGCGCAGTCGTCGTTCCCTACGCCGGTGGCCGTCACGATGTCGGCGTACTGTGGCGCGTTAGGGTCAGCAGTGGGCAGGGCCTCTGGCGTGGGCAGCGCTAGCGGCGTCACGATGATCTCCGGTTGGCCGCTGGCCGCATCCGTCTCCAGCACGAAAGCAGGCGCGGCCGTCGGCGTCAGAGTGACCAAGCTAGCCATCATCGACGATTGAAACGCACGGACGACCTCCTGCGGCGTGCCGCGCGCCACCAACGTTAGCTCAAGGAAAGCGCCGCGCGTGGCGGCGAGGCTGGCACGGGTCGAGACGTAATCCGCTGTTGTGCGCAGTTGCGCCATCTCAGCCGTCGCCGTGCCCGCGAGGATGGCTAGCTGCGTGGCAGCCGCATCGCGCTGCGCGTTGATCGCGGGGTCAGCTGTGCCAGTGCAGGCCGCCAGCCACGGGATGCATAGAATGAGAGTCAAGAAGTGTTTCATGCGCCTGATTGTAGTGGCACAAGCGCCATAAAAACAGCCGCCCTCGGTTGGGCGGCTGTTGAGTGGAAGCGCCGGGGACCTGCCCCCCGGGTCCAACGAGATCGAGTCTCGCACGTCTACACGTTTAGTTTGTTGTTGAATCTCACCTTTGGTAGCCCCAACAAACGCGGTACACCGCAGGCCAGCCGATAAGTCTTGGCCCTAGCATCTCGGCTCTACTAGGGTAGCATCCTGTCTTTGGTCACGCCTGCCAATCTCCCCGAACAGGCACGGAGAGGGCAGACGGTCAGGCTACTCTGGCCTGACACCCCAGCCGCTTAATTAGGCAGCCAGAGCAAGTTTGTTGTTGTTGGCACTTATTTGCCGTGTCAGGTTAACGTGATGACGCACGACGTGCAGTGCGGCCTCATCCCCCGCTGTCGAATCTAGTTCGCTCCCGAGAGATGCTCATAATGTATCACAAAGGGTCATTCTTGTAAAGAGGGGATTTTGTGAGCGGATCTGAAATCGAACAGAAATACCTGTGGCTCTAGCTGTGGGTGTGGCTCAGGCCGCCGAGTAGGAACGCGACCTGTCGCGTCCCTCGAAGGGTGGAAAGCGACGAACAGGGCAGTCCCTGCCCTTACGATGCCCCGCGATGCCGCGTCTGCAGGGGCTTCTGCCTTGGCGTGTCTTTTCGACTTTCCAGCGGGCGTTCCGTATAATTCCTTACAATCACGACAAACAGCTTAAAAGACCACGCCCTATGACCTATTTCACCCCCTTGACCCCTGAACTTACTGCCGAATTGCGCCATGTCGCCGGTGAGACCAACGTTAGCACTGCCCATGCCGACCTTGACCTGCACGCGCGCGACAGCGGCCATCACGAAGCCCACCTGCCAGAAGCACTGGTCTACGGTGAGAGCGGCCCACAGATTGCCGCCGTGCTCAAGTTCGCCAACGAGCACTGCATCCCCGTTACGCCGTGGGGCGTCGGAACAGGCTTGGAGGGCAACGCCATCCCGCTTTACGGCGGCATCCTGCTCACGCTGGAGCGGATGAACCGCATTATCGAAGTCCACGCGGACGATTTTCAGGTCACTGTCGAGGCGGGCGTCCCACACAAAGACCTCAACGCGCAGCTGGCGCGCTATGGGCTGTTCTTCCCGCCTGACCCAGGGGCGAACGCCACCATCGGCGGCATGCTCGCCAACAACGCCGCCGGCATCCGCACTGTGAAATACGGCGCAACGAAGGACAACGTGCTGCGGATGGAGGTCGCCCTGCCAGACGGGCGCTTGATTCACGTTGGGTCGCGCAGCATCAAACAGGCCAGTGGCTACAACTTGATGCAGTTGTTCGTCGGCAGCGAGGGAACACTGGGCGTCATCACGCAGGCCACGCTCAAACTTGTGCCCGTTCCACAGTTCATGAGCGCCATCATCGCGGGCTTCCCCACCGTTGAAGCAGCCATCGAAACGGTCGTAGCGATCCGCGGCAGCGGCGTAGATGTGGCCGCGCTGGAGTTCATCGATGTGACGAACACCCAAGCGCTCAACCAAGCCGGCACGGACATCGCCCCGTATCCTACCCTGCTGATGGAGATTCACAGCGCCTATGAGCAGACGTTGGAGGTCGACATGCAGACCGTGCGCGAAATCTGCGAGGATGCCGGGGCCATCAGCTTCCGCGCGACTGCCGACAACGCCGAGCGCAAAGTGCTGTGGAACGCCCGCCATCATGCCTATGAGACGCTCGTCCGCAACCACCCCGGCCAGCGCATCTTCATCATGGACGTGGCTGTGCCCATCAGCCGCTACCCGGATTTGATCGAGTTCGCGCGCCAGTCCATCGAGCGGCACGGGATCAAAGGCTACATGAAAGGCCACGCCGGCGACGGCAACATCCACGTAGAACTGCCGTTCGGCGACCCGATCACCTTTGAGAAGGTGCAGGCCGTCAACGGTGAGATCGTGCAGCACGCCATCGCGCTGGGTGGCACGGCCACAGGCGAGCACGGCGTGGGCATCGGCAAGCGCGCCTACATGCAAGCTGAGCACGGTGACGCGCTCGACGTGATGCGCCAGATCAAGCAGACGCTCGACCCGCGCGGCATCATGAACCCCGGCAAGGTGCTGTAAGCCTCAGCGGGCGGGGATGATGATCTCCTGCCCGATCTGAAGCCGATCGGGGTTCGGGATGTTGTTGATCGCAAGGATCGCCCGCACCGTCACCCGATAGCGCACAGCGATATCATACAACGTATCCCCCGCGCGGACGCGGTGCACGGCTTGGCTGGCGACCGCCCCCGGCGCGCCTGATTCTAACGTGGCAGGCGCGGCATTCGGGTCAATCGGCGCAGCAATGGGCGGCACATCTGGCGGCGGGGGCGGCGTGGCGGTGGGGTCTGCTGCGCCACAGCCCGGAATCTGGATCACCTGACCAGGGCGGATGATGCTGCTCTCCGATAAGTTGTTGGCCGACAGCAGTGACGCCAGCGTGATGTTGTTGCGCAGCGCAATGCGGAACAGCGTATCGCCCGACACAATCGTGTACTCGCAGCCCTGCACCAGCTCCGGCATGAACTGCTCTGGCGTGATGATGCCGTTCGACGGCGTGTCTGCTGCCAGCGGCTGGCCGAGCGGGGTCGCCGTCGGGATGACGAGCTGCATCGGAACCTCCGGCGTGATGAAAAGACCAGGCGTTGCGGTTGGTTGGTCGCTGCTGGGCAAGGCAGCGCTGGGGGTAGGTGTGTCTGGGTCAGGGCGGATGATAATCACCGTAGCAGTGGCGGGCGGCCCCAGCGGGATCGGCGGCAGCGTGGCCAGATCGCTGCTGCTAGGAGCGCTGTCCGCCGTCACTTGGATGATGACCAGCTCATCAGGGGCGGCGGTGGCTGCACCGTCTGGCACGATCACAATTGGCGTGGCGTCCGTGCCTGGCTCAACGCCGAAACTAGTCGGCGCGGGGTCAATCACCACAGCCCCGCTGTTGATCGTCTCGAAGCTGTCCACCGACTGCTGATAACACCCCGCCAGCAGCAGCGCCCCGGATAAGCTCAATAGTCGTCTCCACATGATGCACATTTCTCCCTGCGATGGTTCGCACAGGTCATTATAGCATCATCTGCGTCGGCTAACTTGCGCGCAACGAAATTGATACGCATCGACCGAGCGCATACCAGCCCGCTGGATCAATCCGCCGCCCAGCGCATGTGCTATAATCCGCCCCATGCTAACAGTCGATGACATTCTCACGATGGGCTTGCTGAGCGGAGCGCGGCTCGTCGCAGGGCGGGCGGGCTTGCAGCGCCCGGTGCTGTGGGTGCACAACGCCGGCGTGCCAGATGCGCCGCAGTGGCTCAACGGTGGCGAGTTAGTCATGACCACCATCATCAACCTGCCGCCCGACGCCGCCGCTCAAGCCGACTACGTGGCGCAGATGCACCTGCGGGGCGTGGCGGGGCTGTGCCTCACGGTGGGCAAGATGATCGACCACATCCCGTCCCACCTCGTCGCTGCCGCCGACGCCTGCGGCCTGCCGTTGATCGAAATCCCCTACACGCTGCGCTTTGTGGACGCCGCCCGTGAGATCATCGGGCGCATCACACAGGGCAGCCTCGACATGGTGCGCCGCGCCCTCGCCATCAACCAGCAGCTCACGCGGATCGTGCTGGAGGGCGGCGACCTGCCCGAACTCGCGGCGCAGCTCGCCCAACTCGTGCAGCACAGCATCAGCATCGAAACCGCCACCTTTGATGCCATCGCCACCGTCAACATCGCCGAGGTGGACGAGGCCCGTCGCTACACCCAACTTCACGGGCGCACTGACCCGCGGCTCGTGCAAGCACTCGAGGAACGCGGCTACCTGCCTACCATCCGCCAGACGCTGCGACCAGTGCAGCTGCCGGTCATGGCGGATGTCGGCCTTGAGATGGAACGCCTGCTCGCGCCGGTGGTGGTGCACGGGATGATCTACGGCTTCATGTGGATCATCGCCGACGACCACGCCCTGAGCGAGATCGACCTGCTGGCCATCGAAAGCGGCGCGACGATTGCCGCGCTAATGATCCTCTACCAAGAGACCGCACAAGCCGCCGAGGCATCGCTCAAGGGCAGCCTGCTCAACCAGTTGATCGCGGGCGACCCAGTCCACCATACGATCCTCACAGACCAATCCCTGCGTTACGGGGTCGATTTGCGCCTACCGTACCGCCTGCTCTTAATCGACGTGGAGAGCGCCGCGCTGATGCCCCTGTACCGCCAGCTCAACCAACTGGCCACCACGCAGGCGTGGCGCGTGGTCGTGGGGCAGTTCGCCGGTCAGATCGTCGTGCTGATTCAGCAGGATGAGCGGGCTGAGGCTGTGCTGGCGCGCATCGTCGAGCGCTTGCAGAACGGGGGCGGGCGTTTGCGCCATCGCGCGGGCTGTTCGGCGGTGGTGCAGGGAGCGGCACAGGTCAGCAGCGCGCATGAGCAGGCGCGCGACGCTCTCGCCATCGGCCAGCGCATCGCCCCGCAAGAGCCGCTCATGCGCTTCGACCAACTAGGATACTTGCACACGCTCTACCTTGCCGGGCCGCGCAGCCTGACCGGCAACCCCTACGTGCCGATCCTCCGCCGCCTGCGCGAGGAACGATCCTCTGAGTTGTTCCAAACGCTGGAAGCTTACCTCGACACAGGCGGGAACGGCGTGCTAGCGGCGGAAACTTTGCATATCCACCGCAGCACGCTCAACTACCGTTTGACGCGCATCGAACAGCTCTGCCAGATCAACCTGCAAGACGCCGCCACCCGCGCGAATTTGCAGGTGGCGGTCAAGCTGCTGCGCCTGTTTGAGGACTAGCGATCCGTCAGCGTCAGCCACAAGATCTGGCCGTTGCTGGTCGTCAGCACGAGCGAGCGATCATCAGCGCTCAGCGCCATGTCGACGATGGCTTCATCGCGGCTGGCCGTCACTTGGACTTCCTCAACCAAGTTGCCCCCACCGTCCAACACCACGATCTGACCGGCGGCGTCCCCCACTAAGATGAGGCTGGCATCTGAGGCGACCACGAGGTGCAGCGGGTTGGCGGAATCCGTCTCCACGACGCCTAGGATGTTCGTCGGGTTGATCGACCACAGCGTCACCTCACCGGCCACGCACGGCGACGGGCTGCGCGTCGCGTCCACTCGCTTGCAGATCGTCGTCAGCAGGCGGTTGCTGTCGGTCGGGTCGAAGGTGAAATCGAGCATGCCGAACTGTTCAGTCGCGTTGCTTAGGATGGCCTGCTGCACGCCGGTGACGCTGTCGAGGATCACCACGCCGTCAAAGCCGAACGCCGCAACGCTGCGCTGATCAGGGCTAAAAGCGAGCTTGAAGGCGTCGAACGGCAGCGCAGCAACCCACAACGGGTCAGGCGATGTGGTCGAGCGCATCACGACCTCAACGCGGCTGCCGCGCTGGAACGAGACGAGCAGTCGCCCGTCCCGCGTAAGCGACCAGCCTTGCAGCGCTTCATCGACGATCACATCTGGGATGACGAAATCCTGCAGGTAGTCGTTCCCCTGCTTGCGGAAGATGAAGAGGCTGGCCTGATCGGACACGGCAACACGGCCATCCGCCAGCGTTTGAATGCCCGTTACGACGCTGGGTAGCGCCATGCCCGTATCCGTGAAGCGCGGACTGGCTGCGTCCAGCGCGTACTCGGCCACGACGAAGATCGCCTGTCCCTCGCCGAGCGTGATCTGCCCCGAGACGAGCGCGAACTGCCCATCCGCGCTGAGGCCGACGCGCGCCGCGCCGGTGATGTCCTCTCGCTGCCGCAAGGCGACGCTGCGGCTCAGCACCCGCCCCAGCGGTCCAACAGGCGGCTGCCCGGTGCTCGGCTGGGGGGCGGGTGGGGTTGGGTTAGAGATTAGGGGTTCAAGGAAGTATGCCCGCTGGCTGAAGTCGCTCTCGGCTGTCCAGCCTCGCACGCCGTCCACGCGCACGAGCCACCACATAAAGCCGCCGCTGCATGCCGGGCCGTTGAGGACTTCATCAATCGTGCGACCGGGCTGAATCGTGCCCAGCCGAGCGCCGATGCTGTCGTTGACAATGGGCTGCGAGCGGATGACGTTCGGCAGGCCGCCGCTGCCCACGCGCGCTGTAGCAGGGCCGATCTGCAAGCGCGGCGGCATGTAGCCCTCAAAATTCGGCGGGCAGGCGTAAAGTGCCAGCGTCTGGGCGATGTTTGTGTCCGTCGTGGGCATGGTGATGCCTGCCCCAGTGCCGACACGCCCATCGTCAATCGGCAGCGCGGCGCAGCCCGCCCCCGTTACGTTGGCGACGGTCGCGCTGACCCATCCGCCCGAAATGAAGTACCACCGGTCGTCGGGGCGGCTGTTCTGGGCCAGCACCACATACGACTGGCCGCTGAAGATCTGCGCGACCTGCGTCGCCTCGCGCGAGGGGGTGGCGCGCACGTTGGCAAAGGCGCCGGCAGCGCTCAACAGACATCCATCCCCGCTGGGAACCGACGTCAGCACAGGCACCGCGTTAGGCGGAACCGCTGTCGGCACGTCAATCGTCAGGTTGAACTTGTCATCGCACAGCACAACTACCGTCCCATCAGACGACGCGAACACCACGTAATCCCCTGTGGCGTAAGTCAACACGTAGCGATATGGGATCACCTGTCGCCCGAGATCCCCCGCTGGGGCAGTTGGACAACCGAGGGTCGCTGACGTGGTCGGCGCGAGAATGGTGTACGTCCAGCTTTGGGCGCGCGTGCCCAACCGCTGTTGGGCCGCCGCCAGCGCCGCCTCGCGCGGCAGGCGATCATCCTGCGCCGCCAGCGGCACAGCCGTCATCAGGCACACGAGCAGAAGAAACCATCGTTTCATGCGATCACCTCCGAAGAATGTCACGATCCTCATTGTAAGCCATTTGAGCATAAACGTCATGCTGCGATCACGCGCCTTCCCACGTCAGAACGAAGCGGTAGCGGACGTCATTGGCGATCAGGCGCTGAACGGCGGTGTTGATCGCCGTCATCGGCAGCGTTTCCGTCTGCGCGGTGATCTGGTGCAGCGCGGCGAAGGCCAGCATGTCGCGCATGTCCGCACGCCCACCGATGCTGCTGCCCGTCACCACCCACTGCCGGCTGAGGATCGCCCCAACTGGAATCTCGACGGTGTTTTCAGCCGCGCCGACGAAGCACATCACCCCATTGGGGCGCAGCGTCTTCGCGTAGCTGAACCAATCCAGCGCGGCGTTGACCGTCACGAGCAGAAAATCAAGGCTGGCGCGGGCGCGGCGCAGCGCGCTGGCCTCGCCTGTCACCACGACGTGATGCGCGCCCAGGGCCTTCACCTCCTCCATCTTGCCCGCGCTCGTTGTAAAAGCGGTTACCTCCGCGCCCATCGCCCGCGCGAACCTGACTGCTAGATGCCCCAACCCGCCGATGCCGACCACCCCAACCCGCCAATGCCCTGCCCGCGCGTAGCGCTTCAGCGGCGCGTAGACCGTGATCCCGGCGCACAGCAGCGGCGCGGCGTCTGAGCTGCTCAGGGTGGACGGGATCGAGTGACAGAAGCGGCTGTCCGCGCGGAAGCGGCGCGCAAACCCGCCGAAGTGCCCCCCAGCGCACGACTGGCGCGCCATCGGGCACAGATTTTCCTCCCCGCGCAGGCAGAACTCACAAGCCAAGCACGCCCCTGCCTGCCAGCCCACGCCCACTCGCTGCCCAACGAGCGTCGGATCCGCCGCGCTGCCCACGGCCACCACCTCCCCGATGACCTCATGGCCGGGCACAACTGGGAAGGCCTCGCCCCAATCACCCTTGATGATGTGTACGTCGCTGTGGCACAGGCCGCAGTGCGTCACCGCGATTTCCGCTTCAAATGGGCCGAGCGGCGGCGGATCGTACCCCCAAAGCTCTAATGTCGTTCCTGCGCGCTGCGCGGCGTAAGCTTCGACTGTCATCTTGCCTTCACTTTCGCTATGATTGCCTGACTTGACCTGTCCACAGAAGAAGATACCTTACCGAGCGTGAAATGACGATACAGCGATTGTGGGGATGGCTAGCGGCGTGCGCCCTGATCTTGAGCGCCTGTAACCTTAGTTTTGATGTGGCCACCAGCGGCAGCAGCGGCAGCGTGCGCTTTGACGAGGTGGGCCGCGTGACGCGCGTCATCGACGGTGACACGATCGACGTCGAGATCAACGGCGTCGTGCAGCGCGTGCGCTATGTGGGCGTCAACACACCCGAACGCGACGAAGTCTGCTTCCAAGAGGCGACGGCGTTCAACCGGCGCTTAGTCGAAGGTCAGACGGTCGGCCTTGTGCGCGATCGCACCAACACGGATCGCTTTGATCGGCTGCTGCGCTACGTCTACGTAGGCGAGACGTTCGTCAACCTTGAGCTGGTGCGCGCTGGCTTTGCCGAGACGGTGCTCTACGAGCCGGATGATCGCCACTGGCAAACGTTCGTTGACCTTGAGCGCGCCGCGGCGGCAGCTGGACTCGGCTGCCACCCAACGGGCATCTTCAACGATGGCACTTTCACCCGCTGATGAGGTGATCGTCCTCGGCG
>DAOUBS010000118.1:0-14550 GCA_034432435.1 Anaerolineae bacterium
CAACTTTTTAGGATTGTGCGTTATGACCCTCTTCCCGCGCTGCAGCGGTGTGCTGCTTCATCCGACGTCACTGCCGGGGCGGTACGGCATCGGCGACTTAGGCGAGACCGCCTTCCACTTCATTGATTGGCTGCATTCGGCCGGCCAGTCCGTGTGGCAGATGCTGCCCATCGGCCCCACCAGCTACGCCGATTCACCCTATCAGACGCTTTCAGCTTTCGCCGGCAACCCCAACCTCATCAGCCTCGATAAACTGGTGGAACAGGGCTTCTTAACTGCCGACGACCTCGCCGACACGCCGCCTTTCCCGGCCGATCACGTCGACTATGGCTGGATCATCGGCTGGCACGATGAGAAGCTAGCGCTGGCCTACCAACGCTTCAAAGCCCACGCCGCGCCCAACGACCGCGAGGCCTTCGCCAATTGGTGCGCCGACAGCGCCTACTGGCTAGAGGACTTCGCGCTGTTTGTGGCGCTCAAGCAGGCCAACGCGAGCCGCCCGTGGGTGGAGTGGGAAGCGGCCCTCGTGCGCTACGACGCCGACGCGCTGGCCACCGCGCGCCAGCAGTACGCCGACCAGATCAACGAGCAGCGCTTCCGTCAATGGCTGTTCTTCCAGCAGTGGTACGCCCTGAAGTACTACGCCAACCACAAGGGCGTGCGCCTCTTCGGCGACATCCCGATCTTCGTCGCCCACGACAGCGCCGACGTGTGGGCCAATCAGGGGGATTACTACTTGCAGCCTGACGGCTCCCCGACCGTGATCGCCGGCGTCCCCCCGGATTACTTCAGCCCGACCGGCCAGCGCTGGGGCAACCCGCTCTACCGCTGGGACGTGATGAAAAGCAAGGGCTATGCGTGGTGGATCGAGCGCTTCAAGGCGTCGCTGACGCTGTTCGACTACATCCGCGTCGATCACTTCCGCGGCTTTGAAGCCTACTGGGAGATCCCCGCGACGGAAGAGACCGCCGTCAACGGCCAGTGGGTTCCCGGCCCCAACGCGGATCTGTTCCACGTGGTCAAGGCTGCGCTGGGCGAACTGCCGATCATCGCGGAAGATTTGGGCGTCATCACCCCCGGCGTAGAGGCGCTGCGCGACGCCTTCGGGCTGCCCGGCATGAAGGTGCTGCAATTCGCATGGAGCGACCCAACCAACAGCTTCCTGCCACACGCCCACCCGATGAACGCCGTCGTCTACACCGGCACCCACGACAACAACACCACCGTTGGCTGGTGGCAAGAAGAGGCTGACGAGGGCGCGCGCCGCCTGCTGGCGGAGTACATGGGGCGCGAGGTGCGCGAGATCGCATGGGATCTCATCCGCATGGCGCTGGCCAGCCCAGCCCACACCGCGGTGATCCCGCTGCAAGACCTGATGAGCTGGGACAGCACCGGCCGCATGAACACGCCCGGCAAACAGGGCGGCAACTGGGGCTGGCGCTTCCAACCGCACCAACTGACCGAGGACATCCGCCAGCGGCTGGCTTATCTCACGTGGCTGTATCAGCGCCGACCCGAGCAGCAGATCAAAGTCTACGGCGATCAAGCCGTCAAAGCGAGCAGATGATTCAAGCGCACACGCCCTACTCACTGGCGTGCAATAATCACCAATGATCACTGAGGAGCGCCTTTCATGGTCTTAGCGCCCGATTGGACGCGCGCCGTCCACCATGATGGGTCGGCTGTTTACGTCAGCAACCCTTACCCCGGGCTGGAAGAAACCATCACCCTTCAAATCCGCGTCCCGTCGGATGCGCCCGTGAGGGGCGTGTTCTGCCGCCTGTTAGAGGACGGCGAGTTCCGCCACCTCGAAATGCACCCGCAGCCATCTGAGGGGCCGTTCACCCTGTGGGCGCTGCGCTGGACGATCCGCGAGCCGCGCACCGAGTACAGCTTCAAGCTGCTCTCGTCTGATGGCGCGTTCTACTATAGCGCGCAGGGGGCCAGCCGCGCGGATCACCCGCTGGCCTACGACTTTGCCATCCTCGCAAATTACCAAGCGCCTCACTGGGTGCGTCAGACGGTGTTCTATCAGATCTTCCCCGACCGCTTCCACAACGGCGACCCGTCGCTGGACGTACAAGACGGCGAGTGGGAGCGCGAGGGCGCGCTCACGCGGCGGCTGAAATGGGGCGAGCAGCCCCTCCCTTGGGAGCAGGGGCGCAGCGTCGACTTCGCCAACGGCGACCTGCCGGGCATCCGCATGAAGCTGGACTACATCGCCGCGCTGGGGGTGAACGGCCTCTACCTGACGCCTATCTTCAAATCGTCCAGCAACCACCGCTACGACATCAACGACTTCAACGAGGTGGACCCACACCTTGGCGGCAATCAAGCGTTAGCCGACCTGCGTGCTGCGCTCGACGCGCACGCCATGCGCCTGCTGCTGGACATCACCCCCAACCACATCGGCGAGCGGCACGACTGGTATCAGGGCGCGCTGGCTGACCCCACATCGACCTATGCCGAGTTCTTCAAGCGCACGCCTGACGGGCAGCACTTTGAAACGTGGCTGGGGGTGTCGTCGCTCATCAAGCTCAACTACGCTAGCCAGACGCTGCGCGACGCCATGTACCGCGCGCCTGACAGCGCCATCCGCCGCTGGCTGGCCGCGCCTTACCGCATCGACGGCTGGCGGCTCGACGTGGCCAACATGACCGGCAACCTGCGCGAGGATCAGCTCGATCACGAGATCTGGCGCGAGATGCGCCCCTACGCCAAAGGCGACAACCCCGACGTCTACCTGATGGGCGAGTACTTCCAAGACGCCACGCCTCACACGCAGGGCACGGAACTCGACGCCGCCATGAACTATCAGGGCTTCAACACACCCACGCGCCGCTGGCTGGGCGGTGAGGATATCGGCGTGGCGGATGGCAAGCCCTTCGGCGACCCGACCCCACTGCCGACGGAAGCCCTCGCCGAACAGTACCGCCGCTTCATGGGGGCTGTGCCCTACGTGATCGCGCTTCAGCAGTTCAACCAGATCAGCAGCCACGACATCACCCGCATCTTGCGCGTCGTGAAGGGCGACAAAGCCCTCGTCAAGCTGGGCACGGCGCTGCTGATGTGCTTCCCGGGTGTGCCTTGTTTGTACTACGGTGACGAGATCGGCATGGACGGCGGCAAAGACCCTGACAACCGCCGCTGCATGCCGTGGGATGAATCGGCGTGGGATCACGACCTGTTGGGGTTCACCCGCGCGTGGGTGGGTCTGCGCCGCAGCCTCGACGCGCTGCAATCCGGCGGCTATCAACTGCTCTACGCTGCGGGCGACACGCTGGCCTTCTTGCGCCAGAGCGCCGCGCAGCGGTTGGTGTTCATCGGCCACCGCGGCGCAGAGGCCGAGGTGACGATCCCACTGTGGCCGGGCGGCTTTGCGGACGGGGCCACGCTCACGGACTGCTTGACCCACGACGCCTACACAGTGCAAGCGGGCGGCTTGACGCTGCGGCTAACGCATGGGCAGGCGCTGCTGTTGGAGGGCTAACCGTGCAGACCTTGACCGTCTCTGAAATGACCGCGCACCTCAGCAGCCTCATCGCCGGCGACCCTGTGCTGTCCGACGTGTGGCTGATCGGCGAGGTGAGCGGGTATCGGCCACCCTCTAACAACAAGGGCTACCGCTACTTTCAACTGAAGGATGAGCAGGCGGTCATCTCATGCGCCATCTTCCGCCCGCTGCCCAACGCGCACCTGTTGAAGGACGGCTTGACGATCGAGGCGCACGGTCGCGTAGACGTTTACGCCCCGCGTGGCACCTACAGCCTCATCATCGACCGCTTCCAAGTGGTGAGCAGTCGCGGCGCGCTGCTGGAACAACTGGAGCAGCTCAAGGCCAAGCTGCACGCCGAGGGGCTGTTCGACCTCGCGCGCAAGCGCCCCCTGCCGGCCTTCCCGCTGCGCGTGGGCGTGGTGACCTCGCCCACGACTGCCGCCTTTCAGGACGTGCGCAACGTGTTCGCGCGGCGCTTCCCGCTGGCGCAGCTCATCGTCAGCCCGACGAGCGTGCAGGGGGCGGACGCCCCGCCGCAGATCGTGCGGGCGATTCGGCGCTTCGACCGCGTGCCGGTCGATGTCGTGCTGGTGTGCCGCGGGGGCGGCAGCGTCGAGGATTTATGGTGCTTCAACGATGAGCGCGTGGTGCGCGCGGTGGCGGCCTGCCCTGTGCCGGTCATCACCGGCGTCGGCCACGAGATCGACACGACGCTCGTCGACTACGCCGCCGACGTGCGCGCCCCCACCCCCAGCGCCGCCGCCGAGCTGCTGACGCCCGACGTTCAGCAGCTTCGCCAGCAGGTGCAGGCCTATCATCACTGGCTGGCGGAACTGGCGCATGGTCAGATCGCTGAGCGCCGCGCAGCGGTTGAGCGCGCCGCCAACGCCTTGCAGGTGCACGCCCCGCAGCGCGTCGTCGACGAGCAGCGCCGCCGCACAGACGACCTCACCCAGCACATGGAGCGCGCCGTCCAGCAGCATTTGAAGCTGCTGCGCGAGCGGCTCGACGCACGCCATGAGCTGCTCATGACCAACGACCTGACGACCATGCTCCAGCGCGGCTATGCCGTCGTCACCAACGAACAAGGCCAGATCGTGCGCCGCGTGGCCGATGCGCTGGCCGACGACAACCGCACCCTGACGATTCGCGTGCAAGATGGCCGCCTGACCACCACCATCGAAGGAGTGACTTATGACCAAGCCCCTGACGTATGAACAGGCATTCGCTAAGTTGGAAGAGATCGTCGCGCAGTTGAACAGCGGCACGCTGACACTCGATGAGATGGTGACGCTGTACGCCCGTGGCCGCGAGCTGTCCGACTACTGCCGTGAACTGCTCGACGCGGCAGAGCTGAAGATCACCCAGCTTGATGACTACGACGCAGACGACGACTACCAATCGCCCCCATCCGATTTGCCGCCGAAGCGTCCAGACGATGATCCCCCCTTTTAATTTTAAGACGATGATCCTCCCTTTTATGGGTGCGCGCTATTTGGGATATCTCAAGCCGAGACGAGGTCGACGACTTTACAAATATTTCCCAAATTTTTTCCCAATGTTGGAATAAGTGGGGAAAAAATCGCGCAAAAGTGGGATATTTGTTAAGAGAGCCTTAACGCGCGGCGCAGGAAAATATCCCCAATTTGCTCTGGAGCGAGGCGGCGCATGAGCGAGAGGCCTGCCGCTGCGGCGTCCACACGGTAGCGCGGGCGTGGGCGCGGCGACGCCAACGCGCGCACGATGACCGCTGCCACGCGCTCGGGTGGGATGGCGCTGGCGGCTTGCTGCGTGAGGCTGGCGCGCATGTGGGCGTAAAGCCGCGCGTAGAGCGCCCGTACCGCCGCCGCATGGGACAACTCGGCTTCAGTCAGCGCGTCGGCCATCGCGTCGGTCATCGGGGTGTGCACCGCTCCCATCTGCACGACGCTCACGCGGACGCCCTGCCCGGCCAGCTCCAGCCGCAGCGCGTCGCTCATCGCCTCCAGCGCGTGCTTGCTCATGCTATACGCGCCAAGGGTGGGCATGGCCACCTCGCCCATGATGCTGCTCACGTTGACGATGCGCCCCTGACTGGCGCGCAGCCGCGGCAAACAAGCTTGGATCAAGCGCAGCGGCGCTTCGACGTTGACGGCCATTTGCCGCCGCAGCGTCTCCACTGTCAGCCCTTCAATGACGCTCGGCAGGTTGACGCCCGCGCAGTTGACGAGCGCATCGAGCTTGTCGACAGACTCCACCAGCTTCGTCGCGGCGTCGGGCTGGGTCAGGTCGAGCGCGTGGAAGGAGAACGCTTCATCCGCCGCGCTGCCCAACCCCACGCCGATCACCCGCCAACCTCGCTCGACGAGTTGGCGCGCAGTCGCCAGCCCAATGCCAGAGTTTGCGCCCGTTACTATAACACTTTTATTCATAACGATTTTCCTTAAAATCACTCAAAGCTAACTCTATGACTGCTCTCATCTAGTACTTTAGTATGTGTGCTAGGATTCAATCACGTATACAACTCTATCAAGGAGTGTTTCATGAGCAAGAAAATTCAGGTGAGCATGTCCCATGTCGAGATCGACGGAGACGCTCGCGTACAGATGATCGAACTGCTTAACCAGCACTTAGCGGATGCGTTCGACCTCTACAGCCAAGTGAAGCAAGCCCATTGGAACGTCAAGGGGATGAACTTCATCGCTGTGCACGAGCTGTTCGACAAGATCGCTGATGACGTCCTCGCGGCGGTAGACGACCTCGCCGAGCGCGTCACGGCGTTGGGCGGCGTGGCGATGGGCACAGCGCGCATGGCTGCCGCCAACAGCCGCCTGCCCGAGTTCAGCGATGAAGCCATCCAGAGCGAGGCGGCGATCAAAGCTGTCGTGGAGCGGCTCGGCCAGTTTGCCACCAGCGCCCGCACGGCCATCGACACCGCCGATGAAGCCGGTGACATGGCGACCTCTGACCTGTTTACCGAAATCGTCCGCGGCATCGACAAGCACATTTACTTCCTCGATGCTCACCTTCTCTGATCGATGGACTAAACCGAAGGCAACCATCCAGGTTGCCGTCATTTTCACGGTAAGAGGATTCTTACTAATTTCTTGAATGCCTCTAAATCTTCTCTGCTAGTCTCAGATATAGCAAAAGATTTATAGAAATTTTTAAGGTTTTTACAGAACATCAATTTTGTACTTATCTCCATGAAGAGTAAGAAAACTCCATGAACACAACGACTTCGAGTGAGTTTGTCATCAACCCTGAGTTCTCTGTCTATCGGCTCTTGCAGCGCGTTGTACAAAAGAGCGCCAGGCTCACCCATCGCAAGACGATGACGCTTATCAGCTATGAGATCGAGAATGCGATGCTCATCGACGGAGCACACACGACGATTTTTGCCGGGTTTCAACGTTTCAGCCGCTTCCTGACGCAGCTTAAGCGCTATCAGCAGCTTGGCCGCCAAGCGCAAAAGGTGTACGTGTTCGGCGTGCCGGACGTGCCCGTGCCCGCCATCCCCAACGTGATCTACGTGCCGCTCCAGCCTACCCATCAGCTCGCTAAGGAGTGGTTTGTCGTCTCTTGCGGTCCGGAATATCTGAGCGCGCTGGCCACCGAAGAGCTAACCGAGGTCGGAACACGGGACGATGTGCGCGTTTTCGAAGGTTTGTGGCTCTTCGACCGTGACATGGTGGCGATCATCTACGAGTGGCTGTGTCGAGAGGTGAACGACCAAGCTGCCCTCACGCAGGGAACGGTCTTCAATCCACAGATGCAAGCGCGGCTGATTAGCAACGCCATCGGACGCTTGATGATGGCCAGCATGCAAGAGAGCAACTCACGCATAGCCGCGATCATTCAAGGTGAGCTGAAGACAATCATCAAAGACGGCCTGCTTTCGGCGCTAGAGTCGCTCATGCCAAGCCAGCAAAAGCCAAGCGCGATGGAAGAGAAGAACGTCACGATCTTGTTCAGCGATCTGCGCGACTTCACCGGCCTAGCGCAGCGCATGCCAGCCCGCGACCTTGTTGAAAAAATCATCAACCCCTATATGCAAATTGTCTCACAGGTTGTCTACCAACACGGGGGCGAAGTTGACAAGTTCTTGGGGGACGGGGTGCTGGCCGTGTTCCACGAGCGCGGCAAGGACGACTCTAGCATTGATCGCGCGGTCGCTGCCGCTATAGATATTGTGCATGAGCTGAAAGCGCTGCCCGATCAACCGCCGGTCGGCATCGGCATCGACTATGGCCGGGTCGTCATCAGCCAGATCGGCGCGCCCAGCGCACACGTGGAAGAAGCGGTCATCGGTGACGCGGTGAACACTGCCCAGCGCCTCAGCACACTTGGGGCGAACGACATCTACTTGAGCGCCAGCGCGGCACATCACGTCCATACGCCGCGGTTGAAGATCGAGCCGACGACGGCCATGCTGCGCGGCAAGGTTGACCCGCAGTCAGTCTATCGTGTTCAGGTGTAAGAGCACGATCCACAAGGCAGGCGCTACGCCGCCGCCCATGCCCCCGGCAGCTTCTCGCCCGCGCGGATGGCCACGCTTAGGCGGTTCTCCAGGGGCGTGATGGGGCAGCTCCACTGCTGGCCATAGGCGCAGTAGGGGTTGTAAGCTTGGTTAAAGTCCACCTCGAAACGGCCATCTGCCAGCGGAACCGGCTCTAAATAGCGGCCGGCGGGGTAGGTCTCTTGGCCTGCCGATGCGTCCACAAACGGCAGGAACCACCCATGCGGCGTCTGATAGATCGTCAGGCGCGCTTCTTGTCCATCCACTGTAAAACGGAACTCACCATACCGCCGATACCAGCGCGTTTCGCCGGTCGTCGTCTGGATCTGCACGTCGTCCTGCTGCTCAAACGGAGTGACGTCCACGATCAGATCGAGGTTGGGCATTGGCGGGTAGTAGCTGAGGCCGGTGAAGGCTGCTTTTTGCGCGGCTGAGAGCGGTGACTGCGGGTGATTTTTGAAAAAGGCGTCTTTCTGAGCGCGCAGGTGAATCAAACGCGGTGCGTCCATTGGGTCAGTCCTCATGGCTCCATTGGATGAGAAAGTTCACGACGTCCTCTGAGGTGTCGGAAAAATGGACTAGTGGGACGTCAGTTGACGGCACATACGGCGATTTGATGAGCGTATCGACGACGGGCCGCCAGAAATCGCCATAGCACACCAGCGGCCGCAGCGGGATCATCTTCAAGCGCAGAAGCTGCCACACCTCGATCAGCTCTTGGGCGGTTCCGACGCCGCCGGGCATCACCACGTAGCCATTTGGCTTCTGCACGAGGTAGAAGAGCCGATCGTGGTACGTCTCTTTGCGGATCTCTTCTTTCACGTAGGGGTTGACGATTCGCTCATTGATGAGGTTGACGTAGGGCACAGTCACGCCGATCACGTGGCCGCCGGCGTCGTGCGCGCCGCGGCTGGCCGCCTCCATCACGCCGCCATAGCCGCCGGTCATCACGTGGTAGCCTGCCTGCGCCAGCGCATAGCCCACGCGGTAGGCGAATTCAATAACAGGGTCTTCAGGGGCGAGTTTGGCGCTGCCGAACACAGCAATCGTCAGGGTCATGATAGGGTCCTCGCTGGCATGAAAAAGACCCACGCGTTTTGCACTGTGGGTCAAACTTGACGGAGAAGGTGGGATTCGAACCCACGATAGCCTTGCGACTATACCTGTTTTCGAGACAGGCCTATTCAACCACTCTAGCACCTCTCCACGGCTTTCGATTATAGCGCAGCCCACCTCGCCCGAAAAGAGGAAGTCCAAATGGAAAAAGCAAACTGGACAGGCTCTGTCCCGGCTATGCCTTCAGCTCGTCGCGCGGCACGGTCAGGCCAAGGACGTTGTAGCCGCTGTCGACGTGCATGATCTCACCGGTGATCATCTTGCTCATATCGCTGGCGAGGAAGAGCGCCACCTGCCCCACATCGTCGGGCGTGACGCGGCTGCGCAGCGGGGCGACGTCGTCGAAGTGCCGCAGCAGATCGCGGAAGCCCGGAATACCCGCGGCGGCCAGCGTCTTGATCGGCCCAGCGCTGATGGCGTTCACGCGGATGCCCTTCGGCCCCAAGTCCACTGCGAGGTACTTGGTGATGAGTTCCAGCGCGGCCTTCGCCACGGCCATCGCGTTGTAATCCGGGATGTACTTCTCGGCGGCGAAGTACGTCATGCTCATGATGCTGCCGCCTTCGGTCATGAGCGGTTCGGCGCGTTTGGTCATGGCAATCAAGCTGTAGGCGCTGATATCAAGCGCCATCGCAAAGCCATCGCGCGAGACGTCCACCATGCGCCCGCCGAGGTCTTCGCGCTTGGCGTAGGCGACGCTGTGCACGAGCACATCCAGCTTGCCAAAGCGCGCCTGCGCCTGAGCGAACACCTCATCTAGCATGGCGTCGCTCTGCACGTCGCACTCGTGCACGAAGTCGCAGCCGATCTCTCCCGCCAGCGGCAGCACACGCTTTTTCAACGCCTCGCCCGCATAGCAGATGCCGATCTGTGCGCCTGCGCCGTGCAGGGCTTTCGTCACGCCCCATGCGATGCTGTCCTTGTTCGCCAACCCGAAAATAAGGGCGACTTTTCCGTCCAATAAGCCCATTGGCGGCTCCTTTGCTGTGTATTTGGTTACAATCGATACGTAAATCTAACACCGACATCGCTGATGCGCTATGCTGGGTGTTCGTGGTCTGCTTTCAAAGGAGCCGATACCTCATGTCTGAGCGGGTTTACAACGTCGTGCTGGCGATGGATTTCTCTGAGCAGATTCTCGATCAGATCCGCGCCGTCTCGCCGCGGTTGAACGTGCGCCAGTTCCCGCCCGGCAAAGTCCCGCCAGAGGCCTACACCAGCGCGGACATTCTCTACACCGTGCGCGACTTCCCCACCCCCGAGCAAGCGCCCCATCTGCGCTGGATACAGCTCAACTACGCAGGCGTGGACGGCATCTTGACACAGCCCATCGCGCAGGCGGAAGAGGTCACGTTGACGACGGCTAGCGGCGTCCACGCCGAGACCATCGCCAACTACTGCCTGATGATGATGCTGGCGTTCCACTATCAACTGCCGCGCATGATCCGCGACCAGCAGAAGGCGCACTGGCCGCAGCGCCCACACGACCTCTACCGCCCGCCGGACGTGCGCGGGCGCGTGCTCGGGATCGTCGGCTACGGCACGATCGCGCGCGAGCTGGCGCGGGTGGCGGCGGCGCTCGGCGTGCGCGTGCTGGCCACCAAGCGCGACCCCAAGCACCCTGCCGAGAACAGTGACGAGTACCGCGGCGCAGTCGGCGACCCACCAGGCGAAATCCCTGACCGTCTCTATCCATTGGCGGCGCTGGCGCTTATGGCCAAAGAGTGTGATTGGCTGGTCGTCACCGCCCCGTTGACCCCAGAGACGTTCCACTGCATCAACGCCGAGGTGCTGAGCGCGATGAAGCCCACCAGCGTGCTCATCAACATCGCGCGCGGCCCATTGGTGGACGAAGCTGACCTGGTCGACGCGCTGCGCAGCCAGCAGATCGCCGGCGCGGCGCTTGACGTGTTCGAGACGGAGCCGTTGCCGGCGGACAGCCCGCTGTGGGGGTTGGAGAACGTCATCATCAGCCCCCACGTCGCGGGCAACTCAACGGGCTATCATGAGAAGGCAGCCGCCATCTTCATCGAGAACTTGCAGCGTTTCCTCGAGAAGAAGCCGCTGCTCAACGTCGTCCGCAAAGACCTAGGCTACTAAACCTCGCCTACGCTAGCGCGATGACGCGCGCCGGGCCGCCGCTGCCGCCTTCCCAGCGTGGCACACCCACAACTACGGTCGCGGCTTTGTCTTTGATCGTGGCAAGGTTGGCCACGCACTCAATCCCGATCAGCCCCGCGCCGAGGACGATGTAATGCACGTCGAACGTGGCTGACGCGCCGATGTCCAAGCTGAGCGTGTCAACGCCGATGCCGTGGACGTTGCGCTGTTCTACGAGGAAGGTCGCGGCCTCTGCGCTGAAGCCCGGGTAGTGCTGCACGCCGTCGGCATCTGCGTTGCGGAAGGTCTCTTGATCAGGCCAGCGCGCGTCCCAGCCGCTGTGCATCAGCACGAACGCCCCATCAGGGATGCGCCCGTTGGCCGCCTCCCACGCTTCGATGTCCTCTACGTCGAGCGTTGCGTCGTCCATCATGGCGGCTTTGGCGCTGATGTCGATGACCACTGCCGGGCCAACCAACCCCGCCACGGGGAAGTTGTCCACCGTCACGGCGTCAGCGATGAAGTGCGCGGGAATGTCGACGTGCGTGCCGGCGTGCTCGCCAAACGCCCAGTTCTGGATGAAGAAGCCGTCGTTTTCCACCGTCACAAAGTCGGAGCGCTGCGGTTTCTCGTTGGGGAGATACGTCGGAATGTCCGTCCCGAACACATGCGACAGGTCAATGACTTCGCTGGCGTGATTGTGTGCCAACACACGCGCTGCGTTCCCCGCCATGGAAGCGACAGCCACGCCCGCCGCCGTCACCCCACCGAGGCGCAAGAAGCTCCGTCGGCTGAGGTTGGGCAAGCCCTCCTTGTCAATGCGCGCGCGAACAGCATGAGCAACATCTCTTGAGCACATCGTCACCACTCCTACAAAACTACTCTAGTATCGGACGAAGGGTAGCGCCGCGGATGCAGCAATCGCCCCACCAACGGCAGAGCGATTGCGAAGAATGTAAGCGTTTTCACGCGGAGTGTCAACAAATTCATTTCAAATGAGATTTAGTATCATTTTCTGCGAGTAATCCTTACGCCAGACGCTAAATCATCCGACACTCAACGCGCCCTGCAGACGATAGGAGCCGATATGTGTCTTAGGCCTATCAAACACTTTAAAGCGTTTCATCAGTTGCCGAGATGTCGCCCGCTTCCTACAATAGAGCGCAGCATACCCGAACTCAGACACCGAGGAGCCTACTCAATGGCATTTTTGAACCAGCAAGAGCGCGAGGCGCTGCTCAACGAGATCAAAGACCTGCGCTTTAACCAGATCAAAGGGCGCTTGTTCCGCAAGGACAAAAAGTGCCGGCTCGCCTTCTTTCGCAACGTGCAAGAAACGAACCGCTGGATGACGCGTTATATTCTTGAGGGGCTGGGAACCCAAGTGACGCTGGTCGAATCGCTTGACCACAGCAACGGCAAAGCGACCTACAAGCTCGAGGAGATCATCGTCGCGCCCACCCCTGAAAACCGTCTGTGATCGATGCCAGCAAGCAAAGGAAGTGACCCATGTTAAAGACGTTGACTGCGCAGCCGCGCCCTATTGCCCTACGCTTCGCGGGGGTGGCCGTGTTCGTGCTCTTGATGGCGCTCTCAGCCCGTGTGAGCATTCCACTAGAGCCAGTGCCGTTCACGCTGCAAGTGTTGGTGGTGCTCTTGAGCGGCTTCGTGTTGGGCTGGCGCGAGGCCGCCGCAGCACAGGCCGCCTACGTGGGCTTGATCGCGCTCGGCCTGCCGCTGGACGCGCGCATGCTTGGCAGCGCCGCCCTGTTCGGGCCAACGGGCGGCTTCCTGATCGGCTTCATCCCCGCGGCGGCGCTCACCAGCTTACTGGCACAGCCCGCGGTGGCGCGCTCGGTGTGGCTGCGCTGGCTGGCCGGGCTGGCGGGCGTCGCCGTGATCTACACCTTCGGCGCGGCGCACTTGATGCTCTACACCGGCATGAGCCTTCAGCGCGCGTTGGAGGTCGGCGTGCAGCCCTTCATCGCGCTCGACGCGATCAAGGCGATCATCGCGGCGGGCCTCACGGAGACATGGCGCGCCGTGCGCCGCTGAACGCAGCTCGACAGCGACGGGGGCGCAGCCGGCCGCGCCCTCACGAGAATCTGCCACAACGAATTGGCGCGGTTGCGCGTATAATCCTTAAGAGAACAGTCGCTATCCTGGACGAGGAAAACACGATGCAGCCAACCGAGAACAACCTATTTGACCACTTCCGGCGCAACCCCGTGCCGTACATCATCGGGGCGATTATCCTGCTCGTCGCGTTCCCAATTGTGCTGCGCATCGGGTTCGCTGTGTTTGGGGTGGCTTTTGTCGTGGCGGGAACAGCGGTAGGGACGATCCTCGGTGTGCTGGCGGCGGTTATGCTGTTGGCGATCCGCTTCTTCTGGCTGATTGCAATCATGGCGCTGATCTGGTGGGTAGTCAACCGCCGCCCGAGCCGCACCGTGCCCCGGAAGCGGAAGAACACCCGCGCCGAGCCGCTCGAAGAGCGCGCCTACCAGTACTACTATGATGAGAACGGTGACGCCTACTTCTACGAGGATGAGCTGTTCGACGAGAAGCGCAAGCGCAGCCGCTAACGCCGCAGCCGCCGCAGCACCAGCCGCGGCACGTAGACCGCCTCTTCAATCCGCAGCAGCAGCGCCACCCCAAAGAACGCCCCTGCGCCCACCACGCCTGCCACGATGCCCGCGCCCACGCGGGGCGGCGGCGCAAACTGGCTGACCACCGCCCACATCACCAGCGCTGAGATGAGCGTCGCGCCTGCCAGCTTGCTGAGCATGGCCAGCGTCGCCGCGTCATCCATCGCCCCCATGCGCCGCCGCAGCAGCCGCCACAGCGCCACCGCCTCGACGTTGGTCGTCAGCGCGTTGGCCAGCGCCAGGCCGCCGAACGCGCCCAACGCCAGCGTGTCGCGGCTGCCGATCACCTGCGACAAGAGGACGCTCAGGATGATGTTGGCGATCATCGCCAACGTGCCCACCCAGACAGGCGTCCACGTGTCTTCAAGGCTGTAAAACGCCCGCGAGAGCACCTCCAGCAGCACGAAGCCGGGCAACCCCACCGCGTAAAGCGCCAGCGCCCACGCCGTCGCTTGGGTGCTTTCGGCTGTCCATGCGCCGCGTTCGAAGAGGCTTACCAGCGGCTCGCCCAGCACGATAAAGGTCGCCATCGCCGGGAAGGCGAGGAAGAGCACGCCGCGCAGCGCCTGATTGAGCCGCTGGCAAAAGGTCTCTAAGTCGCCGCTGGCGTAGAGCGCCGCCAGCGTCGGGAACACTGCGGAGCCGACGCTCTGCCAGATAATCCCAAGCGCGAAGAACATCAGCATGAACGC
>DAOUBS010000119.1:0-6931 GCA_034432435.1 Anaerolineae bacterium
ACTTGTTTTTTCACGCGCTTGTGGAACAGCTCCTCACGCCGCGCCAGCTCTGCATCGGTGAGACCCGCGCCACTGCCCCCCTCTGCAATCAGTTCATCATTATCACTCATACGCCCCCAAGCGCCGCGTCGTAAAATGAATGCCTAGATCCTTTATGGTTATAACTATAACACACCAGAAGAATTGTGTACCGCTGTTCTTTTTCGTGTACAATAGACCAAAGTGCTAGTGTGAGGATACTGCCCCATGACTGTTAAGCCCTATCAACGCCGCTGGCTCAGCTACTTGGTCGGGATGATCGCGCTGGCTGTGGTGATGAGTGCCCTCTTCCCCGCACGCTCGCCTGAGCCGACGCAGACTCTTTCCGATCCATCAATTGACTTAGCCCCACTGCGCTATGAGATCAACGTCGGCACGCAGTGGTACACCAGTGACGTCACCAGCATGTACATGGGGCGTTGGTTCACCGCCCCGATGACCTACACCATCATCGACGGCGGTGAAGGCGTCGGCCCGATCGCCATCACGCAGGGTGACATCGCCCTCAACCTGAACTCGCTGACGACAGCTGGCAGCGCGGTCAACCGCACCAGCCTCTTGTGGCCAGGCGGCATCGTCCCGTGGGACTTCGCGCCCAACTTCCCCGCACAGTATCGCGTGTTTGACGCTATCGCCCACTGGGAAGAGAAGACGAGCATCCGCTTCGTCCAACGCACGCCCGAAAACGCCAGCCAATACCCCAACTGGGTGCGCTTCACTCCGTCGATGGGCTGCTGGTCATACGTGGGGATGCAGGGCGGGATGCAGCTTATCGGGCTGGCCCCTGGGTGCAGCACCGGCAGCACGATCCACGAGATCGGCCACGCGCTCGGCCTGTGGCATGAGCAAAGCCGCATCGACCGCGACGACTACGTGACGATCTACTTTGAAAACATCATCGCTGGCATGGCCCACAACTTCGCTAAGCACGTCAACGACGGCCAAGACCTCGGCCCTTATGACTACGATTCGATCATGCACTACCCACGCTGGGCGTTTAGCAAGAACGGCAAAGACACCATCGTGCCCAAGATTGACGTAGAGATCGGCCAGCGCAGCACCCTCAGCCCGGGCGACATCGCCGCCATTGAAGCCCTGTACGGGCGTTAGCGCTGATTTGCTATGGCGCTGTCGATGGAACACCGCTCGGCTGCCCCGATAAGTCATCGGGGCAGCCTGTGTTTAGGCAGCCTGATGATCGATAACAAAACCTCTACCGCTCAAATCCATGACGTTTGACCTATAACATTTGGCTTGGACAAAGCGGCAAGAGATGGCTATCATTACAATTAATTCTACGGCAAGGATGGTAGAGTAGTTTATGAAAAATGCTGTTGTTTTGGTTGTTGAAGACGATCACCACTTGCTGAACGGCATTCGTGACATCCTTGATTTAGAGCATTATTCTGTGTTAACAGCTATCAACGGCTTGCAGGGGCTTGAGGTGCTCAACACCCACCCCCAACCACCTGACGTCATCATCTCAGATATCGGCATGCCGCAGATGGACGGCTTCACGTTCTTGGAGCACGTGCGCCAAGATGCGCGCTGGGTGCGCATTCCCTTCATCTTTCTGACAGCGCGCGGCGAAAAAGTGGATCGCCACAAGGGCAGCCTGATGGGCGCAGATGTCTACCTCACCAAGCCGTTTGAAGCGCCTGACCTGCTCGTAGCGGTCGAGTCGTGCCTGCGGCGCACGCGCGCCCTGCAAGCCGCCACCGAGAGCGACATCACCGACGTGAAGCGCAAGATTATGACAATCGTCAACCACGAATTTCGCACGCCTCTTACGTTGATTGTCGCTTATGCCGAAATGCTCAAGGAATTCAACTCCGAGTCGATGAGCATCGAAGAGGTGATGTCCTTCCTCAACGGGGTGAACAGTGGGGCGGATCGACTGCGGCGGCTGGTGGAAAACTTCATCTTCACCATCGAGCTAGAGAACGGTGACGCGGCCAAAACGATGGCATGGCGCAGCCGCGTGATCACCGACATTCGCCCCATCGTGGAAGACGCCCACCGCCAGATCGCCCTGCCGAGCACACGCCCGCGCGACTTCATGTTCAACTACGCGCCAGATTTGCCGCCCTTCAAGGCTGACGTACAGTTCTTGACGATTGCCATCCGCGAGCTGTTGGACAACGCGGCTAAGTTTTCCTCCGATCACAGCCGAATCCAAATCAACATCAGCCACATACGCGACAGCATCGAGATTCGTGTTACCGACGAAGGGCGCGGCATCCCCGCGGGCGAGCTAGAAAACATTTGGAAGCCGTTCTACCAGATCGACCGCGACCGCTACGAAGATCAAGGCTCTGGCTCGGGCTTGGCCATCGTGGACGGGGTGGTGCGGCTGCACAAGGGCACGCGCTATGTCGAGAGTGAAGTCAACCGCGGCAGCACCTTTGCCATCTACCTGCCTATCACCACGTGAGCCGGCTGCAACTTGCTGCCTGCTTCTTGCGTAGATAAGCAGTGTAATCGGGTTTCATTCAGTACGGCACATCGCCTGTGGTTTGTGCTATACTTTGCCTTATACAGTGTCGGAGAGGATCACAACACCAATGACCAGCTTATTTCAGAAAATTCAGACCTTAATCAATGCCAACATGCACGGGCTGGTTGACCGTGCACTGGAAGCCAACTCGGTGAAGGTGATGGATGAATACATCCGCCAAGCTGAGCGCAACCTTGAAGCCCTTGAGGACAGCGCGGCCACCGTCGGTGGCACGGTGCGCACGCTCAAGCGCAAGTATGAGGAATTCTCTGCTGCGGCGGAAAAGCTCGACCGTGACATCGACACCCTCATCATCAAGGGCAAGAACGATCTGGCAGGCGCCGCCCAAGCCGAGCTGAACACTAAGCAAGAGCTGGCGCAGGAGTACTTCGAACAGTGGCAGGCGCAGGAAAAGCAGTATCAAGCCATGCTCGACATGCGCTTGAAGCTGGAAAGTCGCCTTTCAACGATCAAGCAAGAGCGCGAACGCCTTAAGGCGCTGATCGAACTGGCTGAATCCAAGAAGATCATGACCAAGACGATCAAGAGCCTCGACGGGCTGGCCAATACCGGCGACAAAGAGATCGACAGCTTGACGCAGCAAATCCGCGCGCGCATCGACCGCGAAGACGCCCGCCTCGACATGGCCACGCGCAACCTGCAAGAGGAAATCGACATGGCCGTGGGCAACTCGCGCATCGACACCCAGCTTGAAGAGCGTCGTCGGCGTTTGCTTGGCGGCTCAGCCGGCGAGTAACGCCACCTATGGTGGCACGGCGTGGCGGCACGGCACGCCGTCCACCCGCTATGATCGCTGCAACGATTCGAAAGAAGTCGCATGCAAGACCGTCAACAGGTACGCAACCGCGTCTTTGGGACGCTGCTCATGAATGCCTTGTTCCGCTGGGAAACCTTCGTGACGCTGCTCATCACGATGATCTTGTTCCTGTTCGTGAACGACATCAACATCCTCGGGCTGGAGTGGCAGCCGTGGTTCTGGCTCGTGCTGGGGGCCATCACGCAGGGTGTGTTGGTCATCAGCGCGCTGACGGACCCCGAAGAGGCTGAAAAGGCGCTCGCCCGCCAGTTTGAAGCGCAGTACGACATATCAGCGATTCGCAGCACCGTCTCGCGCCAGAAGCTCAACGAAGCGCTGGAGTATCGGCGCAACATGCTCAAACTGGTGGATCGCCATCAGGCTGCCATGAAGGTGCAGCTCCGCCAGACGGTGAACGACGTCAACGACTGGATCGCGCACATGTACGACCTCGCGCGCCACATCGACATGTTCGAAGCCAACGACATCGTTGAGCGCGATTTGAAGGCCGTCCCCCAGCGCATCGAAAAGGTGAAGCAGCGTATCGCCCTTGAACGTGATGAGCGTGTGCGCCAAGACTTGGAGTCTCAGCTTCGGCAGTTGGAAACCCAGCAGGCCAACCTCGAAGCAACGATGAGCAGCGTGCGGCGTGCCAGCATCCAGCTGGAGAGCACGCTCGCCTCGCTGGGGACGATTTACGCGCAGATGTCGCTGCTGGGGACGAAGGACGTTGACAGCGGTCGCACGCAGCGGCTGCGCCTAGAAATTCAGGATCAAGTGGCAGGGCTGCAAGACACGATCGACGCGATGACCGATGTCCAAGCGCAGAGCCTCCGCTTGCGCTGAAGCTGAATCGGGCGCGCACAACAAAGGGGGAGGCACATGAGCCGCAGGTTGTGCTGGCTGGTGGCAGCGCTGTTGCTGCACGTCTGGGCGTTGACGGCGCAGGACGGCTTCAACTTGCCAACCGAGCTGTACGTCCTGAACAGCAGCGGAACTGTGCAGCGCTTCGGGCTGGGGGCGAGCGGCATCGAGGCCGTCGCAGGCGACGAGTCGACCTTCATCCTCGATTTTGCGGTGGCCCCTGATGGCGTCACCCTCGCCTATCGCACGCTGGAAGGCCTATTCCTCACTGACATGTACGCCCCCCAGCGGCGCACGCCACAGACGATCGTCCCCTTAGAAGGCCCCACCGCCGGCTATCCCGAGATTCGCGGGCGCGGCGAGACCATCGCATGGTCGCCCACGGGCATGGCGCTGGCCTACGCCACGCTGGGCAACCTGCGCTTGATCGACCGGCGCACTGGGCGCGCGCAAAACCTCGACGTGGCCGCCATTCAAGACCTGCGCTGGTCAGCCGATGGGCAGTTCCTCGCAGCAGGCGCGGCGGGCAACATCTGGTGGTTTTACTTCTACGACGGGGCGCAGGCGCGCCTCATCAGCGCCATCACCGATGTGACGAGCATCGCGTGGATGCCGGACAACCGCGTTTACGTGGCGTTCGCGTCTGGCGGGCTGAATATCCTCGACATTCTCAACCGCAGTCAGCAGACGGTCGTCCTGCCGCCCGATGAGCGCTACACGCTGCCCCACGTGATCGAGCCGAACCTGTTCGTATTTCAAGGCGCGCCCGAGGCGGCCCGGCTGCTGGCCATCACCCCGCAGGGCACACAGACCATCGGCCAAGCGCCCGTAGACGTGAGCGCCGCGCGCTGGTCGCCGGATGGGCGCTCGCTAGTGGCCTTCCGCGGCGGCGTCATGGCGCTTATCGAGCCGATCAGCGGCCAGAGCTTCACCCTGCCCGTGAACAACGCCAGCGCCTACGGCTGGGGCGCGTTCCGCCGCGAGTTGGGGACGGTCGCCGGCTGGGGCGGCGCGTACATCCTCGCTGATGCGCCCTCGACTGGTGTGACGCAGGTCTGGCGCGTGCCGGACAACGACGCCCTGCCTGAGACGATCACCCCCGCGCGCGCGAGCATCGCCGAGTTCACCATGAGCGCGGACGGCCAGCGCGTGGCCTATGTCAGCGAGGAGGCGCTATTTTACTTCCTCGTCGGGGGCAGCCCCAGCGGTGATCTGTTCCGCATTGCCGAGGGGATGGCCGCCCCCGCGCAGCCGGCCTTCAGCAGCGACGGCCAGCGGCTTTACTACCGCGTGGCCAGCGGGGATGCCCCGGGCGTCTACTTCGCTGACTTGACAAGCGGCCAGTCCTTCCCGTTCGTGCTGGGCGAGTTTGAGCGCCCGCAGCCTGCGTTGGGGCTGGCTGCGGTGCTGCTGAACGACGCCAACGGGCAAGTGCGCTTGTTCGACGCCAACACCCGCGAAGAGATCGGCCAGCCGCTGCCCGGGCGGGGCAAGTGGCTCAGCGGCTCGCTCTACGCGGTCATCAGCGACCAAGTGACGGTGATCGACGCAAGCAGCGGCCAAGTCGTGCGCACGCTGCTAGAGGACGCCGGCGACGAGATCATCTTGGACGTCGTCCTGCTCGACCGCGACAGGCTGCGCCTGCTCATCACCGCGCCTGCGCCCGCCCCCGTCACGGTGTTAGACGCGCTGCCGACGGCCACCAACCGCGCCTCGATCGGCTTCTTAGACAGCCCGCGCCTCTCGTCGGATGGGCGCTTCGCCCTCGGCCTGACGCACCCCAACGGCAGCCTGATCGTGGTTGACCTTGCCAGCCGCCAGCGCCAGCGCGTCAACACCCAATTGAGCGTGCGCGCCTTCTCGTGGTAGCGGTTACCCATCGTAGGCGCAGAGGCCTCAACCCCTAACCCCTTCCCCAGAAGGCTGAAGCCTCACGCGCGCCCCATCTCCCACGCGTTCAAGCGCTGGCCGCTGAGCGCCAGCGCTTCCTCCCCGGCGAGGCGCACAAACGCTGGCGTCAGCAGGTATGGGTCGATCCACTGCTTCTTGAGTTCCTCAGGGTAGTTGTACTCGCTCATCGGGGTGTGCATCGGCTTGCCCGGCGTGACCGTGACCGCGGCGATGCGGTGCGGTGCGCCTTCCAGCGCCATGCACTTCATGAAACCCTCCAGCGCGTGCTTGCCCGCCACATAAGGCGACTCGTCGAGGAAGCCTTCAATCCCTGAGCGCGACGACACGTAGACGAGGCTGCCGCCGCCCGCCGCGATCATCGGCTCCCACACGGCCTGCGTGAGCAAGAACGCCGCCTGAAGGATGACGTTTATCTCGCGCGTCCAATCCGCCAGCGTGATCTGCATCAGCGGGCGGTTGATGAGGATGGCAGCGTTGTGCACCATAACGCGCGGCGTGCCGATGACCGCTAACGCAGCTTGAGCAACGCGCTGTGTGGCAGCCCCATCCGCCAGATCAACGACGAAGGGAACCGCCGCATCGCCCAGCGCCCGCGCTGCCTGCCGAAGCGCGTCGGCCTTCACGTCCAGCAGCGCCACGCGCATTCCCGCCTCGACGTAAGCGCGCGCGATGGCATACCCCAGCCCTTGCGCCGCGCCGGTCACAATCGCGGACTGCCCGCGCAGCGCGCTCATGTCAGGCTCCGCACGAAGGCCGCCAGCCGCTCCAGCCCCTGTTCAAACTCAGGCGAGGCTTTGGTCAGC
>DAOUBS010000120.1:0-20696 GCA_034432435.1 Anaerolineae bacterium
AAGCACGACGCCAGCCCCCTCGGCTGGCGTCGATTGGTTATATTCACACGCTTCGAGAGTTGTGAATCTGTTGCAAGAGTCATACAATTAATTGGGCACTTAAACGAACTGCTCTAGATGGATGACAACCTTTGGGGTTTCAAGCTTAGCTTGAATTCAGGACTATCGTTACATGGACATCGCTCTAATCAACCTCATGCCGCTTGCGCTAGCTGCGTTGTTTTTGGTTTCGCCGCTGCGCCCACTCTGGACACGTCCACTTCGAACGGCCATCTCAACCGGCGTGATGATCCTGCTGTTCGTGGCGCTTGCAGGCTACTTCCCACACCTTGAAGCGGCCTCACCCACGATGGGCGCAGTCGTGCGCTCGATGGAGTGGGTTCCTGAGTTGGGCATCTCGCTGTCCTTCTACTTGGATGGCCTCTCGCTCTTGTTCGGCCTCATCATCACGGGCATCGGCGCGGGGATCATGCTCTACACGGGCTACTACTTCGACGATGACGAAGAAGGGCTGCGCTTCACGCTCATCCTGCTGGCGTTCGCGGGGGCGATGCTCGGCGTGGTGCTGGCGGGCAACCTCATCACCCTGTTCGTCATGTGGGAACTGACCAGCATCACCTCTTTCTTGCTCATCGGCTTCAAGGGCAAAAAAGACCCGTCCGCCCGCGCGGGCGCGCTGCAAGCGTTGTGGATCACCGGGGGTGGAGCGCTCGCCTTGATCCTCGCCCTCGTCATGCTCGGCACAGTGGCTGGGCAAGCGCTGGGCACAGCGCCAATCTTCGACCTTGAGCCGATCCTCGCGCTCGACCCGATTGCAGGCCACCCATGGTACAACATGATCGCCCTGCTGCTGATGATCGGCGCGTTCACCAAGAGCGCCCAGTTCCCCTTTCATTTCTGGCTGCCCAACGCCATGAGCGCCCCGACCCCAGCCAGCAGCTTCCTGCACTCGGCGACGATGGTCAAAGCCGGCATTTACCTGCTGATGCGCCTCTACCCTGTGATGCAAGGCGGCACAGCGTGGACGATGGGCCTAGTGCTCATTGGGGCGTTCACGATGCTGCTTGGGGCGTACTTCGCGCTCGGCAAGCGTGACCTCAAAGGACTGCTGGCTTATCTGACGGTCAGCACGCTGGGGGCGATTGTCATGCTCATTGGCTTCCCACGATATGAAGGCATGCTGGCCGCCACGTTGATGATCCTCGGCCACGCTCTCTACAAGGCAGCGCTCTTCCTCGTCGTCGGCACGATTGAACACAACACCGGCACGCGCAACCTCGACCAGTTGGGGGGGCTGGGGCGCAAGATGCCGCTCTTTGCGGTCGTGACGGCCATCTCGGCGCTGTCGATGGCGGGCATTCCGCCGCTGGTCGGCTTCGTGGCCAAAGAGCAGCTCCTAGACGCGGTACTGCACTGGGGCGCAGGCGCTTCAGGGGTTATCCTCGGCATGATTGCGCTCGCCGCCACCTTCACCGTGACCGCATCCGGCGTGCTCTTCTTCGACGTCTTCATCCGCAAGCCGGCCCATGAGCCGCACTATCATGACGGTTCGCCGCTGTTAGCCGTCACCCCGCTCGCGCTGGCAGTCGGAACCGTCGTCACTACGACCTTGATTGGGCTCGATGTGCTGATTGCGCCGCTCGTTCAACAGATCACCCCACGCACTTTCTACCTGCACCTGCTGCCCAGTGATGGGCTGGCCAACTTGGCCTTCCAGATCAGCCTCATCGCCATCATTGCGGGCGTGGGCCTCTTCCTCACGCGTGACCGCTGGCGCTGGATCACGCAGATCCCGCTCATTCCGGGCATGACGTGGTGGCGCGGCGCAGTTAGAGCGCTGGACTTCGCAGGCGATCAAATCGTCAAAACACAACATGGCCAGATTCGCTACTATTTGTTCGTGATCTTCGGCGCGCTGACGGCGCTCTTGCTAACCGGTAACCTTGTCATTCCGCTGCTCGCCACCGCGGCAGACATACCGCTCGGCGGTGAGGTGACGGATGTGCTGAAAGCGATTGTCATGGTGATGGGCTGCGCCAGCGCGCTGTTCGTCGTGCTCATCCGCAACCACCTCACCGCAGCGCTGGCTCTCGGCACGCTCGGTTACAGCATCGGCGTCGTCTTCCTGCTAGAGCCTGCGCCAGATGTGGCCATGGTGCAGTTCCTCGTCGAAACGCTGACGACCATCTTGATCGTCGTCATCCTCAGCCGCATCAGCGCCAGGCAACGCGCCGCTGCGATGGAGCGCGTATGGCAGGGCCGCTTACGCTTCGATGAACGCCCCGTCGGCCTCATCAAGGATGTGGTCATCGCTGGTTTGTTCGGCTTCATGATCTTCGTATTTACGCTGACAGCTCTGCTCAACCGCCCTGATCCGGCTCGCTCGTCGCTTGGGCTTTGCACGCTGCCCATCTCACGCGGGATTGTGGACACGTCCGCTCCCGGGCGCAGCATCTCGATCTATCACATCTGCAACACTCAACGCGACTTCGGCTATACAGACATCGTCGGCGCAATCGTTGCCAACTATCGCGGTTCAGACACGATCATCGAGATCATGGTCTTCTCAGCGGCGACGCTCGGCGTGCTGACGATGCTCTCACGCGGCCTGAACACCAAGGATCCCTCTGCTAACAAGGGCGCCGACGAGTCTACCCTTGATGCAGACATACAAGATTCAACACGCCTCAACACGCCCTTCACCCGCTTCGTGGCGCGCGTCGTATTCGTGTTGGCTTTCTTGGTGGCGCTGTCCCATCTCAACTATGGGGGATCTGGGCCGGGGGACGGCTTTACCGCAGGCGCGCTGCTCGGCCTTGGCACAGCGTTGTGGTATGTCGTGTTCGGCTACGATGAGGCCCACAGTCGGTTGGCGTTCTTCGCGCCGCGCCGCCTGCTGCGGATTGGCTTGCCGCTGGTGCTGCTAGATGCCATCGTGCCGATCTTCTTTGGGTACCCCTTCCTTGCGCACATCGAAATCGACAAACTGCTAGGCATCTACAGCTTCCTTGACGTGTTCGGCTTGCACCTGAACACGACGATTCTGTTCGAAATTGGCGTGATGATCACTGTGTTTGGCGGGTTCAGCGCGATCATCGAAGCCGTTGCGCATCCGCAGCGCAGCGCTGAAATTGACCACTCTACGCCTGAAATTTGATGATGAAAGGAAGACGTCATCTATGATTAACTTCATCACTGCACTGGCAGTCGGGTTCTTGTTTGCGGTTGGCGTGTTCTTGCTGCTGCGCCGCGACCTGATCAAAGCCGCCATGGGTTTCAGTATCCTGTTTAACGCTGTCAACCTACTTATCCTCGCGGTGGGGGCATTTCGTGGCGATGTCGCCCCGTTTACAACCAACCTTGAAGGCGGGCGCACCTTGAGCGATCCGTTGGTGCAGGCGCTCATCCTCACGGCTATCGTCGTCAGCTTCGGCTCTTATGCCCTGATGCTCGGCATGGTCAGCTTGATCTCACGCCGCTTCCACACCGTGGACAGCGACGAAGTCGTAAACCTGAAACGGTAAGGGCGCTTATGCAAAATCTTCTGATCTTGGGGATGGTGTTCTCTACGTTGGTAGGGGCCATCCTCACACTCATTACCACCCGTTTCAACCGTCTAGATCGGTGGATCGCGTTTGGCGCGGCGCTCTCTTCATGGGGCTGCAGCGTCGCGGTGCTCATTCAGGTCTTCGGTGGGGACATTCAGACCTATCGGCTGGGGGGCTATGTGCCGCCGTTTGGCATCGTCTTGGTGGTGGATCGGCTCGCGGCGATCTTCGCGGTCATGGCTGCCAGCGTGCTGATGGCGGGCTTCATCTACACCATCCACTGCCACGACAAATGCACCAGCTATCCGGCGTTCCTCCCGCTCTTCCTCTTCATGCACACCGGCTTGATGGGCACGCTCATTACGGGCGACTTGTTCACGTTCTTCGTCTTTATGGAGATCATGGTGCTGTCGTCGGTGTCGCTGGTAGCGATCAGTGACGATCACCTCGGGCTGGAAGCAGCCTTCAAGTACTTGTTCATCAGCGCGATTGGCTCGCTGTTGCTGCTCATCAGCATTTCGATGCTGTACGCCTCGCTTGGCACGCTCAACATGGCAGACATGGCCCGCCTGCTCATCAGCGAGAACCCGCCGCTTGTGCGCGGGGCCGCGCTCATGCTCACCTGTGCCAGCTTGCTCAAGAGCGCCGTGTTCCCCTTCCACTTCTGGCAGCCGGACTTCCACACCACTGCGCCAACGCCCGTCCACGCGGTGCTGTCGTCGGTCGTGGTCAAGGTCGGCATCTACATGATCCTGCGTATCATCACGCTGCTCTTCGTCGAAGACGCTGCCGCTGTTCGAGAGATCTTCGTCATTCTAGGGGTGATTGGCGTCTTCTTCGGCAGCTTTGGCGCGCTGCGCACGTACAATGGCAAGCGGCTGCTGGCCTATTCGACCATCGGGCAGATCGGCTTCATCCTGCTCGGGATCGGTTGGGGCACGCCGCTTGGCCTCGTGGCGGCCATCGTCTACGCCTTCAACCATGCCTTTGTCAAATCGGCGCTGTTGATGGTGTTCGGCCTCGTGAGCAGCCGCACCACCCCTAAAAGCGCCGACTTCAAAGACATCGGCGGGGCTGGCCGCTTGATGCCGCCCATCATCGGCGTGCTCTGGATGCTCGGTGGCATGGCGCTGGCTGGCATTCCGCCGCTCAACGGCTTCATCAGCAAGCTAACTGTTATCCAAAGCGGCGTCGACGTGGGCGATTTTCTGCCGCTGTTTCTTGTCGTATTCGGCGGCATCATCACCCTCACGTATGTGTTCCGAACGTGGCAGCACGTGTTCCAACAAGACACCCCTGCGCTTAAACTAGAAATCAAGTCTTACGGGGACGGAGTGCTCGCGCCAGTGCTGCTCATCAGTATGTGCGTGCTGCTGGGAATTTACGCCCGTCCACTGATCGCGCTCGCTCAGCTCGCCGTAGCCCAGATCCAAGACCCAACCCACTACATCAACGCTGTGCGGCTGTTCGTAGGAGGCTGACGTATGAAGATCATCCTTGTGCTGGCTGTTCCGCTCGCTGTCTTGTGGATGGCTTTGGCGCGCATAGTCACCCTGCCTAGCTTCATCGTGGGCTATGTGTTCTCAACCGCCGTGCTGGTCGTCGTCTTAAGCAGCAATCGCAAATACCCGCCCCATGTTCCAGAGCCACAGGTCAAACTATCGCGCCTTCCCCTACAGGTGCTCTTGGTGTGCCGCTATGTCGTCGTGCTGGCCATCGATATTTTTCTCAGCTCGATAGATGTGGCAAAGCGGGTGATGCAGCCGAAGGTCGATGTTCAGCCAACGATCTACCGCATTCCGACGATGGATCCAGACAACCGGTCGATTGTGACAGCGCTTTCGTCGCACGGCATCACCATCACACCGGGTACGCTCGTCGTCGATTATGAAGAAGAGGACGGTCAAACGATCATGATCGTCCACACGCTAGACAAAGTGCAGTGGAACGAACACTCCACCTTGGAGGGGCAGCGCCGCCGCTGCGCGCAAATTAAGAGGATGTTAGAGCTATGAACGACGTAATGACCACGATCTTGAGCGTGATGATCATCTTCATGGTGGTGCTGCTGCCGTTTGGTTTCTATCGGGTGTGGATCGGGCGCGGCCTCGCTGATCGCATGTTGGCCATTGAGATGGTCACCTCGCTGTTGATCGGCATCAGCCTCTTGGTCGGCTTATTAGCTCAGACCAACATCACCATCGACATCGGCATCATCTTGGGGGCGCTGGGCTTTGCTGGGACGTTGAGTGTCGCGCGCTACATCGCAGAAGGGCGGGTGTTCTGATGACGCTTCAAGAAGTGATTGGAACGGTGCTGTTGACGATGGGGCTGGCCTTCAACTTCTTAGGAGTTGTGGGCGTGCTGCGCTTTCCAGACACCTACACGCGGCTGCACGCCTCCGGCAAAGTGGGGACAGTAGGCGTGGCTTTCTTATGCTTGGGGACAGCCGTGCTGTCCCCTGAGAATTCGTTCAAGCTGGTGGTGCTAGCGCTGTTTATCACCTTCACAGGCCCCGTGGCCTCACATGCCATCGCCGCCGCTGTCAGCCGCTCAGAGCATCTCCACCACCTCAACGAGGACACTCTCGCCACGAGGGATTGAACGGTGCGCGCGACTTACTTCTTGGTGAGCTGTTGATTTGATCAGTCTTGCCCGCCCGTGGCGGCGCTTCACGCGGCGCAAGCCGACGTCCAAATGGAAGCCTAAAGGCTATCCCGAAATTATCGAGGACGCCAAACGTAAAGCTCAAGAAATCATCGACAAAGAAGACAGCCGCCACGATGTCTGAGTGGCAAGGCTGCGCTGCCAAGCTTTACAGCGTGATCACTTGATCCGGCATGTTGCCGCTGAGCGCTGTGTACAAATCAGGGAAGCACCCCACCTGCACGCCAGCAACCGTTCCGTGCGCGCTGACTTTTGCCGGCTCAAGGCGTCCTTTGCCTTCTGCGTCACACCAACGCGGCTGCCCTACCGCTAGCTGACGTTGAAGCGCGCACATGTCACACATCATCAGCAGGATGTTCTTCTCAGCGGCAACTTTAGCCAGCCGCTCGCCGACGGGGTCGCCTGCGCGCAGCACATAGGTGTTATCGTCGAAGAAAAACATCCCAACCACTTCAACCCCGTGCACACCCGCCTCAAGCTGCGGCAGGATCATTTGCCCCAGCTTGTAGGCAGCAGAAATCGGTGTAGCAAACACATATGCGACTTTCATAACAATCTCCGATGTTAATAGAAGCAAGGCAATTGATACTTAGTATCAATATCATAGCAAACTTCGGCAAGATTGCCAAATATGATTCCACTCATCAGACCGCCCAACTTCAAGCTGAAGAAAGCGCGCGCCATGCGCTACAATACACGTTTATGCAATCACACACACGAAATGGAGTAACCTTATGGTGATGGACATTCGCGGCCAAAACGCCGTCATCACTGGCGCGTCGCGCGGCATCGGTCGGGCGACGGCCCTCGCGTTCGCGCGTTTGGGGGTCAACGTCGCGGTGACTGCGCGCACCCTGTCAGAACTAGAAACTCTCGTTGCGGAGTGTCGCCTACTTGGCGTCAAAGCCGAGGCTTACACCGCCGACGCCGCCGATGCGCCTTCTGTCTACACCACCTGCGAACGCATCTTGACGCACTTCGGCAGCGTGGACATCCTCGTAAACAACGCCGGCGTCGCCAAGTACGGCACGCTCAGTGAGCACACCATCGCCGATTACGATTGGATGATGAACACCAACATGCGCTCGACGTTCTTGTTCACCCATGCGCTCGTCCCGCAGATGATCGTCCGCAAGAGCGGAACGATTGTCATCGTGTCGTCACAGGCGGGCTTGGCGGGCTTCCCGAACGAAGCAGTTTATTGCGCCACCAAACATGCGCAAGTTGGGTTCGCCCACGCGCTGGACGGCGAGCTGCGCCCCCACAACGTCAAGATCGGCCTCGTGACGCCCGGCGGCGTGCGCACCACGTTCGCCTTCGGCACAGGCCGCACCGAAGACATGGAAGCGCTGCCCCACATGCTCGAAGCGGAAGACGTAGCCGATGCCATCGTGTTCATCGCGCAGCAGTCGCCCAAGAGCCGCATCCTCAACATTGAGATGCGACCGATGAGCGAAAAGCGCTACGGCGGAGCGTGAGCGATGCCGTCAGCCATCATCGTCCACGGTGGGGCGTGGGATTGGCCAGACGCTGAAGACGCGCCCAAAACGGAGTATCTGAGGCAGGCCGCCCGCGCAGGCTATGCTGTGCTGTGCAGCGGCGGCTCCGCGCTCGACGCGGTGGAAAAAGCCGTCAACATTCTAGAGGACGCCCCGTTGTTTGACGCAGGGATCGGCAGCCACTTGAACGCCGACGGCGTCGTTGAAATGGACGCGATCATCGTCGACGGCACAGCGCTCGACTTCGGCGCGGTAGCAGGGGTGCAGCGCGTGCGCTACCCTGTTTCGCTGGCGCGGCAGGTCATGCAGCGCACGCCGCACAAGCTCTTCGTTGGCGCAGGAGCGGACGCGCTGGCGGCCAAGCTCGGCCTTGAGTTGATGCCCAACATCGCATTCGTCACCCCGCACGAGTGGCAGCGCTTCTTGAACAAGGACACATCCGGACCATCCGACACGGTCGGGGCCTGCGCCCTCGACGCGCAAGGCCGCCTCGCCGCGGCCACCTCCACCGGCGGCTCGCCGCTCAAGATGCCTGGACGCGTTGGCGATTCGCCTATCTTCGGCGCTGGGGCCTACGCCGACAGCGCGTTCGGTGCGGCCAGCGCCACCGGCCTCGGCGAGAACATCCTGCGTGCGCTCTTGTGCAAGTACGCTGTCGATCAGATCGCCGCTGGCCACGACGCACAAGCCGCAGCGGATGCGGCCATCGCCCACATCGAACGCCGCTTCCGTCCGTCGATGGCCGGCCTCATCACCATCGACCAACAAGGCAGGCTGGGCTTCGCCCACAGCTCGCCCAAGATCGCCGTCGCCTACATCGATGCTGACGGACGCCTGCACACGCCGGAGCACCGCCGCTAATGCCCACTTTGACGACCCCACGCGGCACGTTCTACGTCGCAGACTACCGCCGCCCGCGCACGACTGATACCCCAACCTTGCTCATCCACGGGGCAGGCGGCGCACACCTCGACATGCCTGCCCCGCTACGCCAAAACTCGGCGCTTCAGCCCATCGCCCCTGACCTCAGCGGGCATGGGCGCAGCCCGGGGGCTGGCCAGCGCAGTGTCAGCGACTACGCGCGGGACGTGCTGGCCGTGGCGGACGCGCTGGACGTTCCGACATTCAACGCGCTCGGCCACAGCATGGGCGGGGCGATTGCGCTGGAGCTAGCGCTGATGGCCCCTGCGCGGGTGAAGCGCCTCATCTTGATCGCCACCGCGCCCGTGATCCCCGTCAATCCGCAGATCATCGCTGGCTTCCAAACCGAACCCGTCGCCACCGCGCAGCGCGTCGCCCGCTGGATGTGGCCAAAAGGCACGCCAGACGAGGTCATTGTGCAGTCAGCCCAGCGCATGACCCAAGTACGCCCCGCGGTGATCCTCAACGACTACACCGCCTGCGACCGCTTCGACGCGCGCGATCGGCTGACAGAGATCACTATGCCGGTGTTGATCATCCACGGGGGGCAAGATCGCATGATCCGCGTTAGCGAGGCGGAACAGCTCGCCGCCAGCCTGCTACACGCCATGCTGCACGTGTTCCCAGAAGCGGGGCACATGGTACACATGGAACAGGCCGACGCGGTCAGCGCGTTGATTCAGACGTGGATCCAGTCAACGGCGCTTTGAAGTCGTAGATCCCATCGCGGATGGCCCAGCGCGTGCCGTCCGCGCTGACGAGCGTATCCCCCTCGCGCCTAAGCGGACTGCCCGTCCGTGGGCACGCGAGGATGGCCTCGCCGCTCAGCCCGAGGTTATCGACGCTCTTGGTGTCGGGGCGCACTTGGTTGAGCGTGAACACGCTAGGGCTGACGAGCCAGCCGCTGCCTTGCAACACGCCGTCCACTTCTGCCAGCGCCTTTGCCGAGAACAGCCGCTTAAGCAGCCCCAAGCGCAGCCACGACACCGGCACGCGCCGCAGCGTCTCAAACCCCACTCGATACAGTTCGTGCTGGATGTAAATCGGGTGGAAGTTGAAGTTCAACTCTACGAATTCAATCGGCTCAAGGTGGTGCGGGTTCCACGCTTGCCGTCCGACAGCATGGCGCAGAATCGCTTTCAAGTTGCGTTTGTTGGCGAACTCCAACAAGAAGTACGCCGCCGGAGCCATCACCGCGCGAATCTGCTGGAACACCGCCGGCACGTTCTCAAAGTGGTGCAGCACGCGCACCATCGTCACCACGTCGAACACTCCCGGCCGAAACGGCATGTGATAGGCGTTAGCTGCCACGTATAGGAAGCCTTCGTCGCCGTACTGTCGGCGCGCCTCTTGCAGTTGGCTCACGCTGTAATCGAGCAGCACGACTTCTTTGAAGCCCTTGTAAAGCGGCACGAGCCGACCATACGCCGCACCCACCTCCATCAGGCGCTGACCGCTGGACGGCAGCAGACGCGCCATGACAAGGCGCTCGACGCGGTCCTCATAGTCGCGCCCGCGCCCCTCCCAGAAGTCCGTGCGATAGGTGGAGCCTTCGTAGTCGATGACGCGGTTTTCAGTAGTTGATGTCTCAGTCACAAGCAGTCCTCATGGGCCAGGCGCTCCAGGCGCGGGGTCTTCAGGCAGTACAGCATCGGTTGACGTCGGGTCAATCGGCAGCGGTGGCAGGGACTGAGAGGCCATGCCATCACCCACGATGTCAACCGCGTCCATCACACGATACTGCAATCTTACTTGACCGTTGAAGGACGTGTCGAGGATGTTCCGGGCTTGCATCGCTTGGCGCGCCCGTTCGTTGACCTGCGCAGGCGTGCTGCCTTCAGCGTAAAGGCTCGCCCGTTCTGGCAGCAGCGCGTCCAAGAATGGGATCCCCCCCAACGGCACGATGCCGGTCAGAATCGGCAGGTTCTGGATCGGCACTGGTTGGTTCATCAACGCGTAGTTTAAGCCCGCCGTCTGGCCGAAGCCCGGCCATGCCACGTACGGCTCAGGGTTGATACCGCCGCTGCCATCGGTCGCCAGCAGGTTGATCGGCTCACCGCGCAGCAGCATCCCCACCAATTGCCCCGCCTCGTCGAAGTTAGACGGCAGGTTGTGTAAGGCGATGGCCAGCGGCTCAAACAACAAACCGAGGTTCGTCACGGGGTCGACAAGCTGCGTCTTGGCCAGTGGGATCACCGCGCGCACGTCCAGCGCCACATCGAGGCGCTCGCGCACCGGAACCATCAGATCCAGCGCCACCGGCAGCTCCAGCCCAGCTGGAAGCTGTAAGTTGACGTTGGCGCTCACCCCGAAAGCGTTAATGCCGGGCAGGTCAATCGTCGCGTTCACTTGCAGCGGCACAGGGGCCGTCAAGCGCACGATTGTGTCCGTTTGCAGCGGGATGTTAAGGTTCACCGGGATGTTGTCGCGCACGGGGATCGTCCAGTCGATGGTGGCGTCACGCAGCCCGACGGCTGTTCCATGCAGGCCGCCGATCAGCGGTTGCGCGACGTTGTTCTTGATCTCAAAGATCAGCAGCCCCAGCACCACCAACACGACCACCAACACCACGTTCACTACGAACGAGAAGATTACCATAAACCGCCAAATCGTGCGGCCAATACCCCGAAGAACGCGCATGTTCGCCCCTTACCCGTGCGTCTAATCTACTTCTAAACGAAATTATAGCCCATCCCACAAAGCAGATCACGTCACGGAATCTACACGAAGACAGCGCCTCATCGTTGGGCGCTGTCTTAAGATGGGCGCGGTTGTGTGGTTTAGAGGCCCGCCTCACGGCGCAACAGGTCGGCCTTGTCGGTGCGCTCCCACGGCACGTTGAGGTCATCGCGGCCAAAGTGGCCATATGCCGCCACTTGGTTGAAGATCGGCTTGCGCAGTTCCAGATCACGAATAATAGCGGCAGGGCGCATGTCGAAGTGCTGGCGGATCAGTGCCTCAATCTTCTCATCGCTGATCTTGCCCGTGCCGAACGTTTCAACTGCGAGCGACGTCGGCTGCGCCACGCCGATGGCGTAGCTCACTTGCAGCTCGAAGCGATCTGCAATCCCTGCGGCGACGATGTTCTTGGCCACGTAGCGCGCCATGTAGGCCGCGCTGCGGTCAACTTTCGTGCCGTCCTTGCCGCTGAACGCGCCGCCGCCGTGCCGCGCCACGCCCCCGTAAGTGTCCACGATGATCTTACGGCCTGTCAGGCCGGCGTCGCCCAACGGCCCGCCGGTCACAAAGCGCCCCGTGGGGTTGATGAAGATACGGGTTTCTTCATCCAATAGATGGGCCGGAACCACCCGCTTGATCACCTCGTTTTTTACGAAAGCATGGATCGTGTCGTTGCTCACCTCTGGGCTGTGCTGCGTGCTGATGACGATCGTATCGACACGCTTCGGTTTGCCCATGTTGTACTCAACTGTCACCTGACTCTTGGCGTCGGGCCGCAGCCAATCAACCTCGCCCACCTTGCGCGCCTCAGACAAGCGCCGCACGAGTTTGTGCGCCAGCGAGATCGTCAATGGCATCAACTCCGGCGTTTCATTGCACGCAAAGCCGATCATCATCCCTTGATCGCCCGCCCCGATGGCCTCGATCTCCGCGTCAGTCATCTTACCCTCGCGCGCTTCCAACGCTTGGTTGACGCCCTGTGCGATGTCCGGCGACTGTTCTTTGATCGAGACGATCACGCCGCAGGTGTCCGCGTCGAAGCCGTACTTGGCGCGCACGTAGCCGATCTTGGTCACCTGCTCGCGCACGATCTTCTCGATGTCCACATACGCGCTGGTGGTGATCTCGCCAATCACCACCACGAGGCCAGTCGTCGTCGAGACTTCACACGCCACGCGCGCCATCGGATCCTGCGTCAAGATCGCGTCTAAAATCGCATCGCTGATCTGGTCGCACATCTTGTCGGGGTGGCCTTCTGAGACGGACTCCGATGTGAAGAAGTAACGCGGGGACGTCATAAACGTAGTAGGCATGGTGTTCGGGGTTCCTTTCCCTCAAATCTGAGTAAACGAAAAACGCCTTCGCAAAATGGCAGAAGGCGTGAAGACGTTATCCTAAAGGCCTACGTTCACAACTCATCTGCCAAGGCACTGCCTTGTCGGAATTGGCACCTTTCTGGCGCTCCAGAGGTTGCCGCGAGTTCAAAGAGCCGATCTCTCACTCGCTCTGGATGAGTGCGGAAGCACTATCAATTGTTGGCACAAGAGTCTATCATACGCCCTCGTTTACCTGCAATGGAGAATCTGTCCGCCGCCGATACGCCACACGCACCTCCTCTGGACGAACAGCCCCCAGCGCATATGTTACTTGTGGGTTAGGCGTGAGCAGCGTCAGTTCATAATCGCGCAGCAGCATGGCCGCGATCAAGCTCATCTCAAGGTTCGCAAAGTTCATCCCTGTGCACTTGTGCACGCCCCCACCAAAGCCGCTGATGCTGTGCCTGTGCGCCTTGTCCTCGGCACGCTCAGGCGAAAATCGCTCCGGATCGTACACGTCTGGCTGCGTGAACACTAGCTCGTCAAGCTGGTTGAGGTCGTTAGACAGCATCACCACCCAGCCGGCTGGAATGCGATACCCCCCAACTTCAACGTCCTCTTCTACATATCTCATGATGATGTCGGCCGATGGATGCAGCCGCGTTGTCTCATAAACAGCCCACTCTAAATGCGGCAATTTGGCGAAGTCGCGGTACGTCAGAGCGCGATCACGCGGCAAGTGCGCGTCAATCTCGGCCTGTACCTTTGCCAGATACTCCGGATGCCGCAACAGTTCTGCAACCGTCCACACCGCCTGCCCCCATGTCGTCTCATGCCCAGCGAACATCAGCGCCATAATCAGATTCACAATATCATCGTCTGAGACTGGCTCACCGTCGTCATAGCGCGCGTGGATCAATTCGTTCAGCATGTCAGGGCGGTGTACGTTGCTCTGACGGCGCTCGCTGATGATTTCCCGAATCATCGCGCTGATCTTCGCCCGCGCACGGTCACGCTGGATAAAGCGCGGCAGCGGCAAGTTAGGCGGAAGCACCGGGTCAAGCGCTTTTGCCAAGACCAAATAGTGCCCCCAAAAGTCGCGCCCCATGCGATTGCGGAACTCACGCCCCATGAAGGCGTGCGCGGCCACGTTCTGAACAACCGGCCCCAGCGCTTGGGTCAGTTCCACCTCGCCCTGCTCGCCGAGGCTCTGCAGCCAAAGGCTGATCTCCTCCTGCATGATGTCAAAGTAACCGCTCATCTTGCTGCCTTTGAACGGTATATGCAAGATCGAGCGCTGGCGTCGGTAGACGTCAGGAGGCGCAGTAAAGGCAACCTCGCCAAACGACGCGCGCAGCATCTTATAGGCTTTGTCCATGCGCAGCGCCGTATCCGTCTTTTCAAAAAAAGTGCGAGCCGGTTCCGCGCCATACAAAACTGCCATCGGCTGCGTCAAGAGGCGCACGGCAAACACACCGCCAAACCGTTTATGGCCTCGCATCAACATCTTCTTACGATCTCGCTGAAACTCCAACAGGTTTCCTATAATTGGCAAGCCCGGCAGCATCGGTGGCGTTGGCAGCGTCATCTCGATCTCCTTAATTTGATCTTCTCATGAAGCAATGATGTTCTCAATCTAAAATACGGTCAAGTAGCAGCAGAACGGAGTTCACCCATGACACAAGCCGTTGTCCTCTTCGACGGCGTGTGCAACTTGTGCACACGCGCCGTTCAGTTCATCATCAAGCGCGACCCTAAGGGCTACTTTCGCTTCGCTGCCCTGCAATCGGACTACGCCCAAGCCCTCCTACGCGAGCACAACCTCAATATTCAGTTGGACGGCCGCGATGACACCGTCGCTCTTATTCAAGATGGGCGCGTCTACACCCACAGTGACGCCGGCTTGAGGATCGCCCGCCATCTGAGCGGCCCCGTGCGGCTGGCCGCTCTGCTCATTGTCGTGCCGCGCTTCATCCGCGACACCGTCTACCGCTTCATCGCACGCCATCGTTACCGCCTCTTTGGAAGCCAAGAGACCTGCTGGATGCCCACGCCTGAGCTGCGCGCGCGCTTCCTCGACCAGTCGTAAACAAAACAGGTGAGCAGATTTCCGCCTGCTCACCCGTCTTTCGTCGCAATTCACGATTGCTACATTATAGATTTGTCGCCACCGGCCCGCTGGATGTGCGCCATGAACTCCTGACGCAGCGTGCGATCCGTCTTGAACGCGCCGAGGAAGGCGCTGGTAGACATGCCGCTGTGCAATTTGCCGACGCCGCGCATCATACTGCACATGTGCACGCCGTCCATCATCACCGCCACGCCCTTTGCACCTAGCACGGTCTCGATAAACTCTGCGATCTGGCGCGTCAGGCGCTCCTGGACTTGCAGGCGGCGGCTGAACATGTCGACGATCCGCGGAATTTTCGACAGGCCGATCACGCGATCCCCCGGGATGTAAGCCACGTGCGCATGCCCCATAAAAGGCAGCATATGATGCTCACACAGGCTGAAGTACTCAATGTCGCGCACAATTACCATGTCGTCGTATTCTACGTCGAACACCGCGTTGTTGATCACCTCTGCTGGATCCATTCGGTAGCCGCTGAGCAGCTCTTCGTAAGCGCCTGCGACGCGCTTCGGCGTGGCTAGCAGCCCCTCGCGGTCAGGGTCTTCACCCACTGCGAACAGGATGTTGCGGACAGCTGTCATAATCACTTCACGGTCAACCTCAGGGAAGTTCAACTCAAAGCGCTTGAGAAACGCTTCATCCCGCAGTTGAGCGTCCAGTTCAGTTTCGCCGTGAACACTGACGTCGACTGCCTGTTCATGAGCCGCGCTATTCCCCTTATGGTCTCGTCCACCAGAGTCATGCCCGTGCCCATTTCCATTTTCAGAGTATTTGCCGTTGGACTTGGGACTAAAGCCAGACTTTGCCATTTTGCTAATCCTTTTAAACTTGTGTGCCGCAGTTGGGCATGCGCCCCTTAGGTTGCACGATAGAAGTGAGTATGTTATGAGTAGAAAATAATGATCGAATGGATAAAGGTCGGCCGCTTTTTAAGCTTAGAGCAAGTTTGTTAAGACGGCTGTGGGCAACCGATAAACCTGCTCTACACACCGCCACGCAGATTGGCGGGCGCTGCGTTGGGTACGCGGGTCTACCCAATCAGGGTGCAGATCCGCCAACGGAACTGCCAAGTGCGCCAGTTTGAACAGGGTCTCCTCTAAGACTTGGCTGCCGTATGCGACTATGTCGAGGTCAAGCGTCACAACCTTTGACTTTTGACCCTGCGCATCACGACGCACGCGCCCAGTCCGATCTTCCATGGCGCGCAGCATCTGCTTCAACGTCGCGGGGTCAAGCGATGTGTGGAACCCTACCATGCTGTTCCAGTAGGGCGCTGCGTCGAAGCTGACCGCCGCGGAGGCGTACCACGCCGCCGCTCTCATCTTGCCAAACTGCTCAACCATCATTCTCATGCCACTTTGAGCGTTCAAAAGACGCTGATAGTTTGTCCCTATGCTGATTAGGACGTATTCAGCCATCGTATCCATACAAGACACTCAATCAACGCTCATCAAGCGCAGATGGGCAGGCACGAGCAGCCCTTCCGCGCGCGCCTCTGGCACAAGCGGATGATCGGCAGCCAGCACCCCCTGAGACATCGCAGCGACCAGCGACGGATGATCCACCATCCGACCAAGGAAGTCGTGGTAAATTTGCCCTTGCGGGGTGACGTAACACCACGGCGACCATCGATAGGCCTGCGGCATTTGATAGGCGTGGCGCATCGCGGGCAGCCGCGACGGCTCAAGGATGAGCTGCTCATAGCGCTGCACCATGTCCGCCTGCTGATAGTGCGCGTGCAGCCAGCGCTGCGTATCTTCAGCTTGGACGTCGCCCCCGTTTAAGAAGCCCAGCACGCGCGCTGCCGCCGCGTCGAGATCACCATAGTCGCATGTGTAGGCGGCGGGCAGCGCCCCCCGATAGGCGGCCACGTTGGCCACCACAGCCGGCGTGCCACACGCCAGCGACTCGTAAGGCGTGTTGCCGAACGTCTCCACATAATTGCCGAGCACCAGCGTCACTGCGCCGAGGCGAAAGTAAGCCGGCATGTCCTCATCGCTGATCCACGGGTGGAAAATGACATGCTCACGCAGGCCGCGCAAGTCGATGTCCGTCAAAAGGCCATCGTAATAAGCGCGCACGTGCGGCGCTAGCGCTGTGTCGATCCACTGCGGAACGAGCAGGTAAAGATCACGCTGGCCGTGGTCGTTCACCAATCGATCCAACACAGCAATCGACTGGCGAATGCCCTTGCCATCCTCAGGCCGATGGGGATAGAGCAGATACCGTCCATCCGGCAGGCCAAGCCGCGCCTTCAGCGTGTCCGCGTCAGCTTGTGGATGATAGACCGAGAAATCTAGCCCGTTCGGGATCACATGGATGCGCTCGGCCAGCTCTGGGTAGAACTGCCCGGCCGTCGCCAGCCACACGTTGGCCGCGTGCACCGATGGGACGATCAGCGCGTCCGCGTTGAACAGGAAGCCGCTTTGCAGCGTCTCGCTGAACAGGACGCTGCGCAGCGACACCACCGACCGCGTGTGCGCGTACACGAACGGGAAAATCAGCCCGCCGTCGTGGCTGTAGAAGGCGTCCGCCCGCTGGCACGCCTCGATCACGTCAGCAATTGCGTTAGCGATGTGGTATATGGGGGTGTCATAAGGCTCTGGGAAGGGCTGCTTGAAGCGCAGCACTGGGCGCACGACGGCGTTCGGATGCCAGTGAAACGGCTCCAGCGCGTCTGGGGCGCGGCGCGTGCAAAACACCTCCACTTGGTGGCCTTGCTGCGCCAAGTGCAGCGCGATCTTGCGAAGCTGTTTTTGTGCCCCGCCCATGCTGCGGTCAGCAAAAAGCGGGGTCATGCTGAACATAACGACGCGCACAGCGTTAGGCTTTGTTGTAGACAGCGATGCTGTCGCCGGTGATGGCGCTGGCTGCGTCGCTGCACAAGAACAAAATCACATCCGCAAGCTGCTGCGGCGTGACCCACCTGCTGAAGTCGGCGTTGGGCATATCTTGGCGGTTCTGCGGCGTGTCGATCGTGCTGGGCATGACGCCGTTCACGCGGATGTTGTGGGGCTTCAGTTCCTCCGCTGCCGATTGGACGATGCGTTCCGCCGCGGCTTTGCCCGCCGTGTACTCGGCCATGCCCTTCGCGCCCTTCAAACCACTGCGCGCCAAAATGGCCACCATCGCGCCCGGCGTCCCTGTCTCTACCATGTGCCGCCCCACGCGGGCCAGCATGACGTAGGTCGTCTGCGCGTTCAGGTACATCATGCGCTCATAACGGCTCATGTCGTCAACTGTGTGCATCCCATCGCCCATCGCAAAGCCGCCCACCGTGTGGATCAAGCAGTCGATGCGGCCAAATTTGCGCAGCGCCTTAGCGATCACAGCGTCAGCGTCCTTGATCTTGCCGAGATCCCCCGCCGCTGCCAAGCAACGCGAACGCGGGATGCTCACTTCCTCAGCCGCTTCACGCGCTACCTGTAGGCTGTAATCGACCATCACCAAACGCGCGCTGTGCTCAGCAAACTTGGCGCTGATCGCCCGTCCGAGGTTGCCCGCCGCTCCGGTGATCATAACAACCCGATTTTTAAACTCGCTCACTGCCATGATATTCATTCCATTCATGGTTAAATTTGTTCATAGACCTCATTATATCGACTGCCATTTGTCGATCTGGACAAAGATTTAGCACTTTCTAACCCGTTGATCGCTGATTACAATCGCCTTTTGCATCGACATCACATGGAGCGTGGGATGACACAGCCCAACCTGATTACGATCACTGATCCATCCTCTGCCGCAAGCGAGGCATTTCGCTCACTGCGCACCAACATCATGTTTGCGAACGTGGACAACCCAATCCGCACACTTCTAGTCACTGCTGTGAGCAAAGACGAAGCCGCCGCCGAAACGATCGCCAACCTCGCGGTTACCATCGCGCGGGGCGGCAACCGCACGATCTTGGTAGATGCCAACCTGCGCACCCCGCGTCAGCATACGATCTGGAATTTGCCTAACGACAGCGGCTTGTCGAACATGATGCAGAACGAGAGCCTGCTTGCCAAGCCCCCTGTGCTGCCCAGCGGCATCGACGATCTAGAAATTCTCCCCGCCGGGGTGTTGCCCGCCAACCCCGCTGACCTGCTCATCAGCCGCCGCATGAGCGACATCATCACCATCCTCAAATCGCGCGCGAGCTACGTCTTGTTCGACAGCCCGCCCGTCCTAAGCGCAACCGACGCGGCTCTGCTTGCCAACAAGTTGGACGGCGTGCTGCTCGTCGTGCGGCAGGGTAAAACACGCCGCGACGACCTCAGCCGGGCGCGCGCTGCGCTGGCGCAAGTTCAGGCCAACGTCATTGGCGCGGTGCTCACGCACGCAGCCCGTTGAGCCACAGCAGTTCCCCGACGGGCACTCATCGACAGCGCGCTGCCCCAACCGCCAAGACCTTCTAGGCGCTCGGTGTATGGCCATTTGGCCATATCCAAGATCGGATGACGTGCTATAATTCATTCATTCAATTATCAATCAACATTGACAATGAAATCAATCTCCGACCCCGACTCATGGCAGCACACGCTCGCTGTCGCCATCTTTGCCCAGCTTGTGACGGCCATTGGCTTCAACATGTTCATTCCCTTCTTGCCTCTGTACGCAGCCTCGCTCGACTCCACTCTTCACCTGAGCGTGGAGGCTGCTGCGGGGCTGACGATGGGGGCGGCAGGCATCACTAGCATGTTTGCCACGGCGCTGTGGGGGGCCATCGCAGATCGCTATGGGCGAAAGGTGATGCTCTTGCGCGCGACCTTCGGCGGGGTGATCGTCTTGGGGCTGATGGCGTTCGCCTCGACCGTTGAACAGTTGATCGTGCTGCGGTTGGCGCAAGGGTTCATCACAGGGACGGTAGCCGCGACAAACGCGCTGGTGGCCGCGGAAACCCCACGCGAACGCGTCAGCTTTGCGATGAGCACGTTACAATCGGCTCTGTGGGGTGGTTTGGCCGTCGGGCCGCTTATTGGCGGGCTGCTGGCCGACAAGTTCGGTTATGCCGTGCCGTTCTTATTTATCGCGGGGCTGTTGTTTATCTGCGGCGTAGCAATCCTGCTAGGGATTCATGAACATTTCGACTACGTTCCGACTGAAGCCCGCGTGAGCATTGTGGATCAATGGCGGCAGGCGCTGGCTGTGCCGGGGATTTCAGTGCTGTTGAGCATGCGGTTCTTGTCAGGCTCGGCGCGGATGACGCTGGCCCCTTTGTTGGCGCTGTTCATTGTGACGCTGCTGCCCCCCAACGCCGACAATCTCAGCTTGTGGACAGGCATCGTAAGCAGCGTTGGCGCAATTACCGGTATCATTGGCGGGTTGACGATGGGGCGGATGGGCGACCGCATCGGCCAGCGGCGCGGCATCCTTCTGTGCAGCTTGGTCGCGCTCACGGCGTTTGTGCCGCAGGCCTTCGTCCAAGATGTGCACACGCTCATCGCGCTGCAAGTGGTGACCGGCCTAGCCTTTGGCGGGCTGCTGGCTGCCCTCGGTGGGTTGATGGGGCAGCTCAGTCGGCATGGGTCAGAGGGGGCCGTCTGGGGCTTAGATGGCTCGGTCAACGCGGCGACGCTCGCATTTGCGCCGTTGTTCGGCTCGACTGTGGCCAGCTTGTTCGGGGTGCGCAGCGCGTTCATCTTCGCCGGGCTGCTCTACTTGGCAGTGTTTGCGCTGGCGTATCTGTATTTGCCGCACAAGCGGGCACAAGCTGCATCGCTGGCTGTGGGCGATTGAATCGCAGAAACGTTTGCTCTGCGTTACAATATCATCAGCGTTACAATCATCTAGCCAAAAGCGTATCTCTCGAATATGCCCTTTTCCGTTGAGCAAGTCCCGAATTTAGACGGACGCCGCGCTAAATACCCACCGATAGCCTCGGCATTGGAGGCTTACTACGGGCGCAAAAACTTCAAACCGCACAATGGCATGGACGAGTTGGTGAGCTGCA
>DAOUBS010000121.1:0-6461 GCA_034432435.1 Anaerolineae bacterium
GGTGGGTTGGACGCCAACCGCGCCGCCCTCATCACCGACGCGAGCGCGATGCACTTCGCTAAACCAGACCCCGCTTACTACGCTGAAATCATCGCCCGCATCGGCGTAGAGCCTGATGAAGCCCTTATGGTTGGCGATCACCCTACGAACGACGTGCTTGCGGCCCAGCAGGTCGGCTTACACACGCTCCAGATCGACCCCACCGCCCCAGATCGGCTTCAGCCGCTCATCCAGCTCATTAGCCAAGCAGGTTGGCGCAGCGCATGGCCAACCATCCCGCTCTCTCCCACGGCTATTTTGCACGCCCTGCGGGGCAATTTAGGGGCACTGGCCGGCCTCGTGGAACTCGCGCCGCTGCACACGTGGGATCAACATCCGCTACCGAATGAATGGTCACTGACGCAAATCGTCACCCACCTTTGGCAGAGCGAGTCCGACACGCAGCGCGCCCGCATCGAAGCCATCATACGCCACCAAGATCAAACCTCACTGCCGCTTCTGACCGACGTTGTGGGGGATCGCGATCTTCAGGTTCCAAGCGGTCTGTCACTGCCCGAACTGTTCAACAGGTTTGTAGCAGAACGTCATCAAACGCTGCGCTTCTTGCAATCGCTTTCAGCTCATGATTGGCAACGCAAAGCTCATCACGCCGTGTTTGGCTACACCAGCTTGCAGGAGATGGCCGCCTTCACCGCCCAACACGACCGCATGCACATCCAGCAGTTTTGCCAAACGTTAGGGCAATGTGAGGAGGAGTAGCACGCTCAAGATGGGACTAAGGTCAATACTTAAACGCAGTTGCCCTTCAGCACACTCCATTCTTATGCAAAATCCTCGTCGGTAAAAGATCATGGAGTTATATACCGTCATGAAAGGACTCATTCTCGCCAACACTGCCGCTACCTTTGTGATGATCGGCGTCATCTGGGTGATGCAGATCGTCCACTATCCGCTCTTCGCCAACGTCGGCGCTGCTGAGTTCCCGGCCTATCAGATGGCTCACATGGTGCGCATCAGCGCGGTCGTGATGCCAGTCATGTTGATTGAAGCCGCAAGCGCCTTCATGCTCGCCCTTACGCCGCCCTCAGGGGTTTCACCGCTCGTCATGTGGGCTGGGTTGGGTTTAATCGTCCTCATCTGGGGGTCAACGTTGTTCTTTCAAGATGCACAACACGGGGCGCTCGTCCGCGGCTTTAACGCAGAGGTTCACGCCGCGCTTGTAGCCACCAACTGGGCGAGAACCCTCGCGTGGAGCCTGCGCGGCGTCTTGATGTTGGGCGTCGTCAGCACATGGATGCGCCCCCCACTGGCTTGAGAACTTGATGAAGGTCACACTCTTTTAGTTGACGAATTTCTCAATTACGCTAGAATAAAGTTTAGATAGTTCTGAAAGTAACAATCATAACCTTCAGGAAGCGTCAATGACCTCAGCACAGATCGGCCCAGTCGTTGAATTGGACATGGAGTTTCCCAATGCCTTGCAGTACGCGATGGACGCGGTCGAAAAGGCAATGTTAGACGTCGTCAACAGTGATGTCGAAGTGTTGGCAGATGCCAGCCGCCACATCTTGGGTGCCGGTGGCAAGCGCGTCCGTCCTCGCCTGCTCATGCTCGCCTACATGGCGCTGGGGGGCAGCGACTTTGAGTACGCCGCTTCCCCTGCCGCAGCCGTTGAGTTGATGCATACTGCCAGCGTCGTACACGACGACATCAACGATCACGGCGTGCTGCGCCGCGGCCGACCCTCCGTCAACGCCATCTGGGGCCGCACGTTTGCGCTGCTCACTGGTGACTTCCTCTTCACTGCCGTGTACAAGCTGCTGGCCCCATATGGTGACTTGAACATCGTGCTGGCGCGTGCGGCTACGGCGCTGGTCGAAGGCGAAACCCTGCAAGCCCACGCCGTCAAAACCAAAAACTTCACGAGCGAGGTCTACGCACGCATCATCGCTCTCAAAACGGCGGCGCTCTTCCAAGCTGCAGCAGAGATGGGCGGACGGCTGGGCAACGGCACACCCGATCAAGTTCACGCCCTCGCCCAATACGGGTACAATGTTGGGCTGGCCTTCCAAATCGTGGATGACATCCTCGACGTCATCGGCGACGAGGCGACGCTTGGCAAGACAGCTCACCTTGACTCAGCACAAGGGCGCGGCTTAATCTCGGTTGAGGATGACCCGGCTGAACAGAGCGTCGGCGATGTCGTCGATTCGATCAAACACAAACTTCTGCAAGGGGACCGCTTGCAGAAAGGCCGCGAACAGGCTCAAGCGCTCGTCCAGATGGCCATCGCACAATTGGACGCCCTGCCGTCGTCTGAGGCCAAAGCCGAGTTAATCGCACTGGCACAGTTCATCGTCAACCGCGACCATTAACCAACACCCCCAACCTCCACACATGACAGACACAGCCCACGGCTGTGTTTTTGTTTGCTACAATGGCCTTGCCATGAAAGTGAGGGACGTATGCTCAAGATCGCAACCGAAGCCCAAATTCGCGCCGCCGAGCAAGAAGCCAACGATGCCGGCCTCTCTTACGACGAGATGATGCAGCGCGCAGGCCGTGCCGTCGCTGACCGCGCGCTTGAGTGGATTGCTGATGTTGACAAACCGCAGGTGACCGCGCTCGTCGGCCCGGGCAACAACGGTGGTGATGGCATGCTGGCTGCCTTGTTCATCGCGCAAGATCAGCCAGATGCGCTCGTGCGGCTCTACCTTCTGCGTGATCGGCCTGATGACCCCTACCTTGAAATTGCAAAACAGGCCGGGCTGTTCATCGCGTTTGCTGAAAACGACGCCGACAAGCGCTTGCTGCGAAACATGGCCGCCAGCTCAGACCTCATCATCGACGCCCTATTTGGGCTGGGCGTGCGGCTGCCCCTCCGTGGAGAAGTGCAACACGTCCTGCGAGCTGTGCGGCAGGCCATCTCCGAACGGCGTTCAGCGCAGCCGGAGCAGTTCACCTATCAACCAACTGATCTAGGCGGCCTGCCCCATACCCCGCCCATCCGTGTGATAGCGGTTGATCTGCCAAGTGGGGTCGAGGCAGACACCGGCAAAGCTGACCCGCTGACCCTCACCGCCGATGAAACCGTGTCCTTCATCACAGCGCGGCGCGGCCACTTCACGGGCGATGCCGTCAACCTCATCGGGAAGCTCAGCCTTGCTAACCTCGGATTTCCCGCCAAGCAGAAAACACTCGCCGCGCTGACCGATTCGCTGCTAGACGCTGACTACGTTCGGAACGCCCTACCCAAGCGCGCCCCCAACAGCCACAAAGGAACGTTCGGCCATGCGCTCATCGTGGGCGGCTCAGACGCCTACTACGGCGCGCCGCTGCTGGCCGCGCTCGGCTGCTATGGGGTCGGCGCAGGCCTTGTCACCCTCGCTGCACCACCTACCCATGCTGCCGTACTGGCCGGCCACCTGCCAGAAGCCATCTGGATGAACCCTGAAAGCAGCACATTTGTCGAGAACGTCGCCACAATGGACGCCGCCCTCATTGGCCCGGGCCTCGGTCAATCATTACGCGCCGCCGAGCTTCTTGAGCAGTGCACAACCGCACGCCCGCAGCCGTGGGTGATCGACGCCGACGCTCTCAACCTGCTCGCACAGCGCTCAGGCTGGGCGCAAACGCTGCCATCAGGCTGTGTGCTGACGCCTCACCCCGCCGAGATGGGACGGCTTGCAGGCTTATCCACCGCTGAGGTACAAGCAGACCGCTTTGAGGTAGCACGCCAGCACGCGCAGGAGTGGGGGCACATCGTCGTCCTCAAAGGCGCGCACACGATCATCGCCCTGCCGGATGGCGCGCTCTACGTCAGCCCTTTCAAAACCTCCGCGCTGGCCAAAGCGGGCACAGGTGACGTACTCGCGGGGATGATTACCGGCTTGGCCGCGCAAGGGCTGGCGCTCAAGGATGCCGCGCTGGTCGGCTGCTATCTTCACGGCGCGGCCGGGGCGCATCACGAAGCCACCAACAGCTCGCGCACCCTCCAAGCACACGATCTCAGCCGACTGTTGGGCGACGTCTTTCGGAGTTTGGAGCAACGCTAGGGCTTGGCGTTCTCTTGCCGCCGCTGCGCCGCAAGCGCCCGCCCCTCATCGATGCTGGCGGTCACAGGATCAATCCGACGGATCAACTGCTGGCGTTCGGTCGGGTTCGTCAACCGCTGCCGCCAGCGCAGCCACGTATCCGGCAGGCGGTAGAAGGTCACCACCGCGCCAATCAACACCCCCCACACAAAGCCAGTGAGGACGGTCGATTCATCCAGCCTACGTTTCGACATCGGGCTTCTCCGGCTTCTTCATCAACGAACGCAGCGCGCGGATGCTCAAGAGCACCTTGAAAAACACCACCAATCCTGAAAACCAAGAGCGCACCGCAATCAACGGCTCAGCAGATGCCTTGCTCACGAACGTCGCAGAGGTGCGAACCGTCGTCAGCGTCTCGCGGGCTTGGTCGGTCACCGGCTTGGTCTCATTGCGCAGCAAGTTCACGAATCGGCTGATCTGCACCAGCAGCAGCCCGAACGCGACCACGATCACGATCCCTTGCAGGCAGAACACGCTGATGAGCACATCCCGAATGTAGCCGATGAGGTCAGATGCACCCGTCGGGTTCAGGGCGATCAGCGCCAGCGCCAGCACAAAGAACCCCGCAATGACCGCCACCAACGCCCCAACCGAGATCAACACCCACTTCAAAAAGCTGCCTTGATTGGTCGTCTCAGGCGTCGCGGGAGCGCTCGCGCCCGACTCATTCATATTCACCCCTATCTAGATGGTCGCCGCGGAGAGCGGTCAGTCGTTAACACATAGGCCACAAACAGTGCAAACATCGCTGCAGCAGTTGCCGAGAGCATGCGCAGCTCCCCAATCATCAACAGGTCGATGTCTAACGTGTTGCCCAACAAGTGGCCAATAGCGAAGCCAAGCCAGCCGGCCAGCAAGAACACCGCCAACCGACGCGCATCCCCTCCAACTACAAAGTGGAACACTGCTCCAATCAGCGTAGCAATCACAAAAGCAAACGTAATAATGGGATCAGGCATAGAGACTTTCTTTGGCTTGAACCTAGCAAATAGTGTAACATATCCGCAATGATCGAGCCCATAGTTTACCTTCCTGTTGACGCATCCTGAGATGGCTATGCACGTTATTGACCATGCAATCCAAATCCCAGTGACCCCGCCCAACATGTGGTCACTGGTCAGCAACCCCGAAAATAACCCCAAGTGGCAAGCCGACTGCCGCAGCATGTCCTTCCTGAACAGCATTCGGCGCGGGATCGGCATGCGCTGGCGCTATCAAACCACCAGCGGCAAAGACCAAATCGCCGAAATCACCGCGTGGTACGAAGGCCTCGGCTTCGAGTACACAATTGTTGACGGCAGCAGCTTTACCTCCAACAAAGGCCGCCTGCGCTTGCAAGAAGTCCCTGAAGGAACCATCGTTCAATGGACGTTCAGCTATGAACTGAGCGGGCCGCTGTCAGGGCTGCGCAACGCCCTCTCGGTGCGGCGCAGCCTGGATCAGAACATTGTCGAGAGCCTGCGCAATCTGTTCCGGGTGGCCAAAGAGCTGTACAAAGAGGCCAACCTTGCCGAGTCAAAAGCCCTCATGCGAGACGCGCCCAACGTCATTGAGCGCTCAAGCTATAAACCGCGTTACCCTTCTGTCCTAGAGGAAGGCAAGCCGCGCCCAGCTTCTGTCACCCCCTCGCGCGAACTTCCCAAAGTGCCCGATGCCCCAGCCCCAGATGCGCTCTTCCAGCGCCCGCCCATTGCCGCGCCTGTGATTCTAGAACCGCCCATCGCGCAGGAGGACACCCAGCCTAATCCAATTCTTGCCAAAAACGCGGCAGTTGCGCTGGAAGCGCCCTCGCTCCAAATGCCCGACTTCAGCAGCCGCCAGCATTCGACCGCACAGGCGGTACAACCCGACACCAGCGGTGAGATGGCGCCAGTTCCCTCCGTGCCTGCGCCAGAGCATACCTCCATCGAGATGCCCGACCCAGTAGTATCCATCACAGCCCCTGCGTCCACGATGAATGACCCCGCTCCCACAGTCGAGCCAGAGCCAGTCACACCGCCTCCCGCTGCACAGCCGCCCACCCCAGCCGAGCCGCCGCTTAAGACCGGCGACTCAAACCGGCTCGACAAACGCGACACGGCAACCATCAGCGTGTTTGAACTATTCGGACTGCCACGCCCCAGCATGACGCAAGAAATGGCTTCAGTCATGCCTACACCACCCAAAGAACCAGTCCTAACTGTTGACACGCCCGCACACGTAGAAGCGCCCCAAACGATCCCTATCATCCCGTTTGAACAGGTTGGCACACTAGAAACTGCCGTCCACCAAGAAGAAACGACCATCCCCGCCTCATCAGACCTAGCCCCCCCTGAGCAAGCGGCTCAGCTCGCGCTGCCTGTGCTCAAGCCTTCTGACGAGCCAGTG